>RECA01000089.1 GCA_007692435.1 Thioalkalivibrio sp.
GGCGGATGACGCTGCGCTCTTCCGCCCTACCGGTTCCCGAGGCGCACGCCATATTCTTTCACCCTAACCGCTGCCGAAGAGGTGGCCGAAGATGCGCGCCCCGCCGATGTAGGTGCCCATCGCAGAACCGAGCGTGGTCAGCATGAAGACCAGCAGGACCCGTGACACCCGGTTGGTCCACCATCCGCGCGCGCTGGTGGTGTCGCGGCGCAGGCTGGCGAAGTCGCCCACCTGCGGCTTGCGCATGTAGATCTCCACCGCCGCCGCGACGAAGCCCACGCCGATGGTCGGATTCAGCGAGGTCAGGGGCGCGGCGAGCGCCACCGCGCCGATCGTGACCGGGTGCGCGAGCGCGATGATGCCGCCCACCGCCGCCAGGCCACCGTTGATCATGATCCAGTCCAGCACCATCTGCAGGCCGAGTTCGGTGTTGCGGCTGAAGCCGATCACGAAGCCCGTCAGGATGATGCCGACCACCACCCACGGGATGTATTTCGGCCAGCGTGCCTTCGGCGGGGACTTCTCCAGCTGCTCCAGCACGTCATCGGGCCGCTGCCGGTCGAGGGCCACGTAGTTCTCGATGCCCTTCAGGTGTCCCGCGCCGACCACGGCCAGCACCTGGCGCGCGTCCCCCTCCGCCAGCTTGCGGAGATGCGCGGCCATGTAGCGGTCGCGCTCGTCGATCAGTGGCACATAGAGTTCCCGCGACTGTTCGGCGAACTCGTTGAAGGTGGACTCGAGCATGTCGCCCTCCTTCAGGCGCTCGATGTCCTCCTCGGCGATCTTCTCCCGGCTCAGCACGCTGGCGAACAGTCCCCCGACCAGTCCCATGCGCTGCCACCAGGGCACCGCGCGGTAGGCCCGGCGCAGGGTCAGGCCGATGTCGCGGTCGATCAATGCCAGCGGCAGCCCCTTTTCCAGCGCGCCGAACATCGCCGCGCGCATCTCCGCGCCCGGCTCGATGCCGTACTGGTCGGCCAGTCGCTGCTGGTAGGCCCCGAGCGCGAGGCTCGCCGCGATCATCGGTGCCTGACCGCTGCGGATCACGCTGAACAGATCCATCCTGCTCATCGCCTCGGGGTCGAGCATCGCGCGCTGGCGGCTCATGCAGAGTTCGATCGCGACGGTGTCGAAGACGCCGGTGGCCATCAGGTCGGTGACCACCCGCGCACTCGCCGGCGACACGTGGGCGGTGCCGAGCAATGTGATCTCGGTCTCGCCGATGCGGACCCGGCGGTGGGGTTCCCGGGCGAGGAGTTGGTCGACGGTGTCGTTCATCGTGCTCTGATCAGCAGGCGCAAAGCCCGCCATCGTAGCCGGAACGCGGCCCCGGGGCGAGCCGGCGTTGAAAGTCCTCGATGGCGCGGCGGCGTTCGGACCGGAGTGGGCGTCAGGATGCGCCCTCCAGCCAGTGCAGCCAGGCATCCTGCAGCCCGGGGGATCGCGCGGCGACCGCGGAGGGCTTCTGCAGGCTGCGGCGGAACACGGGGCTGCCGTCCAGCGTGCTCTGGCGCCCGCCGGATTCCGCCAGCATCAGAGTGCCCGCGGCGCTGTCCCACAGCGCCTGGCCGCCGTGCAGGTAGAGATCGGCCCGGCCGGCCGCCAGCCACGCCCATTCGAGGGCGCAGGCGCCGAGGTTGCGCTGGGAGCGGAAGGGCGGTTCCGTCACCAGGGCCAGCGCGAGTCGATGCGGCAGGCGCTTGTAGTCGACCAGGGCCGTGCAGCGCGACAGGTCGGCCCGCTCCGGTGGCCGGCCGGCCGGGGTCTCGCCGTTCAGCCGCAGGCCCCTGCCGCGCGCGACGCTGAAGAGCTCATCGCGGATGGGGTCGTAGGTGGCGCCGTATTTCACGCCGTCGGTGTCGATCAGCGCGAGCGAGATCGCGAAGAAGGGCATGCCGCCCGCGAAATTGGTGGTGCCGTCGAGCGGGTCCAGCAGCCAGCAGGGGCCGCTCCCCTCCAGCGCCGCCTGCTGCGCGTCGCGCGACTGCTCCTCGCTCAGCACCGGGATTTCCGGGAACAGCTGGCCCAGTACGTCGCGCAGGCGCCGGTCCACCGCGTGGTCGGCACTGGTGACCAGGCTGCCGTCGGCCTTCTCCGACACCGCAAGGTGGCCGTCGAAGCGTGGCAGCAGTTCCTCCCGGCCGGCACCGCGCAGGGCCTGGAGGAGGGCGTCGAAGGAAGGTTCGGGCGATGTCATCGGCTGGGTCCATTCTGCTCAGGGCCGCCACGGCTGCGGGCGGATGTCGCGGGGTGAGCACGGGTCGGTCCTGCGCGTATGATACCGGTTCATGACCGGACTCTTCGTGATCCTTGCCATCGTGCTGGTTGTCCTCTACTTCAACGACGCCTGGCGCAGCCTCGAACGCGCACGCAAGGTCGCGCGCGACCTGTGTGCCCGGGCCGACGTGCAGTTCCTGGACAGCAGCGTGGTGCAGAAAGGCGTCAGGGTCGTGCGCGGCGGATCCTGGGGGCTGATGCTGGCCCGGACCTACCGCTTCGAGTTCGCGACCGATGGCCACTCGAGGCATTCGGGCGAGATCACGCTGCGGGGACGCCGGGTGCGCGTGGTCAGCATGGATCTGCCCGAGGGGGGGCGGGTGCTCGACGGGGAGACACCGGCACGGGATCCCGGGGAGTCGACACGGTGACGCTGAACGAGCTTCGATACGTGGCGGCGGTGGCCCGCGAACGGCACTTCGGCCGGGCGGCGGATGCCTGCCACATCAGCCAGCCTTCGCTGTCGGTGGCGGTGCGCAAGCTCGAGGACGAGCTCGGCGTGACCCTGTTCGAGCGGGGGCACGGCGAGGTGACGCTGACCCCGGCCGGCGAGGGCCTGGTCCGTCAGGCGCGCAGGATCCTGGACGAGGTCGGCGTGCTTCGGGAGATGGCCACGCAGCAGCAGGACCAGCTCTCCGGTCCGTTGCGGCTCGGCGCGATCTACACCATCGCGCCCTACCTGCTGCCCGAGCTGATCCCGGTGCTGCACGAAGACGCGCCGAACATGCCGCTGGTGATCGAGGAGAACTTCACCGCGCGCCTGCGCGACCGGCTGAAGGAGGGCGAACTCGACGCGATCGTCGTGTCCCTGCCCTTCGACGAGCCCGGCGTCGTGACGCTGCCGCTGTACGACGAGCCCTTCGTGGCCGTACTGCCGGCCGCGCATCCGCTGCGTCAGGAGAAGACGCTGAACCTGGACCGCATGGCGGATTCGACCCTGCTGCTGCTGGGTGCCGGCCACTGTTTCCGGGACCAGGTCCTGGAGCTCTGCCCGCGCTGCATGCGCACCGCGGAGGAGGCCGGCAGTACCACCCGCAACCTGCAGGGCTCGTCCCTGGAGACGATACGGCACATGGTGGCCTCTGGCGTGGGCGTGACCATCCTGCCCTGCACCGCGGCCGGTGCCGATCGCTACGCGCAGCGTCTGCTCGCGGTGCGGCGCTTCGCGGAGCCGGTCCCGAGCCGGCGCGTGGCGTTGGCGTGGCGGGCGAGCTTCCCGCGTCCGCAGGCGATCGAGGCACTGCGTCGGGCGGTGCTGGAGACCGGCCTGTCCTGCGTGCGCTTCATCCAGCCCGGGCAGCGAGACGGCCGGGTGGGCGGTAAAGGGACCGCTGCGCCAGAGTGAGGGTTACGGTGGGAGCAGCCTCCGGACGTGATTCCCGGCACGCTCATCGCCCTGTGGGAGGCGAGCCCTCTCGGCGATCGGGCGCTTGGAGAACGGGTCGCCCAGGGGGCTGGCCTCCTACGGTGCGGATCCCGGGCCCCTGTGGGAGCGAGCCTGCTCGCGAACGCGTCCCGGGCGCGCCCGAGGCCGGGGCTTCAGCCGACGCCCATTCGCGTGCGAGGCAGGCTCCCACACGGCCGCTCCGGCTCTTACAGGAGGCGGGGCCTCCCGGCGATTCGGGTTGGAGTCACCCCGCCCGCGCGGCGATTCGCTCGAGGATTACCCTGACATCCGTTGCATCGAGGCTGTGACCCAGCGGGCTGGCGATCACGGAGGCGCGTCCGCGCAGTGCGGGGACCTGGTTCAGATCCTGGCTCCAGGCGGGGATCAGGATGTCGCCGCCCATCCGGAAACCGGTGTTGCGGACCACCGCGTCGTAGGTGATCTCCGGGTGTTCCTGCACGTTCAGCCAGCCGAGCAGATTGCCACGGTGCGGCGGCGCGAGGTCGAGCAGCAGGGCCTGCGACTGCCGGATGGCCTCGTAGTTGCTGCTGCCGAGGGCCTGGCGCGTGAGGATCTGGCGGAAGGGCCCGAACATGCCGCCGCTGTTTGTCGCCTGCAATGCCTGCAGCGCACGCTCGGTACCCAGGTGCGGACTGGCGATCGTGATCAGATGCTCGACGGCCCCCTGGCCACCGCGGACCAGCGCCAGGCGTGCGACCACGCCGCCGGCGGAGTGCCCGACCAGGGTAATCGGCTCGTCGGGGTGGCGCTGCTCTGCCGCGCGGCGCATCGCCGTCAGCCAGTCGGCCTGCAGGGCCAGCGGGGCGGTGGCCGGCAGGTTCACGGTGTAGACCGTGCGTTCGCCGGTGCCGGCGTCCCCGACGAGGCGTACCCGGCCATCAGGCGCGGGGCGCCAGTTGCCGCCGTAATGCCAGCCCCCGGCATCCAGGGCATCGACCACGCCGGCCCGGTGAAAGCCCTGCCCGTCACCGAGATAGCCGTGTACCAGCACCATCACGGAGGCCGGGGCCGCAGGGGCCCAGAGCAACAGCACCATCAGCAGGGAGGCCAGCAGGCCGGTCTTCGCATGTCTCTTCATGATTCGGTTCCTTGTTCCGTTCGGGCGTGCCGGGGGGGGCGCTGATGTGCCCGGGGCGCGCGATGACCCCTATTATATTAGAAAGCGCGAATATTTGGCTGCGAAGCCCTCGTGGGAGGCGAGCCCTCTCGGCGATCCGGCGCCGGGGCATGTCGCCCAGGGGGCTGGCCTCCTACGGTGCGGATCCCGGGCCCCTGTGGGAGCGAGCCTGCTCGCGAACGCGTCCCGGGCGCGTCCGAGGCCGGGGGCTTCAGCCGACGCCCATTCGCGTGCGCGGCACGCTCCCACACGGCCGCCGCGGGCATCGCGCGCGGGCTTCACGTTACACTTGCGCGCCTATGATCCGTTTCGAGAACGTGGAACTGCGTCGCGGTGGCCAGGCGCTGGTCCGCAATGCCTCCTTTGCGATCCATCCCGGCTGGCGCGTCGGCCTGACCGGCGCCAACGGTAGCGGAAAGAGCACGCTGCTGGCGGCCTTGCGTGGCGAGATGGTGCCGGATGCCGGCACCATCGACTGGCCCCGGGGCTGGGTGCTGGCGCACCTGCCGCAGGAGGTGGCGGCCAGCCCCCGGAAGGCGGTGGACTACGTGCTGGATGGCGACCGGGCCCTGCGGGAGCTTCAGGCGCGGCTCGAGCGGACCGAGGACGGCGAAGAGCGCGGGCACCTCTACGCCGAGATCGACGCGATCGACGGCTGGAGCGCTGATGCGCGTGCCCGGCAGTTGCTGGCCGGCCTCGGCTTCGAGCCGTCGGACCCGGATCGGGCGGTGTCGGAGTTCTCCGGCGGCTGGCGCATGCGCCTGGGGCTGGCCCGCACCCTGATGACGCGCTCGGACCTCCTGCTGCTGGACGAGCCCACCAACCACCTCGACTTCGAGACCGTGCTGTGGCTCGAGGACTGGCTCCGGCGCTATCCGGGCACGCTGATCGTGATCGCCCACGACCGGCGCTTCCTGGATGCGGTGGTCACGCACGTCGCGCACATCGAGCACCGGCAGGTGCAATTGTTCACCGGCAGCTACAGTGCCGCGGAGCGCCGCCGGGCCGAGATCCTCGCGCAGACCGAGGCCGCGGCGGCACGCGTCGCGCAGGAACGCGCCCACCTCGAACGCTTCGTCGCGCGCTTTCGGGCGAAGGCGACCAAGGCCCGGCAGGCGCAGAGCCGCCTGAAGCGCCTGGAGAAGCTGGACGAGATCGCGGTGCTGCGCGCGGCCCGGCCGATGCACCTGAAGATTCCGGCACCGGAACGCCTGCCCGACCCCCTGCTTCGCCTGGACCACGCCAGCGTCGTCACGGAGGGGAAGACCCGCCTGCATCCCGCCACGCTGCGGCTGCGGCCGGACGATCGCATCGGCATCCTGGGGCCGAACGGCGCCGGCAAGTCGACGCTGCTGTCGGTGCTGGCCGGCCTGCTGCCGCTGAGCGGGGGCGAGCGCGAGGTGGAGCCCGGCCTGGTGGTCGGTTACTTCGCGCAGCATCAGCGCGAGCAGCTGGACGAGGCCGCGAGCCCGCTGCTGCACCTGCAGCGGCTGGAGGTGGCGATGACCGAGCAGGAACTGCGCAACCTGCTCGGCGGCTTCGGCTTCGCGGGCACGCGCGCCGACATGCCCGTGGCCGGGCTCTCCGGTGGCGAGCGGGTCCGGCTGGTGCTCGCGATGCTGGTCTGCCAGGCTCCGGCGGTGCTGTTGCTCGACGAGCCCACGAACCACCTCGATCTGGACATGCGCGAGGCCCTGACGGAGGCGCTGGAGGATTACGCGGGGGCGCTGGTGGTGGTCTCGCACGATCGCGACCTGCTGACCCGCGTCTGCGACCGCTTCTGGCGCGTGCGCGAGGGCCGGGTCGAGGAGTACGAGGGGGACCTCGACGACTACGCCCGTGAACTGACCCGGGTGCGCGCTCAGGCGACCGAGGCACCGCGCGGCGACTCAAGTGCCCCCGCCGCGCCGGAGCGCGAGGGCGGCCGCGAGCGGCGGCAGCAGGCCGCCCGCCAGCGCCAGTCCCTGAAGCCGCTGCGCCGGGCCGCGGAGCGCGAGGAGGCGCGCTGTTCCCGCCTGCAGGAGGAACTCGAAGCGGTGGAGACGGCGATGGCGAATCCGGAGTTGTACGACGGGGTGGATGGCGGCCAGCTGGAGGTCCTGCTGCAGCGCCAGGGGCGGCTGCGTCAGGAACTCGAGGAGGCCGAGGCCGCCTGGATGCAGGCGCTGGAGGCCCTGGAAGGCGCGACCGCCCGACTGTGACGGAGCCGTTCAACGTCATCGCGATACGCGTCGATATGTGCCACGGGGTGCTGCGGCCAGCCGGCTGCGCATCGAGCGAACGGTGCGCTCAGTCCCTGGCCCATGGCAGCCGGGTCGGGATCTCGTCGGCCCACCGGTGCGGTTCCAGACCGAAATAGAGGCCGAGCAGGCGGTAGATCGCGGGCCATTCCGCCTGCAGGTAGGCGGGCGAGAAGAAGAAGTACTCCGCGACCACCGCCAGGAACTCGGCCGGGTCGGTGGCGGCGTAGGGGTCGATCACCGGTTCCGTGCCCCGCTCGAGTTCCTGCTGGAGCTGCTCGTAGGCGGCACTGAAGGTGTCGGTCCACTCGGCCGGCGGCAGCGTCCGGGGCAGGGGCGGAAAGCCGTTCACGTCGCCGTTGCCGGCATCGAGCGTGTGCGTCACTTCGTGCACGATCACCGCGCCGTCGTCCGCGATGTCGTTCCAGGACAGGACCACCGGACCGCGTTCCCAGGCCTCTCCCGCCTGCGGCATCACCGCCTGGTGATGCACGCCGGCCTCGTCGACCCATTCCTGTTCGGGTGCGAAGGTGTCCGGATACACGATCACCGTCTGCCAGTCGCGGTACCTGTCGATGCCGAGGTGCAGGATGGGCAGGCAGGCGTAGGCCGCGATCAGGTGCCGCTGCCACGGATCCAGGCGCATGCCGATGTCCTTGAAGGTCTTGCGGCCCAGGAATTCGCCGACCCGTTCCCGCAGCGCCTCCATCTCCGCAGACGGCAACAGGCCGATGAAGGCCGCGTTCGCGCGCAGTTGCCTCCATTCGGTGTCGTCCAGCGGGGCAGTCGCGGGCGCGGGCAGCAGCCGCTCGCCAAGCCCCCGGACCAGGTTGTGCAGATCGCGAAACATCACCATAGCCTAAGCCAAGTGACCGGGACCGGTCGTTGCGGTATGTTCCGCACCTTTGCCGCCGGCGTAAAGGATCAAGCGTGACCCGTCCGGAAAGCGACTTGCAGCACCTCGTCCACGAACTCGGTGAACGCCTGCCCGCGCAGATGCTGCGGGGACGCATCGGCCTGGAGAAGGAGACCCTGCGCGTGCAGGCGGCCGGCTCCATTGCCCAGACGCCGCACCCTTCGGCCCTGGGTTCCGCGCTGACGCATCCCTACATCACCACCGACTACTCCGAGGCGCTGCTGGAGCTGGTGACGCCGCCCTTCGACGACGCGCGCGAGACACTGGGATTCCTGCAGGACCTGCAGGCCTTTGCCGCGGCCCGGGTCGGCGAGGAACTGCTCTGGGCGACCAGCATGCCCTGCGTGATCAACGGCGAGGAGTCCATTCCGGTGGCGCAGTACGGGCACTCCAACGCCGGCCGCATGAAGACCGTCTACCGCGTCGGCCTGGGGCACCGCTACGGGCGCCTGATGCAGGTGATTGCCGGGGTGCACTTCAACTACTCCCCGCAGCCCTCGCTGTGGCCGGTGCTGGCCGAGTTGCAGGGCGAGTCCGACTCCCGGGCCTACCGGGACCGGCGGATGATGGGCATGGTCCGCAACCTGCTGCGCTTCGGCTGGATGGTGCCCTACCTCTTCGGGGCCTCGCCCGCCGTGTGCAATTCCTTCGTCGACGGGCGCGGGGCAAGGCTCGAGGACTTCGACGACGACAGCAGCTACCTGCCCTTCGCGACCAGTCTGCGGATGGGGGACATCGGCTACACCAACCGCAAGGAGGCGGACACCGGGATCAAGGCCAACTACAACTCGCTGGACGACTACGTGGAGAGCCTGCGCTGCGCGATCACCACCGAGAGCGCCGAGTGGGCGCGCCTCGGCGTAAAGGTGAACGGCGACTACCGCCAGCTGAACGCGAACATCCTCCAGATCGAGAACGAGTACTACAGCACGGTGCGGCCGAAGCAGCCGCTGGAGCGCTTCGAAAAGCCCACCGATGCGCTGGAGTCGCGGGGCGTGGCCTACGTCGAGCTGCGTTCGGTGGACGTGAACGCCCAGCACCCGCTCGGCGTCGACGAGAGCCAGCTGCGGTTCCTGGAGACGCTCTGTCTCGCGGCACTGCTGCTGCCGAGCGCGCCCCTGCCCGCCAGCGCGATCGCGGACATCGACGCCAACCTGCTCGAGGTCGCCCACCGCGGGCGCGAGCCGGGCCTCACGCTGCGCTGCGAGCGCGGCGAGGTGCCGCTGCCGGAGATGGCCCGCGAGATCCTTGCACTGTTGCGGCCCGTGGCCGCGGTGCTGGACCAGGGGCTGCCCGGGGACCCGTACCGCCGCTCGCTGAGCGAGCAGTGGGGCAAGGTCGAGCAGCCGGCGCTGACGCCGTCGGCGCGCATGCTGGAGGACATGATGGCGCGCGAGGAGGGCTTCTATCGCTACGCCCGGCGGCTCTCCGAGCAGCACCGCGAGACCTTCCGCAGCAACTGCCCGCTGCCGCGTGAGGCCGAGCTGGTGGAACTGGCGCAGCACTCCCTGACGGAACAGGCGGCGATGGAGGCCAGCGACCGCTACGACTTCGACAGCTTCCTGCGGCGGTATTTCGACGGGAGCCTGGTGGGGACATCCGGAGCCCGTGCGTTCATCCGTTGAGGCTGGCTGCCGGGGGCCGGGGGGGGAGAATCTGACCCCATCGTTTTTGGAATTAAACGGGCGTGTCACGGTCCCTGACATCGTGGAGGACTGCTGCCTGCCCGGGTGGCTGCCCGTACCGAACCCGGGACCCGCCCGGGGCCCATGCAGCCACGGCACCATGCCGGAGGCCGGAGAATCGAAGAACGTGTCACCAAGCCTGCGATGCCGCATGCCTCTTCCCGGGGACGCAGCGTGCTGAAAGCGATCGCCGCACTGCTCGCGCTGGTCGTCCTTGCCGGTGGCGGCCTGTGGTTCTGGTCGGCGCAGGGGCCTGGCGCCGGCAATGCCAGTCCTGCCGCCGAGGCCGCGGTCGACCGCCACATCCCGGTGCGGGTGGCGGCGGTGGAGCCGCGCCGCTTCGAGACGGTGCTGGAGTCCCTGGGCACCGGGCAGGCCAACGAATCGGTGACCCTGACCGCGACCGTCACCGCGAACGTCGCGGAGATCGCCTTTCGCGACGGGGACGAGGTCGAGGCGGGCCAGATCCTGGTGCGCCTGGCCTCCGCGGAGGAACTGGCCGACCAGCGCGAGGCGCAGGTCACACTGACCGAGCAGCGCCGGGAGCTGAACCGCATCCGGGGCCTGGTCGCCGATGGCATCCTTCCGAGCCAGCAGCTGGACCAGCAGCGCTCGCGCGTCGAGGAGGCGGAGGCGCGTCTGGCGGCGGGGGAGGCGCGGCTGTCCGATCGCGTGATCCGGGCGCCGTTCTCCGGGGTCCTCGGGCTGCGTCGGGTCAGCACCGGCACGCTGGTCACGCCGGGTACCGCGATTGCCGAGCTGGACGACATCTCGGTGATCAAGGTCGACTTCACCCTTTCCGAGCGTTTCGTCGGGTCGGTTCGGCGCGGCATGCCCATCGAGGCCCGCAGCGTGGCATTCCGGGACCGCGTCTTCGAGGGCGAGGTCACCGCCGTCAGCACCCGGGTGGACGTCGCCAGCCGGACGGTCACCGTGCGCGCCGAGGTCGACAATCCGGAGGGGGAACTGCGCCCCGGCATGCTGCTGACCACGTGGCTCCCGCTGGATCCGGCCGATCGCCTGGCAGTCCCCGAGGGCTCGGTGGTGGCCCGGGCCGACCAGCACTTCGTCTTCGTGCTGACTGACGACGACACCGTCAGGCGACAGCAGATCACGATCGGTCGCCGCCAGCCCGGCGTGGTCGAGGTCCTCGACGGCCTCGACGAAGGCGACCGCGTGGTCGACGACGGCATCATGCGGGTCCGGGATGGCACCCGGGTGCGGGTGCTGGACGGAGACGCCGCGTGATCATCTCCGACATCGCCAACCGCAGGCCGGTACTCGCGGTGGTCTTCAACCTGCTGCTGGTCACCTTCGGACTGATCGCCTACCAGCAGCTGCCATTGCGGGAATACCCGGACATCGATGCACCGGTGATCACGGTCTCGACCAACTATCCCGGCGCGAGCGCGGAGATCATCGAGCGCGAGGTCACCCAGCGGCTGGAGGACCGGATCGCCGGCATCGAGGGCATCCGCTACATCCAGTCGAGCAGCCGGGACGGGCGCTCGTCCATCACCATCGAGTTCAACCTGAACCGGGACATCGACGCGGCCGCGAACGACATCCGCGAGGCGGTCTCGCGCGTGGTGCGGTCCCTGCCGGACGAGGTCGATCCCCCGCAGGTGACCAAGGCCGATGCCGACGCGCGGCCGATCCTGTGGCTGAACCTCTCGAGTACCGAGATGGACGGGCTCGAGCTCGCCGACTATGCACGCCGCCACCTCGTGGACCGGATTTCGGTGGTGGACGGTGTTGCGCTGATCCGCCTGGGCGGGGCGCGCAACTACGCGATGCGCATCTGGCTCGATCGCGAGGCGCTGGCCGCCCGGAACCTGACCGTCGGCGATGTCGAGGATGCGCTGCGCCGCGAGAATGTGGAACTGCCGGCGGGGCGCGTGGACTCGGTGGACCGGGAGTTCCGGGTGCGCGTGGACCGCATGTACCGCAGCGCGGAGGACTTCGCGGGTCTGGTGGTCAAGCGGGCCGACAACCAGCATCTGGTGCGGCTGGGCGAGGTCGCCGATGTGATGCTGGGCTCGGACTCGGAGCGCACCGAATTCCGTGGCAACGGGGAGGACATGGTCGGCCTCGGCATCATCCGGCAGGCCAACGCCAACGTGCTGGACGTCGCCAGCGGCGTGAAGCGGGTTGCCGAGGAACTGCAGGGGCAGCTGCCTGAAGGGACGTCGCTGGTCGTGACCTACGACTCCTCGGTGTTCATCGAGGGCGCGATCCGGGAGGTCTTCATTACGCTGGCCATCGCCACCATTGCCGTGGTGCTGGTGATCTACCTGTTCCTGGGGAGCTGGCGTGCCACGCTGATTCCGGCGGTGACCGTGCCGGTCGCGATCACCGCCACCTTCATCGGGGTGGCCGCCCTTGGCTTCTCGGTGAACCTGCTGACGCTGCTCGCGCTGGTGCTGGCCATCGGGCTGGTGGTGGACGATGCGATCGTGATGCTGGAGAACATCCACCGGCGCATCGAGCGCGGCGAGCCGGGGTTGCTGGCCGCCTATCGGGGCGCCCGGCAGGTCGGTTTCGCGATCGTCGCCACGACCTCCGTGGTGGTGGCCGTGTTCGTGCCGCTCGCCTTCCTCAGCGGTACGGTGGGCAAGCTCTTCACGGAGTTCGCACTGGCGATCGCGATCGCGGTGGTCTTCTCGAGCCTGGTGGCCCTGACCCTGGCGCCGGTCCTCTCGGGGCGCCTGATGCGCAAGGGCGATGACGACACCGGGGCCGCACGCGTGATCAGCCGGGGCTTCGCCGCCCTGGAACGCGGTTACGCCGGCGTGCTGGAGCGCAGCCTGCCGAAGGCCTGGGCCGTGGTTCCGCTGCTCGTGCTGAGCCTCGCCGGGGTGTGGTGGCTGGTGAACACCATCCCCGAGGAGTTCGCGCCGCGCGAGGACCGGGGGGCCTTCTTCATCATGGTCAACGGCCCCGAGGGTGCCACCTTCGAGTACATGAGCGAGCGGATGGCCGAAGTGGAGCGGCGGCTGCTGCCCCTGACCGAGGCGGGAGAGGTGCGCCGCATCATGGTGCGCACGCCGCGCGGCTTCGGCGGTGCCGAGGCCGTGAACAATGGCTTCGTGATCGTGATCATGCACCACTGGAACGACCGCGAACGCTCCGCCTGGCCGGTGATGGACGAGATCAACGCGTCGCTCGCGGAGATCCCGGGGGTCACCGCGCGCGCGATCATGCGGCAGGGGCTCTCTCAAGGGCGGGTCGGGCCGCCCGTGCAGTTCGTGATCACCGGTCCCGACTACGACGACCTCGCGCAGTGGGGGGAGGACCTGCTGGCTCGCGCCGAGGAGATTCCGGGGCTTGCCCGGCTGGATCTCGACTACAAGCCGACCCAGCCCCAGATCTCGGTGCGCATCGACCGGGATCGGGCGGCCGACCTCGGGGTCTCGCTCGCGACCGTGGGCCGGACCCTGGACGTGATGCTGGGTGGCCGCAGCATGACCACCTTCATCGACCGCGGCGAGGAATACGACGTGATCGTCGAGGGCCGTTCCGATCAGCGGCGCACGCCCGGCGACATCTCGAATCTCTACGTGCGCTCGGACCGCGGTGCGCTGATCCCGCTGTCGAGCCTGGTCAGCTACGAGGAGGGGGCCGGTGCCGGATCGCTCGAGCGCTACAACCGCGCGCGGGCGGTGACGCTGACCGCCGGCTTGCAGGAGGGCTACACGCTCGGGGAGGCGCTGGCCGATCTGGATGCGGCTGCCGCCGAGGTCCTCCCGGCCGAGGCGGGGATCGACTACAAGGGCGATTCGCTGGAGATGCGCGAGGGGACGCAGGCGGTGCTGTTCATCTTCGTGCTGGCCCTGCTGGTGGTCTACCTGGTGCTGGCGGCGCAGTTCGAGAGCTTCGTGCACCCGTTCGTGATCATGCTGACGGTTCCGCTTGCGATCATGGGCGCGCTGCTGGGGCTCCACCTGACCGGGCAGACGCTGAACATCTACAGCCAGATCGGCATGGTGATGCTGATCGGGCTCGCTGCGAAGAACGGGATCCTGATCGTCGAGTTCGCCAACCAGCTCCGCGACCACGGGCGGGAATTCAACCGGGCCGTGGTCGAGGCAGCCAGCATGCGCCTGCGGCCGGTACTGATGACCGCGCTGACCACCGTGGCGGGGTCGATCCCGCTGATCCTCGCGATGGGTCCGGGTTCCGAGACCCGCTTCGTGATCGGGGTCGCGATCTTCTCCGGCGTGCTGTTCGCGACGCTGTTCACGCTCTTCGTGATTCCGGCGGCCTACGCCCTCCTCGCCCGGGGCACGCAGTCACCGAAGGCCACGACCCGGCACATCGAGGGTCTCGATGGCCGCATCGAGGACGTCGACCGCGATCCGGAGCTTGGCGAGCCCGCCACCCGGGACCGGGGCGCATAGGTCGCCGCGACAGCACGCACTCCCCCGCCTGCGGGCGAGGGGTGGGGATGCGCCGCGGTTCAGTCGGGCTCGAACTCCAGCACCGCCGAGTTGATGCAGTAGCGCAGGCCGGTGGGCTCGGGGCCGTCCGGGAACACGTGCCCGAGGTGCGACTGGCAGCGCGCGCAGCGCACCTCGGTGCGGATCATCCCGTGGCTCGCATCCCTGTGCTCGCTGACGGTGTCCGGGCTGGCGGGCGCCGTGTAGCTGGGCCAACCCGATCCGGAATCGAATTTTTCCGACGACTGGAACAGCTCGGCGCCGCAGACCACGCAGCGATAGCGCCCGGGTGCCTTGTGCGCGTGGTAGGCGCCGGTGAAGGCGGGTTCGGTCCCGCCCTCGCGGGCGATGTGGTACTGCTCCGGCGTCAGCCGCTGACGCAGTTCGGTCTCGGATATCTCGTCTGATCGGGACATGGTGCCTCCGGCGTGTTGGCTCAACGGTCGCAGTATTCCCGCGCGCAGGCCGGAAGTGGAAATGTCCACCCGGGGCCCGGTGCAATCCGGCGGGCGGGTTGCCGGACCGGTATCCGCATCTGGCCGAGCCGGATCGGGTTGTGTATGGTTCAGCAACATGAAAAAGACCCAGAGCAAGGCGCGTGCGGGAGAGGGCCTCTACCTGGTGCTGATCAGCGTGCACGGGCTGATCCGCGCGCACAATCTGGAGCTGGGACGGGACGCCGACACCGGCGGGCAGACCCTCTACGTCGTGGAGCTCGCACGGGCCCTCGCGCGGCATCCCGAGGTGGGCCGTGTGGACCTGCTGACCCGGCGCGTCGTGGACACGCGCGTCGCCAACGACTACGCCGAGCGCGAGGAGGACCTCGGGGACGGCGCGCGCATCGTGCGCATCGACTGCGGGCCGCGCCGCTACCTGCACAAGGAGCGGCTCTGGCCGCACCTCGACTGCTATGCCGACAACGCGCTCGACCACATCCGTCGCGTCGGCCTCCGGCCGGACGTGATTCACGGACACTACGCCGATTCGGGTTACGTCGCGACGCGCCTGTCCAACCTGCTCGGTGTGCCGATGCTGCAGACCGGTCATTCCCTGGGGCGGGTGAAGCGCGAACGGCTGCTGGCCAACAAGACGAGGGAGGCGGACCTCGAGAGCCGCTACAACATCTCCGTGCGCATCCAGGCCGAGGAGGAGGCGCTGGCCCACGCGCACCGGGTGATCGCCAGCACCCAGCAGGAGGTGGACGAGCAGTACGCGGTGTATGACAACTACCAGCCCTCGCGCATGGTGGTCATCCCGCCCGGGACCGACCTCTCGCGCTTCCACCCGCCGAAGCGCGGACAGCACAGGCCGCCGATCTGGCCGAGCATCGCCCGGTTCCTCGAGAGGCCCGAACGGCCGCTGATCATGGCCCTGTCGCGCGCGGACGAGCGCAAGAACATCCGCGGGCTGGTGGACGCCTATGCCGGCAGCGAATGGCTGCGTGCGCACGCGAACCTGCTGATCGTGGCCGGCAACCGCGACAACATCGCCGATCTGGACAAGGGCGCGCGGCAGGTCCTGAAGGATCTGCTCCTGCGCATCGACCGGCATGACCTCTACGGGAAGGTGGCCTATCCGAAGCACCACCAGAGCGACGACGTGCCCGACCTCTACCGGCTGGTCGCGTCCACCCGCGGCGTGTTCGTGAACCCGGCGCTGACCGAGCCCTTTGGCCTCACCCTGATCGAGGCCGCCGCCAGTGGCGCCCCCATCGTCGCAACCAACGACGGAGGGCCGCAGGAGATCCTGTCCCGCTGTCACAACGGGGTGCTGGTCGATCCGCTGGATCCGCCCGGCATCGCGGCCGCGATCGAGACCATCCTCGGTGACCGCCAGCTCTGGAGGCGCTTCTCGGACCAGGGCCTCAAGGGCGTGCGCGAGCACTATTCCTGGGACGGGCACGCGGCGCGCAATGTCCGGCTGATCAAGCGGCTCGGCCGCGAGGTCAAGCGCGCGCGGCGCGAACAGCGGTCCGTGTCCGGACGGCTGGCGGACGTGGATCGCGCGGTGCTCACCGACATCGACAACACCCTGATCGGCGACCCGGGGGCGCTGAAGGCCCTGCTCGCGTGGATTCGCAAGCACCGCGCCGAGGTCGCCTTCGGGGTGGCCACCGGACGCCGGCTGGAATCCGCCCAGGAGGCGCTGGCGCGGCACGGCGTGCCGGCCCCGGACCTCTGGATCACCTCGGTCGGCGCCGAGATCCACTACGGGGCCGAGGCCACGCCGGACAAGGGCTGGGAACGGCACATCAGTCACCGCTGGAGGCCCGACCGGCTGCGCGAGGTGCTGCTGGACCGGCCCGGCCTGTCGCTGCAGCCGGAGGTGGACCAGCGCCCGTTCAAGGTCAGCTTCTTCGTGGACCCGGAGGAGTTCGAGGGCGTGGCCGCGATCGAACGCCTGCTCTACCAGGCGGATCTGAACGCCCGCGTGATCCACTCGCACGACATGTTCCTCGACGTGCTGCCGGTGCGGGCCTCCAAGGGCCTCGCGGTGCGTTACGTCGCCCACAAGTGGGGCATCCCGCTGGAGCAGGTCCTGGTCGCCGGTGATTCCGGGAACGACGAGGACATGCTGCGCGGCCGCCTGCTCGGCGTGGTGGTCGGCAATCACCACCCGGAACTGGACAAGCTGCGCGGCTACGAGCGCATCTACTTCGCCGAGGCGATGCACGCGCGGGGTATCCTGGAGGCCGTCGAGTACTTCGACCTGCTGAACCGCTGTGACGTGCCGGCGAGGGCGGCAAACGGCGCCGGGGCGTGATACCGCCTCTCAGGGCCAGGGCAGCAGCAGGCCGATCCCCGTCAGGACGGTGACGGTCTCGAAGGTCCGCTTTACCAGGACGTTGCCGTAGCGGTGGGCCATCGAGGCGCCCAGGTAGCCCCCGAGAAGGCTGCCAACCAGCAGGGCCGGCAGCCAGTCCCACTGCACCTCCCCGAGGGTGCCCAGCACCAGCGCACCGGCACCGTTCCAGAACAGGCCCACCAGCACCAGCGTGTAGGCGACGGCCTGCGTGTACGAGAGCCCGTACCAGCGGACCAGCCACAGGGTGACCATCAGGCCGGTGCCGGAGGTCAGCGAACCGTTCAGCACGCCGATCACCAGCAGGCCGAGGGCCCCGGTCACCGCGTGCGCGGTGCCGCCGGCGACCGCCACCGCCTGCCGCCCGAGCTGTGGCCGGCGCCAGGAATACCAGCCGAGCCCGATGGTCAGCACGCCAAGCGCGATCTCGCCGGCGCGCGCCGGGATCTCGAGGACCAGCATCGCCCCGAGCACCACGCCGGGCAGGCCGGCGGCCAGGATCAGGATCAGTCGGTGAGACTCGAAGGTACTCTGCTTAAAGTGTCGCAGACTCGCGCCGATACCCAGTGCTACAGAGGCGATCTTGTGCGTGGCCAGGGCGACCGGAAAGGGGAGTCCGAGAAAGATCAGCGCCGGGAGCTGGAGCAGTCCCGCGCCGCCACCGGCGAGGGCCGACAGTCCGTTGGCCAGCAATGCGATCAGGATCAGACCGAGGTGCTCGAGGGGTGACATGAAGCAGACGATACGCATGTTGGCGTTGCTGGTGCCATTGGTCGCCCTGCTGCTGCCTCCGGCCGATGCGCGCATCTACCGCTGGACGGACAATGCCGGCGTGGTCCACTACTCGACGACCCCGCCACCCTCCTCGGCCGACCGGGAGCTGCGGATCCTCGACAGCGAGGGCCGCCAGCGCCAGGTCCGGCCCGCGCCGCCGACTGCGGAGGAGCGCGAACGCGCGGCGCAGGAACGCGAACGGGAACGGCTCGAGGCCGAGCGACTTGAACGCGAGCAGGCGCAGCGCCAGTCCGAGGCCGCAGCGCTCGAGCGGCGCGCCCGGCAGCTGCGCGCCGCCTATGCCAGTGTCGACGAGATCCGGCAGCAGCGGGATCGACGGCTGGAGATGGTGGAGACCACGCTGATGCTCAGCGAACGGCAGGAGACCACGCTGCAGAGCGAGCTCGAGCGCATTGCCGGTCAGATGCGGAATTCACAGGTCGATGAGCGCACCATGGCGCGTTACCGCGAGGAGTTCGCCGACCTGGAATCGCGGATCCACCGTGAGTGGGCCTTCCAGCGCCGCCAGCGCGAGATGCTCGCCGAGATCATGGCCTCCGCCGAGGAGGACAAGCGCGACTTCGAGGGGCTGATGAACGACGTGCCGCGCTGACCCTGGACCGTGCGTCAGCGGCTGATCAGGGTGCCGACGCCCTGACTGGTCAGCAGCTCCAGCAGCACCGCATGCTCGACGCGGCCGTCCACGATATGGGTCGCGGTCACGCCGCTGCGCACCGCGTCCAGCGCGCACTGGATCTTCGGGATCATGCCCCCGTGGATCACGCCGCTGCGGATCATCTGGTCGACTTCCGAGGCGGTGAGTCGCGGGAGCAGCCGGCCCTCTGCGTCCAGCACGCCGGGCGTGTTGGTCAGCAGGAAGAGCTTCTCCGCATCCAGCACCACGGCGAGCTTCTCCGCGGCGGTGTCGGCGTTGATGTTGTAGGCATTGCCCTCGCGGTCGAAGCCGATGGGCGCGATCACGGGGATGAAGGCGCTGCGGTCCAGGTTGTGCACGATCGCCGGGTCCACGCTCTCGATCTCGCCGACGAGGCCCAGGTCGACCGCCGTCATGCCCTCGGGACCGTTCACCTCGCGCAGGGGGCGGGCGCGGATCATCTGTCCGTCCTTTCCGGTCAGTCCCACCGCCTTGCCGCTGAAGTGGTTGATCAGCGAGACGATCTCCTGGTTCACGAGCCCGCCGAGGACCATCTGCACCACTTCCATGGTCTCGCGGTCGGTCACGCGCAGGCCATGCACGAACTCCGAGACCTTGCCCAGGCGCTGCAGCAGCTGTCCGATCTGCGGTCCGCCGCCGTGTACCACGACCGGGTTCACGCCGACCTGTTTCAGCAGCACCACGTCGCGGGCGAAACCGGCCTTGAGGTGCGCCTCGGTCATCGCGTTGCCGCCATACTTGATCACGATCGTCTTGCCGGCGAAGCGCTGGATGTACGGCAGCGCCTCGATCAGCACGTGGGCGACGGATTGCGCGGAGTTCATGTCCATCGGAGGTCCGGTAATAGCGGGTCAGGGGTGCATTCTAGCGCGGGCCGGTGATTCAGCGGCGGCCCGAGGAGCCGAAGCCGCCGCTGCCCCGGAGGCTCTCGGCGAAGTCGTCGACCACGGTGAACCGCGCCTGCAGAACCGGCACGATCACCAGCTGGGCGATGCGCTCGCCGACGGTGATCCGGAACGGCTGTTCGCCCCGGTTCCAGCAGGAGACCATCAGCGGGCCCTGGTAGTCGGAGTCGATCAGCCCGACCAGGTTGCCCAGCACGATCCCGTGCCTGTGGCCGAGCCCCGAGCGGGGCAGCACCAGTGCCGCGTAGCCGGGATCCTCGATGTGGATCGCGATACCCGTGGGAATCAGCAGCGTCTCGCCGGGGGGCAACTCGTGCTCCGTCTCCAGCAGCGCGCGCAGGTCCACGCCGGCGGATCCGTCCGTGGCCGGCTGGGGCAGGGGGAAGTCCCGGCCGATTCGGGGATCCAGGATCTTGAGTGCGATTTCCGGTACGGGCATTTCCGGCTCCGTGTTTCAGTTCGTGTCAGCTTCTGCGTCGCCGGCCATGCGCGCGGCGATCAGTGCGATCAGTGCATGGGCCAGGTCTCCCTTCGGCTGCTCGGGGAACAGGCGCTCCCCGCCCGGCCAGAGCACGACCAGCGAATTCTCCTGACGGCCGATCGCCCTGCCCGCGGAGACGTCGTTGGCGGCGATCATGTCGACGCCCTTGCGTTCCATCTTTGCCCGCGCGTTCTCCCGCAGCCGCGTGGTCTCGGCCGCGAAACCGACCACGAACGGCCGCGGCCGGCGCGCCGCGACGTCTGCGAGGATGTCGGGCGTGCGCACCAGCTCGACCGTCATCCCCGGCGCGTCCTTCTTCAGCTTCTGGTCCGCCGGGGCCCGGGGGCGGTAGTCGGCCACGGCGGCCGCGCCGATGAACAGATCGACGCCTTCGAGGTGCTCCAGCACCGCCGCGTGCATCGCCTCCGCGGTGTCCGCCGCCACCGCCTGCACCCCGGCAGGCAGCGGGACGCCCAGCGGGCCGTGTACCAGGCGGACCTCGGCGCCCGCGTCCCGCGCGGCCGCCGCCAGCGCGACGCCCATCCGGCCCGAGCTGCGGTTGCCGATGAAGCGCACCGGGTCGATGGGCTCCTGCGTCGGCCCTGCGGTGATCAGCACCCGTTGACCGGTCAGCGGGCCCGATGCGGAACCGAGCAGGGCGTGCAGTATCGATCGTGGCTCCGCCATGCGCCCGGCACCGGTCTCGCCGCAGGCCTGGCCGCCGGATTCCGGCCCGACCATCCGCACGCCGCGCTGCTCGAGCAGGCGGTGGTTGGCCTGCGTCGCCGGGTGCTCCCACATCACCCGGTTCATCGCCGGCGCGAGCAGGATCGGCGCCTCGGTCGCGAGGCACAGCGTGGTCAGCAGATCGTCGGCAAGGCCCGCGGCCAGGCGCGCGATCAGGTCCGCGGTCGCGGGTGCGATCACCACGCGATCCGCCCAGCGGGCGAGCGCGATGTGATCCATGCCGCTCTCGGCCTCGGCATCCAGCAGGTCGACGCGCACCGGCTGCCCGGACAGCGCCTGGAAGCTCAGCGGCGTGACGAACGCGGCCCCGCCGCGCGTCATCACCACCCGGACCTCGCAGCCGGCATCGCGCAAACGCCGCACCAGCTCGCAGCTCTTGTACGCGGCGATCCCGCCCCCGACGCCCAGCAGGACCCTGGGTTGCGCTTGCCTTTCCATCGGCGAAGCTTACGGCCTCGGGGGGCAGATTTGAAATCTGTCCCGCGAGGCCGATCCCCTTCCCGAAGTCCATGCGATCGTGATAAGAATGCGTTTCCGACTCGAAGCCACAGGGAGGTGGTGATGGCGATATCCGACTGGCCGGCGGACGAGCGTCCCCGGGAGCGGCTCCTGCTGCGCGGCCCGGCCGCGCTCTCCGATGCGGAACTGCTCGCGATCTTCCTGCGTACCGGCGTTGCGGGCAAGAGCGCGGTGGACATCTCCCGCGACCTGCTGAACCACTTCGGGGGGCTGCGGCCCCTGCTGCAGGCGGACCGGGCCGCGTTCTGCGCGGCGCGCGGCCTCGGCGCCGCGAAGTACGCGCAGCTGCAGGCGGTGCTGGAGATGGGCCGACGCCACCTTGCCGCGGCGCTCGAACGCGGCGACGCAATCACCTCCCCCGCGGCGACACGCGCCTTCCTCTCGGCGCGTCTGCGCGACTACCCCTACGAGGTCTTCGCCTGCCTGTTCCTCGACAACCGTCACCGGATGCTGGCCTTCGAGGAGCTCTTCAGGGGGACCATCGACGGCGCCAGCGTGCATCCCCGCGAAATCGTGCGCCGGGTGTTGCACCATAATGCCGCGGCGGTGATCCTGGCCCATAATCATCCTTCGGGCGTTGCGGAGCCGTCGCGTGCGGACGAGGCCATCACCCGGCGCGTGCAGGAGGCGCTGGGGCTGCTCGACGTCCGCGTGCTCGACCACGTGATCGTGGCCGACGAGACGCTGTCCTTCGCGGAGCGGGGGCTGATCTGAACCCCGGCCGGGTCCGTGGTGTCCGCACGAAGGGAGGATTGCCATGTCGATAGGGTTTTCGATCGCACGTCTGCCCCGGATCGAGTTCGGTCCGGGTGTGCGGCACCGGCTGCCGCGCATCGCGGCGGGTTTCGGACGCCGGGTGCTGCTGGTGACCGGCAGCCGCTCGCTGCTGCAGGGGCCGTTCTGGCCCGAGCTCGAGACGGCCTTCGCCTCTGCCGGGCTCGACGTGATCGGTCACCGCATCTCCGGGGAACCCTCGCCCGAGGCGATCGACGCAGCGGTGCAGCGCTACCGCAGCCGGGCGATCTCGGTGGTCGTCGCGATCGGCGGCGGCAGCGCGCTGGACGCCGGCAAGGCGATCGCGGGCCTGCTGCTTCCGGGTAACCCGGTACTGGATCACCTCGAGGGGGTCGGGCCGGAACGCCCCTACCGCGGACCGGCGGTTCCCCTGGTCGCGGTGCCGACCACCGCGGGCACCGGGTCCGAGGCGACCCGGAACGCGGTGCTGAGCCGTGCGGGTGCGGAAGGCTTCAAGAAGTCGTTTCGGGACGAACGGCTGGTGGCCCAGTACGCGGTCGTGGATCCCGATTTCCTGGCCACCTGTCCGCCGTCGGTGATCGCCGGCAACGGGATGGACGCCCTGACGCAGCTGCTGGAATCCTACGTGTCGCAGCGCGCGAACCCCTTCTGCGACGCGCTGGCGCTGGACGGCCTGGCACGGGCCCGCGACAGCCTGCTGCCGCTGTACCGCGATTCCGCGGATGCCGAGGCCCGGGCCGGGATGGCCTATGCATCGCTGCTGTCCGGCATCACCCTGGCCCAGGTCGGGCTCGGATCCGTGCACGGGCTGGCGTCGCCGCTGGGTGCCTTCTTCCCGATCCCGCACGGGGTGGTCTGCGGCACGCTGGTCGCTGCCGCCACCGCGGTGAACATCCGCGCATTGCGGGAGCGGGAACCGCGGCATCCCGCGCTCGCCCGGTATGCGCGGGTCGGCCGCCTGCTGACGGGCGAGCCCTTCCCGGACGATGCCGAGGCGGGTGACGCACTGGTCGCGCTGCTCGACCAGTGGACGCGCCGGCTCGACCTGCCGACGCTGGACCGCTTCGGCATCACGCCGGAGGATCATCCGCGCATCGTCGCGTCCAGCCGGGGGTCGAGCATGAAGACCAACCCGATCGTGCTGGAGGACGCCGAGATCACCGGGATCCTGGAGGCCCGGCAGGGCGGGGCCCCCTGAACGCGGGACCCACGGGCGGGTGCGTAGGGTGGGCCAAGCGCAGCGGGCCCACAGCTCTGGCCACCGTGTCCTGTGGTGGGCCCGCTGCGCTTGGCCCACCCTACAGGCACCGGGGCGGTTGCAGGGGGGGTCTTCAGGTGAACACGCAGATGTCGGATTCGCCGGCGGACTGGAAGAAGGTGGCGGCACCCGCGTATTGCACGCCGGGGATGAAGTCCTTCTTGGTGAACTCGTGCAGTTCGGCGGTCATCTGGCAGGCGTACATCTTCACGTCGGCGTCCAGGCACAGCTGCCGCAGCTCCTCGATGTCCGCGACACCCTTTGCGCGCAGTCTCTCCCGCGTCCTGCGGGTGAACATGGCCTGCATCCCCGGCAGGGCCTTGAGGAACACCGGGATCCGTGACCCGAGAGCGGGGTTGCCGAGCGGGCTCACCTGCAGCCGCAGATTGCGTTTCAGCAGCTGGAGCCCATAGAAGGTGAAGAACATCCGGCACTCGTAACCGAGGGCGGTCGCGGTGGACGCGAGGATCAGGGGCGGGTAGGCCCAGTCCAGCGAACCCTTGGTAACGATGATGGTGATGATCTTTGCCGACATTGCGAAGACTCCGGATCGGAAGAACGAAGTGCATCTATTCTGTAGGACCTCAGCAGACCGCCGGATGTGCCCGGAAATCCTGTGGGAGCAAGCGGTCGATCGCATCGAGCAGCCGGTCCACCTGCGTCTCGGTGTGAGCGGCCGACAGCGTGATGCGCAGGCGCGCGCTGCCCTCCGGCACCGTCGGCGGCCGGATCGCCGGGACCAGAAGCCCCTCCTCGAACAGCGCGTCGGCCGTCGCGGTGGCCAGGCCGGAAGTGCCGAGGATCACCGGCTGGATGGGGGTGATGCCCCCCGGGTCGGCGAGTCCGAGCTGCGTCAGCCCCTGCTGCAGGCGGCCGATCAGGCTGCGCAGGTGATCCCGGCGCCAGGATTCCCGCTGCGCGATCGCGAGCGATTCCCGGGCCGCGGCCGCGACTGCCGCGGGCATCGCGGTGGTGTAGATGTAGGTCCGGGAGAACTGGGTCAGGGCCTCGATCAGCGTGCGGCTGCCGGCGACGAACGCACCCGCGGTGCCGAAGGCCTTGCCCAGCGTACCCATCAGCACCGGGACCTCGGCGGGGGAGAGGCGGAAGTGCTCGCAACTGCCGCCACCACCGTCACCGAGCACGCCCAGGCCGTGCGCGTCGTCGACCATCAGCCAGGCCCCGTGCCGCTGCGCGAGCGCGGCCAGCGCCGGCAGTGGCGCGGGGTCGCCGTCCATCGAGAAGACGCCGTCGGTGACGATCAGCCGGGAGTGCTGCGCAGCCGTCGCCTCCAGCAGCGCCGCCGCGTGTTCCGCGTCACCGTGCCGGTAGCGGCGTGTCCGGCAGCCGGCCAGGCGGCTGGCATCGATCAGCGAGGCATGGTTCAGGCGGTCTTCCAGTACCGTGTCGTGACGCCCCAGCAGGGTCTGGAGCACGCCGAGATTGGCCATGTACCCGGTGGAAAACAGCAGCGCCCGCTCGCGGCCGGTGAACGCTGCCAGGTCCGCTTCCAGTTCCGCGTGGGCCCGGGTGTGGCCGTTGACCAGGTGGGCCGCGCCCGCGCCCATGCCGTAGTCTTCCAGCGCCGCGCGCGCGGCGGCCGCGACCCTCGGGTCGGCCGCCAGGCCCAGGTAGTCGTTGGAACAGAAGGCCACCACCCGGCGCCCGTCGATCACCTGCTCCGGTGACTGCGGGCCCTCCAGGGTGCGCGGCGCGCGCCAGCGGCCCGCGGCACGCGCCGCGCCCAGACGCTCGCGCAGGCGCTGTTCGATGGATACCCTCAACAGACCGTCATCCCCGCACGCAAGGCATCAGCCGTGCTGAACCCGGGCCGCCTCCTGTTCCTGCGGTTGCGTTCCGGATGCGGATTCCCGTGCCGCCTCGGCCTGAATCCCCAGCCGTTCGAACAGGGTGCGATCGCGGTCGGTCTCCGGGTTCGGCGTGGTGAGCAGGCGCTCGCCATGGAAGATCGAGTTGGCGCCCGCGAGGAAGCACAGGGCCTGCATCTCGTCGCTCATCTCCGTGCGGCCGGCGGACAGTCGCACGTGGGACTGCGGCATCAGGATGCGCGCCGCCGCTACGGTGCGGACGAACTCGAAGGGATCCAGGGCTGCGGTCCCGTGCAGCGGCGTGCCCTCCACCTGGACCAGCTGGTTCACCGGCACGGATTCCGGATGCCGGGGCAGGCTGGCCAGCTGCTGCAGCAGGCCGGCACGATCCCGACGCGACTCGCCCATGCCCAGGATGCCGCCGGTGCAGACATGCATGCCCGCCTCGCGCACGTGCTCGAGGGTGTCCAGCCGCTCCTGGTAGGTCCGCGTGCTGATCACCTCCCCGTAGAACTCCGGGGAGGTGTCGAGGTTGTGGTTGTAGTAGTCCAGGCCCGCCTCGGCCAGGCGCCGGGCCTGCTTCGGGGTCAGCATGCCCAGCGTCATGCAGGTCTCCAGCCCCTGCTCGCGCACCGCCCGCACCATCTCGATCACGCGTTCGAGGTTGCGGTCGGTGGGATTGCGCCACGCGGCCCCCATGCAGAAACGCGTCGCACCGTGCTCCCGGGCGCCGCGCGCGGCCTCCTGCACCTCCTCCAGCGGGAGCAGGCGCTCGCGTTCCAGGTCCACCGGGTGGTGGGCGCTCTGCGGGCAGTAGCCGCAGTCCTCGGGGCACGCACCGGTCTTGATCGACAGCAGGGTACTGACCTGCACCCGGTTGGGGTCGAAGTGTTCGCGGTGGACCTGCTGCGCCCTGAAGATCAGATCGCTGAACGGGAGTTCGAGGAGGGCCTCGACCTCGTCCCGGGTCCAGTCATGACGAATCGTTGTCATTGCTCATGCTCCTCGGAGTCGATCTCGATCTCGACGTCCTGCCAGCGCTCCCGGTAGGTGCCGACCAGTGCGGCGATCGTCCAGGGGATCAGGATCAGGGCGGCCACCACCCAGTAGCCGCGGTAGTAGTTGAGGTCCGGCGGAAAGAAGGTGGCCACCACGATCAGCGAGCCCATCAGCGCGTAGTAGCGGTAGGCGGCCCACTGGGTGATCTGGCCGACCCGGTCCTCGGGATGATGCCGGCACATCGCGTAGACCATCATCGAGGCCCCGAACCAGAAGATCAGTGGTACGATTCCCATGATCGCGGCGACGATGGTGGCGATGCCGACCTCGCCGCTCACCAGGAACAGCGGTATGCCCGCCAGGGAGACGGCGATGAGGTTGCCCCAGTCGAAGGTCGATGCGGCGCGGCGGCAGGAACGCCCCGAGACGGTCTTGGTTGCCATCAAGGCCCCACTGATAAAACCCCAAGCTTAGCATCGTGGCTCCCTGCCACCCACAATCCCCCACTCCCTCCTCCGGGCACTGGACCCGTCTCCTGCAGTCCTGGGGCGCCGTCCTGCTGGAGCGTTTCTATCCCGGGCGATGCGCGTTGTGCCTGGACCCCGCGCCGGCCGGACTCTGCGCCGCCTGTGCGTCGGACCTCGCCCGTCCCGGACCCTCCTGCCCGACCTGCGCCGAGCCACTCCCGTTCGCGGGCGACTGCCCGTCCTGCCAGCGCAGCCCGCCGCGACTCGACGCGGTCTGGGCACCCTTCGTCTACGCGTGGCCGCTGAGCCATCTGCTGCTGGCCTACAAGGGCGGTGGCCGCCCGCAATTGGGCCGGCCGCTCGGGTCCCTGCTGGCCGAGCATCTCCCCCTGATCGCAACCGACGGGGTCGACCGGGTGATCCCGGTCCCGCTGCACGAACGGCGCCTGGTCTACCGCGGCTTCAACCAGGCCGAGGACCTGGCCCGGGCGCTGTGCCGCCAACGCGACCTGTGCATCGACACCCGCAGCGTCACCCGCGTGCGCGCCACCCCCAGCCAGCAGGGCCTCAGCCGCCGCGCCCGCCGGGCCAACCTGCGCGGCGCCTTCGCGGTGTCGGCGGACCTCTCGGGCGAGCGGATCCTGCTGCTCGACGACGTGATGACCACCGGCACGACACTGAACGAACTCGCGGATGCGGTTCGCCGCGCCGGCGCGGCCCGCGTCACCGCCGTGGCCCTCGCTCGGGCGTGAAGGGCGGCGTTCCTGCATGAGCGGGTCCCCGGTGGAGCCACGCCGTTCGGCGGGCACGTCTCCGTGCGGGACGCCGTGGATGCACCCGGGGAATCTTCGGGTGTGCTCGAGGCCCCTGCGCGGTTTGCTGCCCCGAGTATTTTTGCCTTTGGGTGCCCTGAGACACTGCAGGAGCCGAATGGGGCTGCCCGCCAGCGGGTGTCGGCAGCAGGGATGCTGCCGTCAAGCCTACATGGATGTATTCACGGCGTCCCGCTGGCGGGCAGCCCCATCCGGCGGATCCCGCGGCGGTGACGACACCGCCCCGGAAGCTGCCCGTAGTGCACTCAGCCGAGGAGCAGGGTGTCGGCGACCATGCCCACCAGTACCACCAGGCCGAGGTGGTGGTTGTTCCGGAAGGCACGGAAGCAGGCCTCGGGTTCGCGGTCGAAGATCAGGAACTGCTGGTAGAACATCAGCATGGCCACGACGACCAGCGCGCCGAGGTAGATGCCGCCGAAGCCCGCCTGCTGCCCGACCAGGAAGAGGCCGAGCCAGACCAGCACCTGGAGGATGCCGGTGATCAGGCGGTCCTGGTCGCCGAACAGGATGGCGGTGGAGCGTACGCCAATGGCCAGGTCGTATTCGCGGTCCACCATCCCGTAGAAGGTGTCGTAGACCACGGTCCAGGTCAGCGTGGTGACGAAGAGCAGCCAGGCGATCGGTGGCGGGGCTTCGTTCGTCACGGCGGTGAAGGCCATCGGCACGGCCCAGGCGAAGGCCACGCCGAGGTGCACCTGCGGCAGGCTGTGAAGGCGCTTCATGAAGGGGTAGGTGGCCGCGAGCACCACGGCGACCAGTGCAAAGGCGATGGTCAGTGGATTGGTGAGGAGCACCAGCCCGAAGGCGAGGGCGGAGAGCACGACGAAGACGGCCACCGCTTCCCACGGCTCGATGCTGCCCTGCGCGAGCGGCCGCGACCGGGTGCGCTCGACGTGGGGGTCGATGTGCCGGTCGGCGAAGTCGTTGATCGCGCAGCCCGCCGACCGCATCAGGGTCACGCCGGCGACGAAGATGAGCAGGATGGGCCAGGGCGGCATGCCATCGGCCGCGATCCACAGGGCCCAGAGCGTGGGCCACAGCAGCAGGTAGATGCCCACCGGGCGGTCCAGCCGGATCAGCCGGACATACTCGGCGAGTCGCGCGCTCGCGGTCATCGGGAGCCGTGGACGCAAAGGCCGCGCGCCGCCTCTCGGGTCAGCCGGCTGTCAGCGGGAAGAGCGTGAGTTCCACGCGGCGGTTCAGGGTCCGGCCCACCGGGGTTGCGTTGGTTGCGACCGGCTGGTGGGGGCCGAAGCCGATGGTCCCGATACGCGCGGGGTTCACGCCGCGGATCCGCAGTGCACGGCCGACGCTCTCGGCGCGCCGTTCCGACAGACCCATGTTGTATTCGACACTGCCGGTGCTGTCGGTGTGACCGGCGATCTCGATGCCGGTCTTGTCGTACTTGTTCAGCACCAGCACGACGGAGTCGAGCACCGGGTCGAACTCCGGCTTGATTTCGGTGCGGTCCACGTCGAAGGTGATGTGGCCGGGCATGTTCAGGACCAGGTTGTCACCGACCCGGGTCACGCTGACGCCCGTGCCCTCCAGCTCCTGCCGGATCTCGGCCTCCTGCTGGTCCATGTAGTTGCCGATCGCGCCGCCCGCAAGGGCGCCGATGCCGGCCCCGATCATGGCCCGCTGGGTGCGGTTGCGGCTGGAGGTCACGCTGCCGACGATGGCGCCGGCCAGCGCACCGATCCCCGCGCCGGTGGCGGTTCGCGCGGCGCGCTCCTCGCCGGTGTAGGGGTCCAGTGTGGTGCAGCCCGTCACGAAGGCGAGCAGTCCGACGAAGGCCAGGAGAAGGGACTTGCGCATGATGATGTCCTCGGAACGGCGGGGTTTCCCGCCACAATCCTAGTCTAAATCGGCGGGTTGAACGAAACCTGAAGCGGGTTACGGGGCCTCGAGCGTCTGCCTGATCTCCCGGAGAACCGGTCCGGTATCGGGTCTGATCCCGCGCCAGGCCGCGAAGGACTCGGCGGCCTGCTCGACGAGCATGCCGAGACCGTCGCTGACGCGGGCGGCGCCCTGCTGGCGGGCCCAGTCCAGGAACGGGCGCGACGCCGGCCCGTAGACGAGGTCGTAGGCAAGACCGGTCGCGGCCAGCAGGCCGGGCGGCAGGTTCAGGGCGTCCTTGCCCAGTCCGGCGGCCGTGGCATTGATCAGCAGGTCGTAGGGACCGTCCGGGATGGTGTCGAGGCCACTTGCTTCCAGGTGCGTCGCACCTGCCAGTCCCGCAAAGGACGCCACCAGCTCGAGGGCGCGCTCCGGGGTCCGGTTCGCGATCACGAGCCGGGCGGGGGCCGCGTGCAGCAGCGGTTCCAGCAGGCCCCGCGTGGCCCCGCCGGCGCCGAGGATCAGGATCTTCCGGTTGGCGGGGTCGAGACCCATGCGCGCGCTCAGGTCGCGCAGGAATCCCGCGCCGTCGGTGTTGTCGCCGGTGAGGGTGCCGTCGGCTTCCGCCCAGAGGGTGTTCACGGCCCCTGCGCGCTGTGCCCGCGCGGTGCGGTGATCGGCCAGGCGGAAGGCCTCTTCCTTGAACGGCACGGTCACGTTCAGGCCGTGCAGGCCGTTCCGGAACCAGTCGCGCACGTCCTCAGCGAAGTGGCCCGGTCGCCCGAGCCGGGCCTCGTAGACCATGGCCTGGTTCGTCTGGGCGGCGAAGAGGGCGTGGATGCTGGGCGACAGCGAATGGCCGATCGGGTTGCCGACCACCGCGTACCGGTCCGGTTTCACGGGGCGGCATCCTCCCGCAACCAGGTGGCGGCGGTGAGCGCGTAGTAGGTCAGGATGCCGTCGGCGCCGGCCCGCTTCATGCCGGTCAGGGCCTCCAGCACGCAGGCGCGTTCGGCGATCCAGCCGTTCTGGGCCGCGGCCTTCAGCATCGCGTATTCGCCCGATACCTGGTAGACGAAGGTCGGGCGCCGGTACCGGTCCTTCACCCGCCGCACGATATCGAGGTAGGGCATCCCCGGCTTGATCATCACCATGTCGGCGCCCTCGGCCAGATCCAGCGCGACCTCGTGCAGGGCCTCGTCGCCGTTGGCGGGGTCCATCTGGTAGGTCTCCTTGCCGCCGCGCCCGAGGTTGCCCGCCGAGCCCACCGCATCCCGGAACGGGCCGTAGAAGCTGGACGCGTACTTCGCGGAATAGGCGAGGATGCGCACGTGGACGTGGCCGCCCGTCTCCAGCGCGTGGCGGATCGCGCCGATGCGCCCGTCCATCATGTCCGATGGGGCGACGATGTCGGCGCCCGCCTCGGCGTGGGAGCGCGCCTGGCGCACGAGGGCCTCGACGGTGACGTCGTTGACCACGTAGCCCTCGTCATCGATGATCCCATCCTGGCCGTGCGTGGTGAAGGGATCCAGCGCGACGTCGGTGATCACGCCGAGCTCGGGGAGGGCCGCCTTCAGCGCGCGCACCGCACGCTGCGCCAGGCCATCCGGGTTCCAGCCCTCGGCGGCGTCCAGGCTCTTCTTCTCCGGCGGGACGACCGGGAACAGGGCCAGTGCCGGGATGCCGAGCTCCACGCAGGCCTGCGCCTCGTGCAGCAGCTCGTCGATGCTCATCCGCTCCACGCCGGGCATCGAGGCCACCGGCTCGCGCAGTCCCTCGCCCTCGCGCACGAAGACCGGGTAGATCAGGTCTTCGGCGCCGAGCCGATGCTCGCGCATCAGGCGCCGGGAGAAGGCGTCGCGGCGCATGCGCCTGGGACGCACTGCGGGATGGCTGCCGGTGGTGTCGCTCATGATCCGGGCTCTTCGTTGATCCAGTCGCGGGGCTTCAGGTAACGCTCGTGCAGCCGCGCCTCGGGGGAGCCGGGTTCCGGGCTCCAGTTGTATTCCCAGCGCACCAGCGGCGGCAGCGACATCAGGATGGATTCGGTCCGGCCGCCGGATTGCAGACCGAACAGGGTACCCCGGTCGTAGACCAGATTGAACTCCACGTAACGCCCGCGGCGGTAGAGCTGGAACTGCCGCTCGCGCTCGCCGTAGGGCGTGTCCTTCCGTCTCTGCACGATCGGGCCGTAGGCCTCGAGGTAGTGGTCGGCGACGCTGCGCATGTAGCCGAAGCAGTGGTCGAAGCCGCCGTCGTTCAGATCGTCGAAGAACAGCCCGCCGATGCCGCGCGTCTCGTTGCGGTGCTTCAGGAAGAAGTATTCGTCGCACCAGCGCTTGTGGCTTGGGTAGAGGTCCGGACCGAAGGGCCGGCAGGCGGCCTCCGCGGTGCGGTGCCAGTGCACGCAGTCCTCGTCGAAGCCGTAGTAGGGCGTCAGGTCGAAGCCGCCGCCGAACCACCAGATCGGCGCCTCGCCCTCCTTTTCCGCGACGAAGACCCGCACGTTCGCGTGCGAGGTCGGCACGTAGGGGTTCAGCGGGTGGATCACCAGGGACACGCCGGCCGCCTGGAAGGAGCGGCCGGCCAGTTCCGGGCGATGGGCGGTCGCCGAGGCCGGCAGCCCGGGCCCCATCACGTGGGAGAAATTGACGCCCGCCTGCTCGAAGACGTCCCCGTCGCGCAGCACCCGGGAGCGGCCGCCGCCGCCCGCGTCGCGGGTCCAGGCGTCCTCGCGGAAGCGGCCGTCGCCATCGAGCGCCTCGAGACCGGAACAGATCCGGTCCTGCAGGGCCTCGAGGTAGTCCAGTACGGCTTCGATGCGGAATTCGTCGTTCATGGCCAGGTCCCTCTCTGCGGATGGGCTAGCGTGCCCCCGGGCCGCCCCGGATCCAGGCGCCGGTGATCATGTCCCGGATGCTGCTCGGTGTCTCCACGCCGCCGCACGGGAGGTCCAGGATACCGTCCACCCGTCCCTCGAAGTGTTGCCGGACGCAGGCGGTATCGCGGCAGGGCGCTTCACCCGAGCGGTTCGCGCTGGTGGAGACCAGGGCGGAGCCGGCGGCGGCGCACAGGGCCCGCACTGCGGGGTGGGCGGTCACCCGGACCGCAAGCCGCGTGTGGCGCCCGCGCAGCCATGCGGGGCAGGCCGAACGCGCCGGCCACAGCCAGGTGTGCGGACCGGGCCAGGAGGCCTCGGCCATCGCCTGCATCGCCTCCGGCACGGGTTCCAGCCAGTGGGCCACGCGCGACAGGTCGTCGGTGATCACGATCACGCCCTTGCCCACGTCGCGGTTCTTTACCTCCAGCAGCCGTTCGAAGGCGGCGGCGTCCGCGGGCCTGCAGCCCAGTCCGAACACGGCCTCGGTGGGGTAGGCGATCAGACCGCCGGTGCGCACCCGGGCGGCGATCGCCCCGATGTCCGCCGAGACCAGGGTCTCGCAGGCGGGTCCGCCGGAAACGGCCATCGCGTCCGTGTCAGGTTCCGCCTGTCGCACCGGGGCGGGAACCCGGACGGCCGGAATCGCGCTTCGAGTCCTTCGCCGGCTTGGCTGCGGCCGGCTTCTTCGCCGTTTTCTTCGCCGCCGTCCGTTTCTTGCTGCCGGCGGCCTTCGTGGCCGCGGACCGGGATGCGGCGGGCTTCTTCGTGCCGTTCGACTTCTTGGTCGTGGCCTCCTTCGCGGGCGCGCTCTTCGACGATGCCTTTGCGGCCTTGCCGCCGCGTCGGCCGCGGCGCTCCGGGGCGGCCGCCAGCAGTTCCCGGCACTCCTCCAGCGTCAGGCTGGCCGGCTCCCGGTCCTTCGGGATCTTCGCATTCTTGCTGCCGTCCGTGATGTACGGCCCGTAGCGGCCATTGAGGACCTCGATCCCTTCTTCCGGAAAGGTCTTGATGTGCTTCTGGGCATCGAGGGCCTTCTTTTCGGCAATGATCTCCAGTGCCCGCGGCAGCTCGATGGTCCAGACGTCGTCGTCGGGGCTCAGGGACGCGAACTTGCGGCCGTACTTCACGTACGGGCCGAAGCGGCCGACGTTGACCTGTACCGGCTCACCGTCCGCGGTCTCGCCCAGCTCCCTCGGCAGCCTGAAGAGCGCGAGGGCCTCGTCCAGCGTCACCTGATCCATCTTCTGGCCCGGGAGAAGCCCCGCGAACCGCGGTTTTTCCTCGTCGTCCTTGGTGCCGATCTGGACGATGGGGCCGAAGCGGCCCAGGCGCACGCTCACCGGCCGCCCGCTCTTCGGGTCGGTGCCCAGGTCGCGCGACTGCACCGCCTCGGCACGGGTCACGCTTGCGGCCTTGTCCTCGACCTGGTCCCGGAAGTCCGCCCAGAAGTGTTCGAGGACCGGGATCCACTCCTTCTCCCCCCGGGCGATCTCGTCCAGCTCGTCCTCCAGCTTTGCGGTGAAGTCGTAGTCGACGTAGCGGGCGAAGTGCTGGGTCAGGAAGGCGTTCACGATCCGGCCAATGTCGGTGGGCAGGAAGCGCTTGCCGTCCATCTCCACGTATTCGCGCGATTGCAGGGTGGAGATGATGCTGGCGTAGGTCGAAGGCCGGCCGATGCCGTACTCCTCCAGCGTCTTGACCAGGCTGGCCTCGGTGTAGCGCGGGGGCGGTTCCGTGAAGTGCTGTTCCGCGTTGATGTCGATGAGGTCAACGACCATGCCCTCGGTCAGTTCGGGCAGGCGCCGTTCCTCGTCGTCGCGACTGGCCTCGTCGCGGCCCTCCTGGTAGACCGCGATGAAGCCGGCGTGGCGCAGGGTGGAGCCGGTGGCCCGGAAGCGGTGCGTGCTGTCCCCGGGCACGAGGTCGGCCGCAACGGTGTCGAAGGTTGCGTGGACCATCTGGCAGGCGACGGTGCGCTTCCAGATCAGCTCGTAGAGCCGGGCCTGGTCCGAGCTCATGCGGTCGCGGACCTCGTCCGGCAGCCGCCGCACCGAGGTCGGTCGGATCGCCTCGTGGGCCTCCTGCGCATTCTTCGACTTGGTCTTGTACTGGCGCGGGCTCGACGGGAGGTTGTCCGCGCCGTAACGCTCCTCGATCAGGCCGCGGATCTCGGCGATGGCCTCGCCGGCGAGGGTCACCGAGTCGGTGCGCATGTAGGTGATCAGGCCGATCGCGCCGCTGCCGAGGTCGATGCCCTCGTACAGCTGCTGGGCGACGCGCATCGTGCGGCTGGCGGTGAAGCCGAGCTTGCGCGAGGCCTCCTGCTGGAGGGTCGAGGTGGTGAAGGGGGCGGCCGGGTTGCGCTTGCGCTGCTTCTTTTCCACGGAATCGATGCGCAGGCGGCCGTCTGCCGCCTGCAGCAGCCGGTTCCGGGCGTCGTGCGCCAGCGTGTCGGAGTTCAGGTCGAACTGGTCGAGCTTGTGTCCGTCGAGATGGGTGAGCCGCGCGGAGAAGGGCTGGTCCTCGCGCCGCACCTGCGCATCGATGCTCCAGTATTCCCGCGCGACGAAGCGCTCGATCTCGTCCTCGCGCTCGCAGATCATCCGCAGCGCCGGGCTCTGCACCCGCCCTGCGGACAGGCCCCGCTTGATCTTCCGCCACAGCAGCGGTGACAGGTTGAAGCCGACCAGATAGTCGAGCGCGCGGCGTGCCTGCTGCGCGTTGATCAGGTCGGTGGAGAGGGTGCGCGGATTCGCAACCGCCTCCTGGACGGCGCGCTGGGTGATCTCGTGGAAGACCACCCGCTTCACCGGCCGGTCACCGAGCAGCCCGCGCTCGCGGAGGATCTCCAGCAGGTGCCAGGAGATGGCCTCGCCCTCCCGGTCGGGGTCCGTTGCGAGGATCAGCGTGTCGGCCGACTTCAGGGCCCGGGCGATCGACTGGACCTGGCGCTCGTTGCGCTCGATCACCTCGTAGCTCATCCGGAACCCGGCATCCGGATCCACCGCACCCTCCTTCGGCTTCAGGTCGCGCACGTGTCCGTAGGACGCGAGCACGGTGAAGTCCGGCCCGAGGTACTTGGCGATGGTCTTGGCCTTTGCAGGCGATTCCACAATGACGAGGTTCTTGCTCATGTCGCTCGGGACCACTCCGTCTGCGCCCGGGTTCCAACAAGATGCGTCCGCGCGAAGCTGCCGGAAGCCGCACGGATGGGCCGCAGGCGGGTTGTCGGCTCACAAATGCGGCGGACGCAGGGCTGCGTTATAAGGTCTTCAGTGAAGGTATTCGGTCAGCGCGGGTACGCTCTCCGCCATCACCACCTCCTCGAGACGCGAGTAGGCGATGTTGTCGTCGGGCTGGTTGAACAGCACCATCAGCACGACCCACTTCAACTGGTACAGGTCGATCTCGTCTGCGTCCAGTTCCATTACGCGGTCGATCACCAGCTCGCGGGTCCCGGTGGTGAGCAACCCGTTCTGCTCCAGGAACACGAGAAAGCCCCGGGCCTCGAGATTCAGCCGATGCTGCTCCTCGAAGGTGTACACCCGCTGCGCGGCCTCGGACCCGAGGCGCTCGGCCACCGGTTCCTCGCTGACCAGGCGGTCCAGCCACCCCAGCGCCTGGTCGATCTCGGCGGAGTGAAAGCCGGCCTCGTCCAGGCGCGCCTGGAGGTCCTGCCGATCCGGTTCGTTCTCCGCGTCCTCGTCCATGTAGTGCTCGAACAGGTACATCAGCACGTCCAGCACGTCTTCTTTCATGTCGTGGGCGGTCCTGCATCGAGGCGCTGGTAGCGCCCGTGGCTGAGTAAGGCCACGCGGCCGTTGAGTTCCATCAAAACCAGAATGGAGGAAAGCGCCTCCACGGTCAATCCAGTTCGCTGCAGCAGTTCCTCGAGGCTCACGGGATCGAATCCCATCAGTTTCAGCACGCGCTCGTGCTCGGGATCGAGGCTGCCGGCATCGTCGGGTGGCGGTTCCGGACCGGCGGATTGCCCGCCCACGCCGAGCCAGTCGGCGAGATCCTCGAGGATGTCGTCGGGCGATTCCACCAGCTGTGCCCCCTCCTGGATCAGCCGGTGACAGCCCCGGCTCACCCGGCTCAGGATCGACCCCGGCACTGCGTAGACCGAGCGTCCCTGCTCGGCGGCGAGGCGCGCGGTGATCAGCGATCCGCTCCGGAGTGCGGCCTCGACCACCAGGGTGCCGAGGGCCAGGCCGCTGATCACGCGGTTGCGCTGGGGGAAGTGGCCGGGGCGGGCCACGGTGCCCACCGGCCACAGGGAGACGATCAGGCCCTGGTCTGCGACGCGGTGCGCCAGGCGCCGGTGCGCGGACGGGTAGACCCGATCCGGGCCGGTGGCCACCACGGCCACGGTGCTGCCTCCCGGTCCGGACAGCGCGCCATTGTGGGCGGCGGCGTCGATGCCGCGGGCGAGGCCGCTGGTCACCGTCAGGCCCGCCGAGGCGAGCGAACGGGCGAAGCGCTCGGTGGTGCGCAGACCCTGGGGTGTCGCCTCGCGGCTGCCCACGATCGCGATCTGAGGCCGGCGCAGCATCGCGGGGTCCCCGAGCAGGTACAGGGCCGGCGGCGGATCGGGCAGCTGGGCCAGCAGCGGCGGGTAATCGGGGTCGTCCCGGGTCAGGATGAAGTGCCGGGGGTCGCGTTCCAGCCAGTGCAGGTCGGTGTCGACACCGGCCTCGCGCACCGCGATCTCGCCGCCCTCGCACGGGGTGCCGCCGGCGCCGGCCGCCGCCCAGGCCCGGGCGCCGGCCTGCAGTGCGGCGGCGGGTGTGCCGAAGGCCTCCAGCAGGCGGGCGACGCGCCGCGGGCCGAGTCCGGGCGTGTGCAGCAGGCGGAGCCAGTCGCGCAGCCGTTCCCTCGGCGCCTCGGTTGCCGGATCAGGGGTGTCGGGTCTTGAACCCTTCACGGATGGGTCGCGTGGATTCGATCACCAGCCCGTAGGCCACCTTCTCGAAGGTGCGGAACACCATCAGCATGCCGACCTCCTCCTCGGGCAGCTGCACGACCTCGTTGCCTCTGCCGGCGACGGGATCGGCAGCGGTGCGCCCCGCCTCCCAGACCGCGAAGACCTGGCCGTCGTGGACGCCCTCGCGCTCGCCACGATTGATCACGGCAGCCTGATAGGTGCCGATCTGGCTGATCGCGTCGAACAGCAGGATCACCTCGCCCTCGAGTCCCGGGGGCGGATTGCTGATGTCGAACAGCAGGTCGGGATCCTCGTCGAAGCCGATCAGGCGGTCGCCGCGCAGCGCCTCGCGCTCGCCAACGCTGATCAGCGCGGTCGCGATCTCGCCGCCACGCAGGACCTCGGCCTCGCCGACGGGGATGGTGGCCACGCCCAGCTCCTCCCGGGTCACCGGGTCCACCAGCATCCGGTCCCTGCGGACCAGCTGGTAGAGGTCGTACTGCTCGGCGTCCGGGGCGTTGCGCACGTAGACCTCGTCGCCGGGCCCGAAGAGCACGCGCTCGTCGCGGGCGGCCACGATGTAGGGGGCCTGTTCGAGGGTTTCCTCGTCGACCACGCGTGCCCGGAACATGAAGGGCTGCAGCGCGGCGATCGGGAAGGCCTCGTCCTCCAGTTCCTCGATGCGGATGCGCGGAGCGAGGTCCACCATCACGCGCGGCCGGTCATCGACGAAGTGGATGCTCAGGACATCACCGGGGTAGATCACGTGCGGGTTGCGCACCTGGGGGTTGACCAGCCAGATCTCCGACCAGTACCAGGGATCGCGCAGAAAGACGTTGGCGATGCTCCACAGCGTATCGCCCTCCTGGACCACGTACTGCTCCGGCGCTGTCGGGCGAAGTACCGGTTCCGGTGCAGGCTCCGGTGCCGCCATCGGCTCGGGGACCGGGTCCGGTTCCGGAGCCGCGGGTTCGGGGGCGGTCGCGCAGGCGACCAGCCCCAGTGCCAACAGGACAACAACGGCCGTCTGGCGCACGCGTGCTGCAGCCCTCGCATAGAACATCGTCTTCCCCCTGTGCCTGTCCCCGCGACGTCCGCCCGGCGCATTCTGCCGCCGTCACCGCTTGCCCTGTCGGGCGAATTCCTGTCGGCCGCCGCTGTCTGACCATCCGATCGGGCATCTGCCCCGCAGTGTCCGTGCCGGTTTGCGGTTCTCTCGTAAAATGAACCGATGAACCAATATACTGCAAATCAGGCCCGGCGGCGGTGCAGTGTCCCATCAGCGCCGAGATCGAGCGCGCCACGCTTCCGGCCCGTCCTTCCGCCCGCGGGCGGAACCCGAGGGAACGGGAACGATCACGGCGTCGTGCGACCGATCTTCATCCCCTACAGCGGCAGCGTGCGCCAACAGCTTTAGAAGTTATCAGAAAATCGGCGCCGGCACAGTACACAAGACCGAGGTTTTACCGATGGCACTTAGAGAGATCCTTCACTTTCCGGACACGCGCCTGCGCCTGCGCGCCCACCCGGTGGAACAGGTGGACGATTCCGTCCGGCAGCTGGTCGACGACATGTTCGAGACCATGTATGCGGCGCCCGGCATCGGCCTTGCGGCCACGCAGATCAACGTGCAGAAGCGGATCCTGGTCGCGGACGTATCGGAGGACCAGACGGAGCCCCACTGCCTGATCAACCCGGAGATCGTCAGCCGCGAGGGAGAAGAGGAGATGGACGAGGGCTGCCTCTCCGTCCCGGGCTTCTACGAGACCGTGCGGCGGGCCGAGCGGATCCGGGTGCGCGCGCTGAATCGTGACGGCGAGGTCTTCGAGACGGAGATCGATGGCCTGCTCGCGGTCTGCATCCAGCACGAGATCGATCACCTCGACGGCAAGCTCTTCGTCGACTACCTCTCCACCCTGAAGCGCAACCGCATCCGCAAGAAGCTGGAGAAGCAGGCGGCCAGGGCGCCGTCCGGCAGCCCGGCTCTGGCCGGCTCCGCTGCCGGCCGCTTATGACCGCTGATGACCGCTGACCGGCGCATCGTCTACGCCGGAACCCCGGAATTCGCGGTTCCCGCGCTCGAGGCGCTGATTGCATCGGGACGCGGTCCCGTCGCGGTCTACACGCAGCCGGATCGGCCCGCGGGACGCGGCCGCAGGCTGAGCCCGAGCCCGGTGAAGCGGGTGGCGCAGGATACCGGGATCCCGGTGCTGCAGCCCGCGTCGCTGAAGTCCGCGGAGGCCCTGGAGGGTCTGCGGCAGCTGGAACCGGACCTCCTGGTCGTTGCCGCCTACGGACTCATCCTGCCGCCTGCGGTGCTGTCGATCCCATCCTCCGGCTGCCTGAACATCCATGCGTCGCTGCTGCCGCGCTGGCGCGGTGCCGCCCCGGTGCAGCGGGCGATCCTCGCCGGGGACGCGGAGACCGGCGTCTGTCTGATGCGGATGGAGGCGGGCCTGGACACGGGTCCCGTATACGCCTGCGGACACCTGCCGCTGGACGGAGAGATGACCGCCTCCGAGGTCACCGAAGGTCTGGCCGCGATGGGTGCGGCACTGCTCGTGGAACATCTGGACGCGATTCTCGAGGGCCGTCTGCAGCCGCGGCCACAGCCGGAGTCGGGCGTGCTCTATGCGCACAAGGTCGAAAAGGCGGAGGCCTGGGTGGACTGGAGCGAGCCGGCGGTCCGGATCGGCCGGCGCGTGCGCGCCTTCCAGCCCTGGCCGATCGCGCAGACGCGGCTCGGCGAGCGGGTGCTGCGCATCCACCGGGCAGGCGTGCCCGAGGCGGCCGACGGGGCTGCGGCGCCCCCGGGCACGGTCGTCGCGACCGGGCCGGAGGGCGTGGATGTGGCGACGGGCGCCGGGCTGTTGCGCCTGCTGACGGTGCAGCTTCCCGGGCGCAGGCCGATTCCCGCGAGTGCCTGGGCCCGTGGCGAGACGCTGGCCGGACGCCGCCTCGGGGGCGATGGATGAGCGTAGGCCAGACCGGCTGGATCCCGCGTCGGCAATGTCTGGCGGCCCTGAGCCGGGTGATCCTGAAGGGCGAGTCACTGACCGCCGCGCTGGCGGAGGAGACGCGCGACCTGCCTGCACGCGAGGCGGCCTGGAGCCGCGCGCTGGCCTATGCGACCGTGCGCTGGTACATCCGCCTCGAGGCCATGGTCGACGGCATGCTGGACCGGCCGCTGAAGCCGCGCGATGCGGTGATCCGCGTGCTGCTGTGCCAGGGGCTGGCCGAGATCTTTCACTTCGGCACGCCGGATCACGCAGCGGTGCGGGAGACGGCGGAACTGGCCCGCACCGTGCAGCGGCCGGGTGCGGTCGGGCTGGTGAACGCGCTGCTGCGGCGGGCGCTGCGCGAGCGCGAGCAGCTTGCGGCGGTGATGGACCGCGACGCGGCGACGCGCTACGCCTGCCCGTCGTGGCTGATCAAGGGGATCCGGGATGCCTTCCCCGACCAGTGGGAATCCGTGCTCCAGGCCTCGACCGAGCCCGCGCCGATGACCCTTCGCGTGAACCTCGCGCGGATCTCCCGGGACCAGATGCGGACGCGGCTGGCGGAGCAGGGCATGGCCGCTGAACCGCACCCGCTGGTGCCCTCCGCGCTGACGCTGGCCGCGGCGCTGGACGTGCAGGATCTGCCCGGATTCGCCGAGGGGCTGGTGTCGGTGCAGGATGCGGCGGCCCAGTGGGCGGCCCTGCTGCTCGCCCCGAAGCCCGGAGACCGGGTGCTGGATGCCTGCGCGGCGCCCGGCGGCAAGACCGGGCACCTGCTGGAGTGTGCGGACGGCGAACTCGACCTGACCGCGCTGGACGTGGACGGCGGCCGCCTCGGCCGGGTCCGGGACAACCTGCGCAGGCTGGATTACCGTGCCCGCATGTGGGTTGGCGATCTGGCGGATCCGGAGGCCTGGTGGGACGGGGAGCCCTTTGATGCGATCCTGCTCGATGTCCCGTGTTCGGCCACCGGGGTGATCCGCAGGCACCCGGACATCAAGCTGCTCCGGCGCCAGCGCGATATCCCCGATCTGGTGGCCCGTCAGCGCACGCTGCTGACTGCCGCGTGGAAGCTGCTGCGCCCCGGGGGGCGGCTGCTGTACGCCACCTGCTCGCTGCTGCGCGCGGAGAACGAGGCGGTGGTGGCCGCCTGGCTCGACGGCAACCCGGAGGCGCGCGTCTGCCATCCGGACCTTCCCGGCGGGATCGACCGGGAGGTGGGCCGCGCCATCGCCCTGGGCACCCGGGAAATGGACGGCTTTTACTATGCACTGCTGGAGCACCGTGGCTGATCCGATGCGGCAACTGCTCGCGGTACTGCTCGCCTTGATGCTGCTGGCGCCATCGGCGACCATGGCGGCCGAGATCCGGCAGGCGGATCACGTCTGGCAGGGTGAGGACCGTCTGCTGGTGCGCCTGTACCTGGACATGGGCCTGCCCGAGGTGGTGCTCAATGCGCTCGCGAACGGCGTGGGCGTGGACTTCGTCTCCGAGGCCCGGCTGGAATACCGGCGCTGGCTGATCGGCGAGCGGACCGTGACGGCGCAGACCCGCTCGGTGCGTATCGAGTACTACGAGCTGAGCCGCCACTACGTGGTCACGGATCACGAGCGCCAGCAGACCGATCTCGCGCCGACCCTCGGTGATGCGCTGGAGATCCTGGCCCGGCGCCTCGGGCGGATGGTGCTGGACGTGAACCGGAATTCGCTGCGTCCCGGGCGCGATTACACGCTGGCCACGCGGATCCAGGTGGATCACGCGGCCCTGCCGCTGCCCCTGCAATGGGATGCGCGGCTGCGCAGCGCCTATGTGACACGACTGGGGTGGTATCGGTGGTCCTTGGACTGAGGCGTTTCCCCTGGGGCCTGCTGGGCATGGTCCTGCTGTTCCTGCTGCTGCTGGCCTCGCTGGTGCTGATGGGCGACGCCGCCCAGAATTCCGCGCGCTTCGAGCAGCTCTTCCTGTGGCTGCTGGCCTTTCACGGTCTGGTCCTGGTCGCGCTCGGGACCCTGATCATCTACCAGTTCTCGCGCCTGATCGTGCAGTACCGGGACGGCGTGCCCGGAAGCCGCCTGACACTGCGCCTCGTGGCCGGTTTCATGCTGGTCGCGGTGCTGCCGGTCACGGTCGTCTACTACTTCTCCTTCAAGTTCCTGAACGAGGGGGTGGACTCGTGGTTCGACGTGCGGGTCGAGGGGGCGCTGGAGGACGCGCTGGAGCTGTCCCGCTCGTCCCTGGATCTGCGCGTGCGGCAGCTGGCGCAGGAGACGCAGGAGATCATGGGGCAGCTGCAGGACGTGTCCGAGAGCCTGGTGCCGCTGGCCCTGAACGATGTCCGGGCCCAGATGGGCGCCCAGGAGCTGACCCTGGTCGGCGCGAACAACCGGATCATCGCCTCCAGTACCGATAGCCCGATCCGGCGGCTGCCCTCGCCGCCCGGCTCTGACGTGCTGCTGCGCATGAGCCCCGGACAGCCCTTCACGCGGCTCGAGCCACAGGCGGACGGAAGCCTGGTGATCCGCGTGGTGGCGGCGACCGGGAACCGCCGGCCGGGTGCCGACAGCCGCATCCTGCAGGGCATCTACCCCGTGGATCCGCGCATGAGTGCGCTGGCGGTGCGGGTGCAGGACGCCTTTGTCGATTACCGGGAGTTTGCCTACCTGCGCGGACCGATCAAGCAGGGCTTCATCTTCACGATGTCCCTGGCGCTGGCGATCTCGCTGATGGCTGCGCTGTGGGCGGGACTGCTCGTCGCCCGCCGACTGGTGCGGCCGGTGACGGACCTGGCCGAGGGCACCCGTCTGGTGGCCTCGGGCGACTACAGCACCCGGCTCGCGGTCAGCCGGGACGACGAGCTCGGTTTCCTGGTGCGCTCGTTCAACGCGATGACGCGCACGCTGAGCGAGGCGCGGCAGGAGGCGGAGCGCAACCGGCGGCTCCTCGATGCGGAACGCGCCTACCTCGAGAGCGTGCTGCAGCACCTGCGCTCCGGGGTGCTGGCGCTCGACGGCAGCCTGCGCCTGCGCACCGCCAACGCAGCCGCCTGCCAGATCCTCGAGTGCGACCTGTGGGCCGGCCACAACCGCTTCCTGTCCGAGTACGACGGTGAGTGTCCGCTGGTCGCCCAGTTCTTCGATGCGATCACTGACGCCCTGACCCGCCGCGAGCAGGAGTGGTCGCGCGAGGTCGTGGTGTTCACGCGCACGGGGCGCAAGGTATTGATGACCCGGGCGGTGTGGTTGCCGAACCTCGGCAACAATCGCGGGCTGCACGCGATCGTCTTCGACGACATGACCGAATTCCTCCGCGCCCAGCGCGATGCCGCCTGGGGCGAGGTGGCGCGGCGGCTCGCACACGAGATCAAGAACCCGCTGACGCCGATCCAGCTCTCCGCCGAGCGGCTCTCCCGGCGGCTGGGCAAGACCCTCGAGGGTTCCGACCGCGAGGTGCTGGACCGGGCGACCCAGACCATCATCCAGCAGGTGGAGGCGATGAAGACCCTGGTCAACGCCTTCCGCGACTACGCCCAGGCGCCACGGCTTGCACTGGTGCCACTGGATCTGAACGGCCTGCTGCGCGACGTGTGCGAGCTCTACGGGGGTGTGGAGCACGCCCGCATCGTGCTCGATCTGGAGCCGGGGCTGCCCGCGATCCGGGCGGACGCCGGTCGTCTAAGGCAGCTGCTGCACAACCTGATCAAGAACGCGATGGAGGCCGTGGCGCAGCAGCCCGCGGGCGAGGTCCGGGTGGCGACGCGCGGCCTCGACGACGGCAACGGCCGGCGGGTCGAACTGCGGGTGGCGGACAACGGGCCCGGCATCCGGCCGGACTTTCTCGAACGCATCTTCGAGCCCTACACCACGGACAAGCCGCGGGGTACCGGGCTGGGTCTGGCCGTGGCGCAGAAGATCGTCGAGGAGCACGGGGGCATGATTGAATGCCATAATGACCCCGCCGGGGGCGCGGTGTTCGTGATCCGGATTCCGGTCGATCATGGCGGAGAGACCGGCGACGTCGGAGAAGAACAGCAATGAGCGTAGCGTACGTACTGGTGGTGGACGACGAGCCGGACATCCGCATGCTGCTGCGCGATGTGCTGGAGGACGAAGGCTACGAGGTGGCGCTCGCCGGCTCGGTCGCGGAGGCGAAGACGGCCCGGCGGGCCCGGCGTCCCGACCTGGTCCTGCTGGACGTCTGGATGCCGGACGGTGACGGGATCAGCCTGCTGAAGGAATGGAGCGACGAGGACGGTCTGCCCTTCCCGGTGGTGATGATCTCCGGGCACGGCAACGTGGAGACCGCGGTCGACGCGACCCGGCTCGGCGCCTACGATTTCATCGAAAAGCCCCTGTCCATCGACAAGCTGACGATCACGCTGAGCAACGCGCTGGAGTCGGACCGGCTGCAGCGCGAGAACCAGGGGCTGCGCCGCTTCGGTGCCGCGATCGCCGAGCCGGTCGGCGACAGCGCGGTGATGAACAACCTGCGCGACCAGGTGCAGCGCATGGCGCAGCACGACACCTGGGTCCTGATCTCCGGCGAGGCCGGCGTGGGCAAGCACACCTTCGCGCGCTACCTGCACGGGCGCAGCGCCCGTCGCGACAACCCGTTCATCGTGGTCGCGGTCGGCTCGCTGTCCGGTGAGGAATCCGCGGCCGAGCTCTTCGGCACCGAGCAGGGGGAGCGTGTCCGCTTCGGGCTGGTGGAGCAGGCCGCAGGGGGCGTGCTGTTCCTGGACGAGGTGGCGGAGATGGATCCGCAGACACAGGGCCGGCTGCTGCACGCGCTGGACACGCAGCGCATCACCCGAATCGGCGGCACCCAGCCGATCACCGTGAACGTCCGGGTGGTGGCGGCGACCAAGGCGGACCTCGGGGAGGCCGTGGCGCAGGGCCGGTTCCGGGAGGATCTGTACTACCGCCTGAACGTGCTGCCCCTGAAGATCCCGCCCCTGCGCGAACACCCCGAGGATATCCCGGCGCTGCTCCACTACCACATGATCCAGCTGCATCAGCAGGAGGGGCTGCCGGTGCGCACCTTCCAGTCGGGGGCCCTGGATCGGCTGCGCCGTTACCACTGGCCGGGCAATGTCCGCGAACTGCGCAACTTCGTGCAGCGGCTGATGATCCTCGGGTCCGGTGACGAGGTGAGCCGCGAGGAGGTGGAGCGCACGCTGTCCGGTCAGACGCTGCAGGAGACCGAACTGGACGAGGCGGGGCTGTTCCCCGATCTCCCGCTGCGCGAGGCCCGCGAGCAGTTCGAGCGCCAGTACCTGATCCACCAGCTCGAGCGCAGCGAGGGCAACATGACCCGCCTGGCGGAACGCGTCGGGCTGGAGCGGACCCACCTCTACCGCAAGTTCAAGACCCTGGGCATCGATCCCAAGAGACTCAAGGCCGAGGGCTGAGCGCGGGGCCCCGGTTGAAGCGCATCGTCATCGTCGGCGCCGGGCAGGTGGGGCAGTCCCTCGCCGAGGCCCTCAGCGGGGACGGCCACAACGTGACGGTGATCGACACCCGCGCCGACTGCCTCGAGGCCATCGCCAGCCACCTCGACATCCGGACGATCAACGGCTTCGGCTGTCATCCGGGCGTGCTCGAATCCGCCGGCGCGCGGGAGGCCGAGATGCTCATCGCGGTCACCGATTCCGACGAGGTGAACATGCTCGCCTGCCAGGTCGGCTCCACGCTCTTCGGGATCGGCACCAAGATCGCGCGGGTGCGCGAGCGCAGCTATCACGACAATGCGGGGCTGTTCGCGCCGGACGCGGTGCCGGTGGACATGCTGATCTCCCCGGAGGCGATCGTGACCAGCCAGATCCAGCGGCTGGTCGAACATCCCGGTGCGCTGCAGGTGCTGGACTTTGCCGACGGGCTGGTTTCGCTGGTCGGGGTCAAGGCCTACTACGGGGGGCCGCTGGTCGGCCACGAGCTGCGCAAGATCAGCACCGACATGCCGGGCATCCACACCCGCGTTGCCGCGATCTTCCGGCGCAATCGCCCCATCGAGCCCGATGGGGACACCGTGGTGGAGGCCGAGGACGAGGTCTTCTTCGTGGCCGCGAAGAAGAACATCCGGGCGGTGACCTCGGAGCTGCGCAAGCTGGACAAGCCGTACCGGCGGATCCTGGTGGGCGGGGGCGGCAACATCGGCCGCCGGCTGGCGGAGGCGCTCGCCGATCGTTACGAGGTCCGGCTGATCGAGCGCGATCCGCGGCGCGCGGAATACCTGGCCGCGGAACTGCCATCCATCACTGAAGTGCTGACGGGGGACAGCGCCGACGACCGCTTCCTGGAACGCTGCGGAATCGGCAGGATGGACGTGTTCTGCGCGGTGACCAACGATGACCAGGCGAACATCTTTTCCGGCATGCTGGCCAAGCGCCGGGGCGTGCGCAAGGTCATGGCCCTGATCAACCGGCCCGGATACGTCGAACTGATGGACGGTGGCCCGATCGACGTGGCCCTCTCGCCCCAGCAGGCGACCATTGGCGTGCTGCTGGCCCGTGTGCGCGAGGAGGGCACGGCCACCGTGCACAGCCTGCGGCGGGGCGCTGCCGAGGCCATCGAGACCATCGTCAGAGGCGACTGGCGCACGTCACGCGTGGTCGACCGCCGCATCGACGAGTTGCGGCTGCCAAAGGGTGCCAGCATTGGTGCGATCGTGCGCAACCGGGAGGTGATCGTGCCCCACCATGACACGGTGATCCGCGTTGGTGACCACGTGATCCTGTTCCTCACCGACCGTGACCGGCTGAAGGCCGTGCAGCGCCTGTTCCGGCCGGCATCGCGGTTTTTCCGATGAATTGCGCGCGCGGGTATGCCAAGGGGGGTTGTGCTAGTCTCCCGCCCCGAACGAAGCCGGAGGAACCGGAATGGTCGACATGATCCCCCGTTTCGAGGCCATGCTCGAGGCCGGGCAGGATTCGCCGATGCTGCGCCTCTCGCTGGCCAACGCGCTGGTTGCGGCCGGGCGGACCGGCGACGCCATCCCGCACCTGGAACGCGCGCTGGAGCAGGACGTCGGCTATTCGGCGGCCTGGAAGCTGCTCGGGCGGAGCCTCCTCGATGCCGGCGAGCCGGTCCGGGCGCTGGAGGTCTGCGAACGCGGCGCGGCCGTGGCCCGTGACAAGGGCGACCTCCAGGCGGCGAAGGAGATGGAGGTCTTCGCCCGGCGCGCGCGCAGGCAGATCGACCCCCCTGCCGGCGGAAAATGAGCACCAGGGCCGGCGACGCGCCTTCCGGGACCGACGCCTACCGCGCGGAGCTGACCTGGCGCCACGCGTTGCCGCGGCACTGGGGCACGTGGCTGGGCCTGGGTCTGCTGTGGCTGCTGCACCGGCTGCCGCGGCCGCTGCTTCGCGGCGTGGTGCCGGGGCTGGCCTGGGCGCTGCGCGCCGGCTCCGCCAAGCGTCGCCACAACGTGCGGGTGAACCTGTCCTGGTGCTTTCCGGATCTGACGCCGGAACAGCGCGAGCGCCTGCTGCGCGAGCACTACCGGTATGCGGCGCAGAGCATGCTCGACTACGGGATGCTCTGGTTCGGATCCCCGGAAACCCACGCGACCCGCATTCGCATCGTGGGCGAGGAGCACTATCAGCGGCTGCGTGCCCGGAACGTCCCGGTGATCGTGCTCGCGCCACACTCGGTGGCGCTGGATCACGGCGGGCTGCGCATGAGCCAGTCCCACGACGGGGTCTCCTTCGCGAAGCCGATGCGGAATCCGGTGGTGGAGTGGATCAACCACCGGTCACGGACCCGCTACGCCGGCGACATCTTCACCCGGGAACAGGGGCTGCGACCGGCGATCCGCCAGATCCGCAAGGGGCGATTCTTCTACTACCTGCCGGACGAGGACCTGGGTGCGGAGGGGGCGGTCTTCGTGGAATTCTTCGGGGTGCGCAAGGCGACGCTGACCGCGCTCGGGCGTCTCGCGCGCATGACCGGCGCCGCCGTGCTGCCGGGTTTCACGAGTTATGATGCGGTCGAGGACCAGTACGTGCTGAAGCTGTGGCCACCGCTGGAGGATTTTCCGAGCGGCGACGACAGCGCCGACGCACGGGCGATGAATGCGGCGGTCGAGCGCGCGATCCGCGAGACGCCGGCGCAGTATCTCTGGACCATGCGCCTGTTCCGCACCCGCCCCGACGGGCAGCCGAATCCCTACCGCGACCCGCCCGATGTCGGGGCGGCCGGTGATCTGTCGCGCTGGAAACTGTAACAAACCGCGCATTAGGATACCGCCATGGTTGCGAAGGTCCTGACCGTCAAGCCCTCCCACATGCAGCGCCCGGTCGGCCAGGTTGCCCGGCTGCTGATGCGCAAGCGCCTGGCGGCGGCGGACGCGCTGGCCGGCGATCTGGACGATCCGGAGGCGGTGCATCAGTTCCGGGTCGCCATCCGGCGTGCGCGCAGCATCGAGAAGGCCTACCGGCCGTATCTGGCCGACGTCGTCACGCGGAAGCTGCGCCGCCGCCTGAAGGCCGTGGTCGACGCCACGGGCGCGGCGCGCGACACGGAGGTGCAGCTGGCACGGCTCGCGCAGCGGCGGGCCGACCCGAAACCCCACCACCGGCCCGGCTTCGAGTGGTTGCAGCAGCGCCTGGAACGCCGGCTGGAGACGGAATACGCAGAACTCCGGGCGACCCTGGCCGAGCGCTTCCGGCTGGTGCACAAGCCGCTGCGCGCCCGGCTCAAGGCGAAGCGGGACGATCCCCGGCACAGCTTCGCGGAGGTGACCGCGGGACTGCTGCTGGAGGCCAGCGGCGACTTCGCCACGCAGTGCGCGAACATCCTCGCGGACACCGCGGAAGAGCCCCTGCACATCGCGCGCATCAGCGGCAAGCGCCTGCGCTACCTGCTCGAGCCACTGGTCATCGCGCTCCCGGACGCGGTCGAGCGGGTCCGGGAACTGAAGGTGCTGCAGGAACTGCTGGGCGAGATCCACGATCTGCAGGTCTTCGGACAGGAGCTGGCCGTGGCCTCGGAGGAGGCGGGCGCCGCCCGGATGCGCAAGCTGATCGAGCTGTCCCTGACGCTGCCGCAGGATGCGCCGGAGCTGGAGCTGGCGCGCCAGCAGGACGAGCGGGCGGGGCTGATGTCTCTCGCCCGCGAGCTGCAGACACGCCAGGCCGACCTGGTCGAACACCTGCGTGCTCGGCTGCGCGCCGGGGATGCGGAGGCGCTGGTGACCGCGGTCCGGACCCTCGCGACCGACTGCGCCCGGGCCGGTCTGGCTGTGGAACCCGCCCGTGGCCTGCCGGACTAAGCATCATGTCGACACGCGCTGCCCCGAGGGATGAGAGCGCCGCATGGAGTGCGGTGGCTTGCCGCCGCTTTGCCCTGCAGGAGGCTTGCCTCCTGCGGCGGAAGCAAGCTTCCGCGATTGAAAGCGCCGGCAAGCCACCGCACTCCATGGCGAACGGGCACAGGAGACGGGCGACCGTCCAGCCGAGGTGGCGGCAGGGCCAGCGATGGGTCGCGCACGCCGTGTTCCTTCACGCCAACTGTCATGCCCTCGGGGGCAAGGCATTCCAGAGAATGAAGGCAAGCCACGGAAGACACGGGCATCAGGGGACATGACGGGCATGCAAACTCTTTTCCGTGTCCTTCCGTGGCTGCTCTTTCATGTCAACGCTGCCGGGCGGCAGCAGGGGATATGTTGATGCACTCGATGCGAACGGGTCCCTGGCGGATCCTTCCCTTTCTGCTCCTGCTCGCGTCGCTCGCCGCCTGCGCGGGCGAGCAGGCACATACGGACGCGTCCGCTGACTACCGCGTCGTGCCGCTGACCGGCGGCCTGTCGCACCCGTGGGGGCTGGCCTTCCTGCCGGAAGGCGACATCCTGATCAGCGAGCGGCCGGGGCGCCTCAGGATCTTTCGCGAGGGCCGGCTGTTGCCGGAGCCGGTACCGGGGTTGCCGCAGATCACCGCCACCGGTCAGGGCGGTCTGCTCGATCTGGCGCTGCACCCGGGCTTCGAGGACAACCGCTGGCTGTATTTCACCTACGCCGCCCCGGTCGGGGGCGGAGTGACCACGCGGCTGGCGCGTGCGCGCTTCGAGGATGACCGCCTGAGCGACGTCGAGGTCCTGTTCACCGCCGGGCCCGCCAGCCGTGGCGGACGTCATTTCGGCAGCCGCATCGTCTTCGACGACGACGGGTACGTCTTCCTGTCCGTTGGCGATCGCGGCGACAGGCCGCGCGCCCAGGACCTCGACGACCACGCCGGCAGCATCGTCCGGCTGCACGACGACGGCCGCGTGCCCGAGGACAACCCCTTCGTCGGGCGCGACGGCGCGCGGCCGGAGATCTATGCCTACGGCGTGCGCAACCCCCAGGGGATGGCCCTGCACCCCGAGACGGGGGCCTTGTGGGAACACGAGCACGGGCCCCGGGGCGGTGACGAGATCAACATCATCGAAGCCGGCCTGAACTACGGCTGGCCGGTGATCACCCACGGCATCGCCTATTCGGGTGCGGTGATCGGGGAGGGGATCCGCGAAAAGGAGGGCATGGAGCAGCCCCTGTACCACTGGACCCCGTCGATCGCGCCGTCGGGCATGGCCTTCTACCGGGGTGGGGCCTTCCCCGGCTGGGACGGCGATCTGCTGGTCGGAGCGCTCGCCCACCGGCACCTCGCGCGGCTCACCCTGGACGACGACAATGCCGTGGTCTCCGAGGTCCGCATGCTCGAGGCACAGAACCGTCGCATCCGCGACGTGCGCGTGCGCGACGGTCTGATCTACGTGCTCACCGATCACGATCCCGGCGAGCTGCTTCGCCTCGAACCGCCGGGTCAGCCCTGAGGAGTCTCCGATGCTGTTTGCCGCGATGCACAAGACCCGCATGCCGGATCCCACCGAGGCCCTGCCCGGCCGCGATACCCCGGTGCCGGTGCCCGAGCGCCACGCGGTGCTCGACGTGCCGCTGCTGCCGCCCTATCCCGAGGGGATGCAGGTGATCCACTTCGGCATGGGCTGTTTCTGGGGCGCCGAGCGGCTGTTCTGGCTGCAGCCCGGTGTCCACGTGACCGCGGTCGGCTACGGTGCCGGCCACACGCCGAATCCGACCTACCGCGAGGTGTGTTCGGGCATGACCGGCCACAACGAAATCGTCCGCGTGGTCTTCGACCCTGCCAGGCTTCCGCTCGAGTCGGTGCTGAAGATCTTCTGGGAGGGCCACGATCCGACCCAGGGCATGCGTCAGGGCAACGACGTCGGCACGCAGTACCGCTCGGGAATCTACCCGTCGAATCCGGACCAGATCCCGCTGGCCGAGGCCAGCCGCGACCGCTTCGCGGCCCTGCTGGAGGAGGCGGGCCGCGGTCCGGTGACCACGGAGATCGGGCCGCTGGAGGACTTCTACTTCGCCGAGGACTACCACCAGCAGTACCTGGCAAAGAACCCGGGCGGTTACTGCGGCCTCGGAGGCCTCGGCATTCCCTATCCGGCCGCGGGCTGATCCGGACCCTCGGGCGCCCGCCGGGCGGCCTCCACCAGGGCCCGGAACAGCCGCTGCTGGACCTCCTTCTGCGGCAGGTACTCGGGGTGCCACTGCACGCCGATGCACCAGTCGTCCGTGGCCTCGATGGCCTGGATCACGCCGGCCGGTTCGCAGGCCGCGATCCGGATCCTGCGGCCCAGATCTTTCACGGACTGGTCGTGCAGGGCGTTGACCCACAATTCCTCGCGACCGAAGACCCGCTCCAGCCGGCTGCCGGATTGCACGGAGATCTTCTTTACCGGCAGCAGGCTGCGCGACTTCGGGGTCTCCACGTAGAAGGCGTCGAGACTGCGGTTCAGGGTCCCTCCGAGCACCACGTTGATCAACTGCATGCCGCGGCAGATGCCGAGCACCGGCAGGTGTTCGTCGAGCGCCCGGTTGATCAGGGCCTTCTCCAGCCGATCCCGCTCGGGATCCAGCGTGCCCCCGTGGGACTGGAACATGCGCCGCAGCAGCCACAGCATCGGGTAGAAGGCATAGCCGATCAGGCGTTGCGTCCAGCGCCGCTCGGCCGACTGTATGTCACGGGCGCTCGGGCCTTCGGGCTCGTCGTAGAGCGCCGGATCGATGTCCGCACCACCGCCGACGATCAGGGCGTCGAAGGGACAGTGGTAGCGGGGTTTCGAAGGCCGGATCCTGAGCGGACGGCCGCCGGCCCGGCGCACGGCCAGCGCGGTGAAGAACCAGGCCGGCCAGCCGCCGCGATCCGGCCCGGTGATCGCGACCAGCGGACGACGCCCTCCACGGCCCGGCGCTTCGCGGGGCGCTTCCGGATCAGAACCAGTCACGGATCCGCCTCGCCCAGTCGTCCGCGAACTGACCCAGCGCCTGCGCGGGACGCCGCAGGTATTCCTCGCGTGCGTCCGCGAGGCGGTCCGCATCCGACGCGAGGTGCTCCACCTCCGCCCAGGCATTGAAGGGTCGCGCCAGGGTCCAGTCGGGATCGTCGATCTCGCAGTTCGGCAGCCGGTAGTGCAGTGCCGGCCGGGGCTTGATCAATTCGTGCTCGACGGGTGCCGCCAGCACCCGTTGCTCGTCCACCTCCGTGAACAGGGGCAGCATGTCCAGCGGACGGTTGCGGGTCGGGTTGTACTCGAGGTAGTCGTCGATCAGCTCGCCGATCCCGGGCTGGTAGCCAGGCTGCAGCACGTGACGCACGTAGCCGCCCGGGAAGGGCTTGATGAACGGGGTCAGCTGACGGGAAAAGTCGATGTTGCCGGCCTTCACCAGCGCCTCGTAGAGCAGCACGAAGGCCTGCAGGATCGGAGTGAGCCAGCGGGCCTCCAGGCTGTGGGCCTCGATGTTCAGCTGCAGTCCGAAGGCGTAGAGCAGGGATGACTGGGTGCCCTGCGCCCCTTGCCGCTGCAGGGCGGCACGCATGCGGTCGAGACGCGGCAGCACGGTCATCGGGACCGGAGGGGCCACGATCTCGTACGGGACCAGGTGGGCCGCGGCATCGGCGAGCCAGCGATCCAGGGACGCGCTGTTCTCCTCATCGAGCTCGATGCCCAGGCGCCGGAGGTGCTCGCGGTAGCGGTGGTCCCGGAGCACGCTGGCGTCGAGCTCCACCTCGAAGTCCCCGTACTCCGTTTCCCGCACGTGCGTGACGAAGGCCCCGCCGCCCTCGATCCGTCCGCCGAACTCCGCACGTACGGCCTCCGCCATCACGTCCAGCGCCACGCCCGCCATCTCGATCTCCACCCCGATGCGGCGCGGGCTCCCGTCAGGGGCGTCCGGCCAGGGCAATGCTCGAAAACGGGTGCTCATCGCGGCTCCGGCTCCGGCTGCTGGTCCTGCAGGCGGCAGGACGGCTTCTTCGGCGTCTTCGGCCCGGGATCATAGCGCAGCCAGTGCCGGGCGTCCGCAGGCCGGCGCGCGGCAGCAGTGCTCGTCGGTGTGACGGGCGGTCGGGTATGCTTGCGCCCCTGTATCTGGCGCACCAGCCTCGCCGGGGGGAGAGCAGACCATGGATCACATCTACCTGCACGACCTCGAAGTCGAAGCCGTGATCGGCGTCTATGCCTGGGAGCAGCGGATCCGGCGCCGCCTGCGCTTCGACATCGAGCTGGAGACCGATACCCGCTCGGCCTCGGACTCCGGCGACATCGGCGACACGATCGATTACGCGGCCGTCGCCGACTGCATCCGCGCGATCGTGACCCGCGAGCCCCACGTGCTCCTGGAGACCCTGGCCGAGGAGATCGCGCAGACCGTGCTGGAGCGGTTCGGCAGCCGGTCGGTCCGCCTGACGGTGGGCAAGCCGGGTGCGGTACCCGGCGTTCGCGAGGTCGGCCTCGTGATCGAACGGGGCCGCCCTTGAACTCCGGGTACGCGCCGCCCCTGCCCGCCTTCGTCGGACTCGGCAGCAATGTCGAACCGGCCAGCCACCTGCGCAAGGCCGTGGATGCGATCGCCGGGGCCTTCGGGGCGGTGAGGCGCTCGCCGGTCTGTGTCAGTCCCGCGGCCGGATACGCGGGACCGGACTACTGGAACCTCTGCGTGACCTTCGACACGGCGCTGTCCCCGGAGGAGCTGGTCGGCTGGCTGAAGCGGCTCGAGATACGCCTGGGCCGCCGACCGGACGAACCGCGCCATGCCCCGAAGACCCTCGATGCGGACCTGTTGCTGCTTGGCGGGCTGGTATCGGCGGAACCGCCGCTTCCCCATCCCGAGATCCTCACCCGCAGCTATGTGCTCGGACCGCTGGCGATGCTGGCGCCGGAGCTGCTGCTGCCCGGCAGCAAGCGGACGGTCGGCGCCCTCTGGCACGAAGGTCCGCGCACAGGCCCCCTCGAGGTCCTCTCCCCGGATCCGCTCCGGGAGGGACCCTGATCCAGGCGGCAAATGGCATCCTGAGGACCGTGCAGGCTCCGCGGGCCGCGCGGTCGTGCACCCGGGGCGATCCGCACGAGCCTCGCCCCCTGTAGGAGGCGAGCCCTCTCGGCGATCGGGCGCTTGGGGAACGGGTCGCCCAGGGGGCTGGCCTCCTACGGTGCTCGCCCCGGCCCCTGTGATTTCAATCCCCTCATTGCCGGTTATGCACCGTCCTGGTGCAACGATCCGTGGCATTCCGTTCGCTTTTGGTGCGGGCGTCCCGTGCGTGACCGCAATCCGGCCGCAAATGGCGCCCGAGCCGTCGCTGATGCTGGTTGGCACGGGCCATGCAAGAGGCTCCGCGTCTACATGACAACTCTCGTCCCCCCGTGGACAAACCAGTTCTATGGACAAGGAGTGAACGATGAAAATGATCACGGCGATCATCAAGCCCTTCAAGCTTGATGATGTTCGCGAAGCAATATCGGAAATCGGCGTGCAGGGCATGACGATGACGGAAGTAAAGGGGTTCGGTCGCCAGCGTGGCCACACGGAGCTCTACCGTGGGGCCGAGTACGTGGTGGACTTCCTGCCCAAGGTCAAGCTCGAGGTCGCGGTGGATGACGACACGGTCGACCGCGTGATCGAGGCGATCACGAAGTCCGCGAGCACGGGCAAGATCGGCGACGGCAAGATCTTCATTTCGCCCATCGAACAGGTGGTCCGCATCCGCACCGGCGAGACCGGGGCCGAGGCGCTCTGAGCCGCCCGGACTGAACTCACCTTTACTGGAGATTTCCGATCATGGAACAGCAAGTAGCAGAACTTGCCTACGCCCTGGACACCTTCTATTTTCTGATAGCAGGTGCCCTGGTCATGTGGATGGCCGCGGGCTTCACGATGCTCGAGGCGGGCCTGGTCCGCAGCAAGAGCACCGCCGAGATCCTCACCAAGAACATCGCGCTCTATTCGATCGCGGTCGTGATGTACATGATAGTGGGCTACAACATCATGTACAGCGACGGGATCACCTCGATCATCCCGGGCATCAACTTCTTCATCACGGGCGACAACACGCCGGCCGATGTGGCCGCGGGCTTCACCGGTGATCTTTCCTACGATGGGTTGGAAGGCCGCCCGTACTACTCCGACCGGGCCGACTTCTTCTTCCAGGTCGTGTTCGTGGCCACCGCGATGTCGATCATCTCGGGTGCGGTCGCCGAGCGCATGAAGCTCTGGGCCTTCCTCGCCTTCACGGTGGTGCTGACCGGCTTCATCTACCCGATCCAGGGCTTCTGGAGCTGGGGCGGCGGCTTCCTCGACCAGCTCGGCTACGTCGACTACGCCGGTTCGGGCATCGTGCACTTCACCGGTGCGGTCGCGGCGCTTGCGGGTGTGCTGCTGCTCGGTGCACGCAAGGGCAAATACGGTCCCAACGGCGAGATCAACGCCATCCCCGGTGCCGCACTGCCGCTGGCCACGCTCGGTGTGCTGATCCTGTGGCTGGGCTGGTTCGGCTTCAACGGCGGTTCCGAGCTCAAGGTGTCCGACGTGGACTCCGCGAACAACGTGGCCGCGGTCTTCGCGAACACGAACCTGTCCGCAGCCGGCGGCGTCATCGCGGCCCTGGTCACCTCCCGCCTGCTGTTCGGCAAGGCCGACCTGACCATGGCCCTGAACGGCGCGATCGCCGGCCTGGTTGCGATCACGGCCGACCCGCTGAGCCCGGCGCCCCTGCTGGCCGCCGTGATCGGCGGGATCGGTGGCGTGCTCGTGGTCTTCTCGATCGTCGCGCTGGACAAGCTGAAGATCGACGACCCGGTCGGTGCGATCTCGGCCCACGGTACCGCGGGTATCTGGGGTGTGCTGGCGGTGCTGCTGTCCAATCCCGATGCGACGGTCTTCGGCCAGCTCAGCGGTCTGGTGGCGATCTTCCTCTTCGTCTTCATCGCGAGCCTGATCGTCTGGTTCATCCTGAAGCTGGTGATGGGCATCCGCCTGTCCGAAGAGGACGAGTATGTTGGCGCCGACGTCGCCGAGTGTGGCCTCGAGGCCTACCCGGACTTCGTCAAGAAGACCTAAGCGACTCGGGTGCCCGGAGCCGGTGTTCCGGGCACCCAAACCGAGTCTCCTCCGACACCGACCACACAGTCTCCCAGGGCTTGAAATCGGTGATTGCGGGCGCATCAGCGCCCGCTTTTTTTT
>RECA01000209.1 GCA_007692435.1 Thioalkalivibrio sp.
CAGGCTCAGGCGCATGAAAGCGGGAGCAAGCTCCCGCACTCCATAGCGCGAACGGAGCGCGGTCGGCAGGCGGGGTGGCGACGGTGTTCGATCCCGGCGGTATTCACGAGCCCCCCTCGACTCACAAAACCCTGCTCGGGCAGCGGGCAGGGAACCTCTCCGGCGGTGTGCGGTTCCCAAACATCATTGCCGCAGGGTGCGGCAATCGCAGGATGTCCTCCCCATCCAACCGATACACAACCGACCCGGAGTATCCCCAATGAAGCAGTCGTACCGAGTTGTCCTCGCGGCGAGTCTGTTCGCGCTCTTCGCATCGCCTGCATTCGCCTACCACGGCATGCACGGCAGCACCGACCGGCCGCATTCGGCTCAGGGCATGCAGCACCACGGAAGCAAGGCGGGTTACGACCACTGGCACCATCGGCACGGTCCGAGGATGCACCCGCGTCACTACCGCCCGATGCCACCCCCGCAGTTCCATGGTCCGCCGCACCGCGGGATGAGAGGCATGGGTCCCTACGGACCGATGCACCATGGCATGCCGTCCTACGGCCCCGGCAAGGCCGGCGCCCCTCACATGGGATACGGGGGCCAAAAATACGGCAAGCCCGAAGAAGCTGCGGCGGATGACAATTCCATCGTGGCCGTCGCGCAGGCTGCGGGCGACTTCAATACCCTGCTGGCCGCAGCAACGGCCGGCGGCCTTGCCGAGGCGCTTGCCAGCAATGGCCCGTTCACCGTCTTCGCGCCCGGTGACGCCGCGTTTGCAGAACTGCCGGAAGCAGCCGTGAACAACCTGATGCAGCCGGAGAATCAGGAAACCCTGGCCTCCCTGCTGCAACACCACGTCGTGGCCGGCCGCATCGACGCTGCCGAAGTGGTCGAGTCCGAAGAACTGGAGAGCCTCGCCGGTACCCCTCTGCCCGTCGAAGTGGAGAATGACGAAGTCCGTGTCGGAGGCGTGCGCGTCGTGCAGACCGACATCGATGCGGATAACGGTGTCATTCACGTCGTGGAACAGGTGATGTTCCCCGAGGGCTTCGCCTGCATCGCCACCGTCGCGCAGCGCGCGGGCGAGTTCGAGACCCTGCTTGCGGCAGCGGAGGCCGCCGGGCTGAAGGACGCGTTGTCCGTGGAAGGGCCGTTCACGATCTTCGCGCCCACCGACGCCGCATTCGAGCAGCTGCCGGAGGGCACGATAGAGGAACTGCTGGAGCCCGAGAACCTGCCGGACCTCCAGCGCGTGCTGCAGCACCACATCGTTGAGGGAAGCCTGACCGCCGAGGAGGTCCTCGAAGCCGGGACCCTGGACACCCTCGCCGGGACGACCCTGGAGGTGTCGACGGAAAACGACGAGCCGCGCATCAACGGGGCCGGTATCACCACCGTCGACCTGGAGGCCAGCAACGGCGCAATCCACGTGATCGACACGGTGCTGATGCCCTGAACCCGCATCCAGCCGCATCGTGACCCAGGAAGGCCATTGCCGGCACCCCCGGCAGTGGCCTTTTTTGCAGAGGTCGCGAGGGCTATTCCCGGAAGTGCTCGCGCAGGAAGGCCTCATCCGCCGGAGACAGGTCGAAGCGGCGCGCGGCCTCTGTAATCGCGGCGTGATCATGACGGCCCTCCTCGGACAGCCAGCGGATTGCGCGGCGCAAGGCCTCGCCCCTCGGCAACAGACCTGATCGCCTCACGGGATACCGACCCGGCTGCGGCTCAACCCGACCCGCCACCTCTTCAGGACCGGCTTCAGCCCCGCCTTCACGATTCGCCACCGCATTCGGCGTCCGCCCCGCCAGGAATCAGCCCGGGGATCAGTCCGGGGATCAGTCCGGGGATCAGCCCGGGAATCAGTCCGGCCCATACAGCGCAGGCCCGGCCGCGGCGACCTGCAGATGCCGCGCCGGCGCTCATCCGAGCCTCCAATCCGTCCTCTCATGGTCTGGTCCTGGTGCGACAGGGTCTCCATGCCCATGGATGCTGCCGGCAACGGATGTGAATTTCCACTGTCCTCGCGGCGGCGGGAGCACCTGCCGCGCGGTTCCCTGAGAGGACAACGGGCAAGACCTGACACCGTTCTTGCCGTTTACCCGGTGCTCACGACATCGGCGGGGCACCAGATTGCGGCATCCGTGTCGCCAAGGGGCACCGTGCGGCCAGCCAGGTATTCGATGCCCACCCAGGCGCAGACCAGCGCGTCCAGGGCGTCCTCGTATCGCTTCAGCGCGGACAGGCTGCCGGCGGTTTCGGGGGACGGCAGATGCAGCAGCCGATTCCCGAAGACGGCAGCAAGCGCGTCGCGGATGGCCGTGAACTCTTCCAGGATGAGCCGGATCCGCTCCGGCACGGGTTCGTGCGGCCAGTACCTTCCGGATCTGCTGACCTTGTAGGGTACCCGTCGCGGACGACTCAGCAGTGACAGCAGCGCCGGGTGCGGGTAGACCTCCAGGAACTGCCGGCTGGCCGGTGACCGGGTCGCCGTGGTCGCCAGTTCGTAGCCTGCTGCAGACAAGGCCTGCGATATCCGGGCGCCGAGCGGACCGGGGCGGGCCGCGGTGGGCGAATGGGCCGCACACCAGCGGGTGCTGAATTCGCGTGACACGGCCCGGTCGGCCGGACGTCGCGTTGCGAACGGTGTCCTCGCGATCGGCATGTCGAGCGTGACCAGATCCACCGACCGTCCGGCCAGTCGCCGCGAGGCCTCCAGCAGCCGGGGAATGTCCGGCTCGCTCCCCGGCAGGCGGCGGACGGACCAGTCGGTCACCACGCCCGCCGCCTCCCCGTCGAAGCTCAGGAAGCTCGGGGCAAGCGCGAGACAGTGCCAGCGGCCTGCCCGCTGCTGCACGAGGGCCACGCCACTGGGCTGGGACGGCGTCCAGGCCGCGTCGATCGCGAGGATGGTGGGTTCAGCCTGCATTTGCACCACGCCCGGAACGGCTAGTGGGTCGTACGGGAGGTTCGGTATCTGATCGCGTCGCCGTACGCAACGGCGCTGCGCTGGTCCAGTTTGCAATAGTATTGGCCATCCTGCACTTGCGCGCCTCGCTCAGGCGTGTTGGGCTGTTCTCCCTAGGCACCGGACCTCCCGCATGCCCGCCAGGAGGCGTCATGGATCTCACTGCCGAAGACCTGCGACGCGCGATGCGACGCGGCGAGTTCAGCTTCCACTACCAGCCGAAGGTTTCCTTCCTGACCGGTCGGGTGGAGGGCGCGGAGGCGCTGATCCGCTGGCGCCTCCCGGACGGCACCCTCGTGCCTCCCGGCGACTTCATCCCGATGGCCGAGGCCAGCGGCATGGTCGCGGACGTGACGCGCCACATGTTTCCCCGGCTGCTCGACGACCTGTCGCAGGTCCACGCGGAGCGGGGCGAGGACAGGCTTGCGCTCAACATCTCCGCCAACGAGCTGGACGACCCCGGCCTGATCCACCTGGTGCGGGAGGCGATCGACAGCAACCGGATCCGCGGCCCGCACCTCGAGATCGAGATCACCGAGGGCGTCGTGGTCTCCCGGCAGGAGGTCATCGTCCGGCGCCTGACGGAACTGATGGAGGCAGGCGTGAGCCTGGCAATGGACGACTACGGCACCGGTTTCTCCTCGCTCGAGACCCTGAGCCGGCTGCCATTCTCGGTCCTGAAGCTCGACCAGGCGTTCGTGATCCGGATGCTCGCCTCCACGAAGACCGCAACCATGGTGCGCACCAGCATCGCGATGGCGCAGCTGTTGGGCATCCGCAGCGTGATGGAGGGCGTGGAGACCGAGGAGGCCTACCGGATGCTGCTGCACTATGGCTGCACCGAGGCACAGGGCTACTGGATCAGCCCGCCGCTGCCCCTGCCCGACTACCTGGAGTTTCGCCGGCGCGACCCAGTCTGGCCCTGCTCGCCGATCGGGATGCTGCGCATGGCTCAGCTGACCCATACATGGCAGTACAAGCTGCTGATGGACATGCTGTTCGCTCATCTCGAGGACCCGGGCACCCCGGGCTCCATTCCCCGGCACCTGCACATGAGCCCCGACGAGTGCGCCCTCGGCGACTGGTACCACGGGCTGGGACAGGCCCTGAGCGGCGATCCGGATTTCGACCGCCTGGACCGGCCGCACCGGCGCATGCACGAGCTGTGTGCGGAGATGTTCGACGCCACGAGCCGGAAGGCGCCGCGCCACCGGATCCGGCAGTTGATGACCGATCTGAGCGAGGAGTCGAGCGCGCTCTACACCACCCTGCAGCGTCTGGAGATGCGGCTGATGTTCGAGGAGCTGGGCGCACCGGAATGACCGGAGCACACGGGCTGCCGTCCGGTGACACGCCTGCCCCGCCGCCGGACTTGATGGGCACACCTGGCTGCGGGACAGCGGGGCGCGGAGCGGGTAGAGTGGATAGGACGGGTCGCACGGGCCTTCACGGTGACGGAGACTTGATGGAGGGCCCGAAGTCGTAGACTCGGTCCGGCCCGTCCAGCAATCCCGGAGGTGTGAAGACATGCGCAAACGAATCCTGGAGCCAGACCGGCAGGGCGCCAACGAGAGGGACGGCGACTGGCTGGACCTCGAGCAGGTGGCCGAAGTCGAGATCAGTTCGGAAGACCCCGAGCACCCGATCGAGCGCGCCCTCGTCCCGGGTGCTCCCGGCGGCTGGGTGGCCGGCGGCCCCGGAGAGCAGACGATCCGCCTGGTGTTCCCGGAGCCGGTGAGCATCCGGCGGGTCCGGCTGCATTTCGAGGAGACGCAGCAGGAACGCACCCAGCAGTTCGTGCTGCGGTGGTCAGCGGACCGCGGAGAGAGCTTTCACGAGGCCTTGCGCCAGCAGTGGAACTTCAGCCCAGAGGATGCATGGCGGGAGACCGAAGACGTCCACCTCGGCGTACCCGGTGTGACGGCCCTGGAACTGGTCATCATCCCCGACATCAGCGGTGGACCGGCCCGCGCCTCCCTCGCGCAGCTGCGCATCGAGCCGGAAGACCCCGAGCCAGGCTGACCGTCAGCGCGACAAGAGGGTTGGGATCCT
>RECA01000173.1 GCA_007692435.1 Thioalkalivibrio sp.
ACTGGGAACGCCACCTGCATGGCTGGCGACTGATCGGCCGCACCGTGGTGCTGGTCGCCCTCGCGCTCGGCGCCGCAATCGGCCACGGCCTCCTGTTCTGACCGGGTGGCGGGGCGGGCGCAACAGCAGGGCACCCGCCACGTAGGAGCGGCCTCCGGTCGCGATGCCGAGCGCCGGCGATGACCCTCCCGCCCAGTGCGGCCAGGGGCTGCTAGGACTCACCCTCCCGGACGATCTCGGCGAATCGGCGCAACAGCAGCCGGCTCTCGGGCGCCGGGCGCACCGTGGACTTCAGGGTATCCGCGCAGCGCGACTGCTCGCCGAGGATCACGCGGTAGTACTCGACGAAGTGCGGGATGATCCGTTCGTCGAACTCCGGGTGGAACTGCGCGCCCCAGGCCCGCGGGCCGAAGGCGAAGCCCTGGTGCGGCTCCATCTCGCTGGCGCCGAGCAGGGTGGCCCCGGGCGGCAGCGCAAGCACCGACTGCCGGTGACTCAGCTGTGCCCACAGGCGCGTTGGCAGGGTCGAGAACAGGGGGTCGTCCGCGGCGGCATCCTCGAGCGAAACCTCTACCGTGCCCACCTCGACACCGTGCGGGTTGTCGTCCACCTGGCCGCCCAGCGCGTGTGCCAGCAACTGGTGCCCGAAGCAGATTCCGAGCACCGGGACCTCGCGCTGCACCGCGTCGCCCAGCCAGTCCGCGGCACGCAGCATCCAGTCCGCCCGCTCGGTCACCATCGAGCCGGAACCCGTGATCGCGATGCCCGCGACCGCATCCGGCGCCGGCAGCGCCTCACCCCGATCCGGCGCGATCACCCTGACCGTGCCCGGTTGCCAGCCCATGCCGGCCGCGATCCAGTCCTCGTAGTCCCCGGCGATCGTGTCGAGCGTGGGAATCTTGCGCCCCGTCTTCAGGATCACCAGCGGCTTGCGTGCGTTCATCCCCGAAAGGCCTCCTTCGATCCAAGCCATTCCCGCTCCTCGCGGGTGCTCTCGCGCCCGAGCGCGGCATTGCGGTGGGGAAACCGGCCAAAGCGCCGGATGATCTCCCGATGATGCCGGGCCCAGCGCAGGCTGTCCTCCAGCCCGGCATCACGATACAACTCTACCGCACGATCCTGGTCCGCGACCGCCTCGCTGTGCATGAACGGCAGGTACAGGAAGGCCTTCGCGGCGTCCTCGAGTTCCCGGTCCCAGCCCCGGTCGATGGCCTCGGCCGCCACCTCGCGCGCCCGCGCCTCCGTCGAGAAACTCCGGGCCTCCCCGCGAAACATGTTCAGCGGAAACTGATCCAGCACGATCACCAGCGCCAGCGCGCCCGCAGGGGTATCGCTCCAGTCGTCCAAACGCCCACCCGCCGCCGCCTCCCACGTACCGAGAAACCGCCGCCGCACCTCCGCATCAAACGCCGGCGTCGACCGAAACCAAAACGGCCGCACCGCCTCCGAAAACCAGAACCCCCCGGGGTCGGACCAAGCCAAGTCATTGAAATTCATCGCATAAGACCTGAAAAAGCCACCATTTTAGGCCTTAGAGGCCCCTTTTTGGCCCCAAAAACACCCCTTCAAGCTCTTCCCCGGGCTTCCCCGGGTCGGGCTTCCCCGGGTCGGACCAGGCCAACCCATTGAAATTCAGCGGTTAGGCCCTGCCGGGAGGCACGATTTTCGGTCTTGGAGCCCCGTTTTCGGGCCCGAAAATGCCCCCTCAAGCGCCACCACCGGCAATCCAGTCGGCGGGTCTGCCCGGCGCCGGCTGGATGCGGGCCGCGCCCGTCTCGCGCGCGATGGCGATGTCGAGCTCGCAGTATTCCGGGTGCTCGTTCTCGGGCGTGGGGTCATCGGCACAGGCACAGCCGCCCAGCACGCTGGTGAAGAAGACGCCGATCCGGACACAAAGGCCGTCGGGCGTTTCCGAGTGGCGGAGGAGCATCACCTCGATATCGTCCGACATGGCCGTGCTGCCGGTGCTGAGTGCCTGCTGCAGCCCCAGGGCATCCGGCCCGAGTGCCGCAAGATCCGCCCGCAGCACCGCCGTAAAATCCGGGGTGCCGAAGGCCGCCAGGCTGTGCCGCAGATCGTTCATCGCCGCAGGGTATCCTGCGGGGTCGGACCAGGGCAAGGTTTTGATTGTGTTAAAAAAGAGGTGCATTTTCGGGGGTGAAAAGGGCCTTAAAGGCGCCATTTCTGGCCGAAAAAGGGCCGTCCAGGGATCCGCGGTGGTGGCTCGGGCGAGGGTGGGACCTTTCACAGGCCCTTTCCATCCCAAGCCGTGTTTTCGGGCCCGAAAATGGCCGTTTAAGGTGAATACAGGCGTGCTTTTCGGGTTGGTTTTCTCGAGGTTTCAACGGCTTGCCTTGGTCCGACCCGCTTCGGTGGCCCGCTTCGGTGGGCCCGCTTCGGTGGGAACCTTCGAGGGTGGGGGTGCTCGTAACGGTGTATGCGGTCCGGTTGGGCCGACAGAAGCGATTGCGCAATGCACTGGGAGCCAGATCGCACCATGGTCACAGATGAGCAAACGGTCACCTCGCACGCCGCTACGGACGGTCAGCGCACCGCCGTGTTCTTCGATGGGGGCTGCCCGATGTGCCGCCGGGAGATCGCGCACTATCAGCGCCTGGATCGCACGGGGCGCATTCGCTGGCTGGATATCCACCGCGAACCGGAGATCGTTGCGGAGGTGGGCGTGAACTGGGAGACGGCGATGCAGCGGCTGCACGTGCGTGGCAGATCCGGGGAGCTGCACACCGGCGTGCCCGCCTTCGTCGCGATCTGGCGCGAGCTGCCCGGTTACCGCTGGCTCGCTCGCGTCGTGACCGCCGTTCCCGGTCTGGTGCGCCTGCTCGACTTCGCCTACGGCCGCTTTGCACGCTGGCGCTGGCGGCGGCGTTGCCGTGACGGCGTCTGTGCATCCTGAGCGTCAGCGCGCCGCTGGGTCGCGGGCAGGCCCCCGATGAGGACCGGGCCCGACATGGTGCCTCCGCCCGGGTCTGACGGCCTGCCCGCGCCCGACCCGATGCACCCCCAGCGGCGTTTCCGATCGTCGGCCACCGCTGTCGAGGGGCATGAACCTCCGGGGGAAAACCCATGACGCCATCGCTCGACCGCCCGGTGCAGGTGGTCTGGTTCAAGCGTGACCTCCGCGTGCAGGACCACCAGCCGCTGGCCACTGCTGCCGAGCGTGGCCGGGTCCTGCCGCTCTACGTGATCGAACCCGAACTCTGGGCACAGCCGGACGCCGCCTGGCGCCACTGGGCCTTCATCCGCCGTTGCCTGCAGACCCTCGACCGCGACCTGACCCGCCTGGGCCAGCCCCTGATCGTGCGGCGGGGCGAGATCGCCGCCGTGCTCGACGAACTGCACCGCGCGACCGGCTTCGACACCCTCTGGTCGCACGAGGAGACCGGCAACGGCTGGACCTTCGCCCGGGACCGCCGCGTGGCCGCCTGGGCCCGCGATCGGGGCGTCGAGTGGATCGAGCTGCCGCAACACGGCGTGGTTCGCGGGCTGCGCAGTCGCGACGGCTGGGCAGGGCGTTGGGAGCGGCGCATCGCGAAGTCCGTCACCGCCGTTCCGAGCGCGCTGACACCGGTTCCCGGCCTGCGCACGGATCCACTGCCCGACCGGCCGGAAGCATCACTGGCACCGGAGCCGGACGTCTCGCTGCAGCCCGGTGGACGTGACGCAGCCGAAGAGACGCTCGGGAGCTTCCTTGCCGACCGCGGCAAGGCCTACCAGGGCGGCATGTCCAGCCCGCTCACCGCATGGGACGCCTGCTCTCGCCTCAGCCCGCACCTCGCCTGGGGCAGCCTGTCCCTGCGCGAGGTGGTGCACGCGAGTCGGGCCCGCGTCGCCGGATTCCAAGGTGACATGAGCCCCGAGGCGAAGGCCTGGCGCCGCTCGCTGCGGTCCTTCGAGGAACGCCTGCACTGGCACTGCCACTTCATTCAGAAGCTGGAATCGCGCCCGTCGATCGAGTTCCGTAACCTGCTGCCCGGCTGCGATGGCCTGCGCGAGGACGCCTTCGACCCGGAACGTTACCGGGCCTGGGCGCAGGGCCAGACCGGTTTCCCCCTGGTCGACGCCTGCATGCGGGCCCTGAACGCCACCGGCTGGCTGAACTTCCGCATGCGCGCGATGCTGATGGCCTTCGCCTCCTACCACCTGTGGCTGCCCTGGCGCGAGCCCGCGCTGCACCTCGCCCGCGTATTCACCGACTACGAGCCCGGCATCCACTACAACCAGGTGCAGATGCAGTCCGGCACCACCGGCATCAACGCGCTGCGCATCTACAACCCGGTGAAGCAGTCCTTCGACCAGGATCCCAAGGGTATCTTCATCCGTCGCTGGGTCCCGGAGCTGCAGCCGGTGCCGGATGCCTTCATCCACGAGCCGTGGCTTATGCCGGATGACCTGCAGCGCGCGACCGGGGTGCACATCGGTCGCGACTACCCGCCGCCGATCGTCGACCACATCGCCGCCGCCCGCGAGGCCCGCCAGCGCCTGATCGCGGTGCGGCGCCAGCCCGAGAGCCGAGCCGAGAGCCGCGACATCCAGCAGAAGATGGGCAGCCGCCGCGGTGCCCGCCGCCGCCCCAAGGCCCCCAGCCCGCAGACCGATCTCTGGGGGTCGGACCAAGGCAAGTGATTGAAAGATCGTATAAAAGGGCTCGATTTTGGGGGCGAGAGATGTCTTAGAGGCAGCTTTTTGCCCCCAAAAATGGGCTTCCAGGAGGTGCCGCGGTTCGGGGCCCGGTCCAGGGTACGAGGAGATGGACCGTTGTCTGCCTCGCGCGGCATTTTTGGGGCCAAAAACGGCCGTATAAGGGTACAATCGGGCGGTTTTTTCACACCTTCTTTCGCAATATCAAGGTGTTGGCTTGGTCCGACCCCCCCCCTCGGGGGTTCCGGCCCCCCCCTCGGGGTGGCCCAAACAGGGGTTCCGCCCCGCGGTTTATGCGAGACTTAGGGGGGGGCGCGCCGTTTCGACCCAGGCGGGGTGACAAACCTG
>RECA01000186.1 GCA_007692435.1 Thioalkalivibrio sp.
ACGGCTTTTCGCCCTTCATCTGCGCCAAAAGGGTGGCCGGTGCGGCCGTAAGCGCGGTGCCAGAGGCCAGCAGCTTGAGCAGGAATCTGCGATCCATTTCTCTGTACTCCCTTGCATTGATTGTGCATTGATTGAGTGCCTGCAGCCGGGTCACGACATGCAGCGGCGCGGCCCGTAGCTCGCGTAACCGGTCACTGGCGGACCGGATGCTGCCCGGAACCGTGATCGCGAGAGAGGCTGGGCAGACCGCGGCGGGGCGAGTGCCGTGCTGCACGGGCGCGGCGGTTCGCCTCGGGACTGTCCTGATCGGGACCGCAAAGCGAGTGCTCGGTGTAGTCGCGGCAGTATAGAGACGTCTCCTGACCGGAACAGTCCAAAAAGTGCACGGAAGAAATGAAGTGTGCCCACCACAGGCCGACTCGGTCAGGATGGTGGGTCGGCTGCGCGTGGCCCAGCCCGTGCCTCCACCAAAGGGCGGCTCGCGACGGCTGCGGCCAGGACTTTCGCGTCAATGAAGACTGGGGCAACGGAAAGGCCACTCGCCGCTCCTCTCAGGTCGCCGTGACAAGCGCCGCTGAAGCTGTTAGAACACACCCGCATCGAAGCTTCAGGGTCGGCGCCTTCTGCGCCTCGTCACCCCGGCGCAACGGCCCACCACAGGAGCCCCGCCATGATCCGATTCCCGTACACCGGTGTCCGTGTCACCCTTGCCGCACTGATGCTGATCGTCGTCGGCGGCTGCGCCGGCCTCGATTCGGCCCGGATACCGCCCATCGATACCGGCAGTACACAGCCCATGCCGGGCAAGGTCGTCTGGCATGACCTGCTGACCGAGGATCCCGCGGCGGCGCAGCATTTCTACGCGGGCCTGTTCGGGTGGACCTTCCGCAACGTGGGTCTCGGCCGCGGACGGGGTTATACGGTCATCGAGCACGAGGGTCGCGTGATCGGCGGACTCGTGGACGCCCGCGGCATCAATCGCGACGTCAATGTGTCGCGGTGGATTCCGGTGCTGTCCGTTGCGGAGATGGACGCCGCCATGGCCGCGGTGCGCGCCGGAGGCGGCACTGTCTTCCAGCGCCCGCTGGATATCCCGCAGCGCGGCACCGTCGCCGTGGTTGCCGATCCGCAGGGCGCCGTGCTGACGTTGCTCGAACCCCGTGACGGCGACCCGGCGGATCGGGTCGCCGAGCCTGGCGACTGGCTATGGAACGAGGTCTGGAGCTCGGATCCGGATGCGACGCTGGCCTTCTACCAAGCGCTCGTGCCGGCATACACGGTTGAGGCCGCCGGAGACGACGACGGTGACTATCGCTACCTCAGCGCGCACGGTGCACCGCGCGTCGGCGTGGTGCCGAAGCCGGTGGAACAAATCCCGGACACCTGGATGGTCTACGTGCGGGTCTCGGATCCGGCGGCCGCGGCCGCAGCCGCCGAGCGCCTGGGCGGCGAGGTCCTGCTGCCGGCCCGGGAGAATCCGCAAGGTGGCGAAGTGGCCATCCTGAACGACCCCACGGGCGCGGGTTTCCTCGTCCAGAGCTGGCAGCCCGGTCCCGAGCACAGCGCTGCGCGCTGAAGTCATGGAGAAGAAACCAATGCGACCCGTCCCCTCCCGGACCCCTCTTTGCCCCGCCAGGTCCCGCACCTGCCGGCGGACCCTCCTCGCCGCCGGCTGCCTGTCGCTCGCCCTACTGCTCACCGGCTGCTCCGGCGGCGGCATCTACGCCAATGTCGGCATCGCAGGTCCGAGCATCGACGTCGGCCCCGTCAGGGTACGCACAGGTGTGAACCTCGGACGCTGGCTCTGAGCTCTGAGCCTCCGGCGGGCGCTCAGGCATCAGCCTCAGCCTTTCTGGATGCCGCTTGGATTCCGGCTTGGGTTCAGCAACGCTCTTGCCATGCTGACGGTCCCGATCGAGCGGCGCTGGCCCGGGTTCAGCTGATGCCATCGCGCTCCAACCGCTGCCTGATTTCCTTCAGCAGGGACCGCTGCAGCGACCAGTAATGCTCGGTTCGCACCCAGGGCTGGACCGCGAAGACCATCTCCGAGGATCCGATCCGGGCAAGGTACACCTCTGGCTGCGGTTTGTTCAGAATCTGCGGATGCTTCGCAAGAAACTCGCGGATGCTGCGCTCCACTCGGTCCATGTCGTTATCCGGGGCGCATGAGATCTCCAGTCCCAGCCGGCGGGCCCTGCTCGCCGTGAGATTCACGATCGTTTCGTCCCAGATCTTGCGGTTGGGCACCAGCTTGATCGTGTTATCCGGGGTGGCGATCCGGGTGCTGTTGAGCGTCATCCTCCGGACTCTGCCTTCCGCACCCGATACCTGGACGTAATCGCCCACATCGTAGGCGTGGTAGAGCAGGATCATCCAGCCGGCGACGAAACTCTTCAGCGAGTCCTGCAACGCAAACCCGATGATGATTCCGGCGACACCCAACCCGGCCAGCATCGGCATCACCGACCACCCGATGGCCGCCAGCGCCAGCACGGCTCCCGCGAGGAACGTGATTCCGAATGACAGGGTCAGCAGCCGCTCCTTCATCAGTTGGCTCAGCCGCACAAACGCGCTGTTCATGACGGTCTCGAGCAAACGGCGAATCACGTGGGCTGCCATCCAGGCCAAGACCAGCACCGCCAGGAATGTGAAGACCCGAAGCAGAAGCGTCGGGCCATTACGGGAAACATTCCGCCAGAGCCTGTCCGTCTGTTCGCGCCAGATGCTTGCGAACACGTCCCGGCGCAGGATCTCCGCTCCGAGGCGACCCTGCTGCTGGATCAGCAGCGCGCGGTGGCCGGCGGCATCGACTCCGTGGTCCGGAAGCACATCAAGCCAGGCTGCCATGTTCGCCAGGTTGCGGCTCTGCTTCCGGTCCACGGCACGCAGCGCCAACTCGATGTCTTCGTTCGAGGGATCAGACCTCAGCGTCCGCCGCAGTTCCGTGAGCGTCTGCGCATCGAGCCGAATCTGACCGTGCAGGCGCTCCACGTTCCGCGTTATGAATTCCTCGAACGCATCCCGGTCGTCTTCAACGCTCAGACCCAGCTGCTCGCGCACCCGCAGCAGTGCGCCGAGCCCACTCATGTACTCGAAGATCAGTGTTTGCAGATCCTGGACGAAGGCGGCGGATACGCTCGCCTGCAAGCCGCTGTCGAACTCGTCGTATTTCAGACGCTCGTGGCTGATTCTGCTGTAGATTTCCTCGAGGCGGGAGATGGACGTCTCGAGCAACCAGCTGGTGGCATCGCTGACGCGCTCCCGGACAACCGGGATCTCATCGCCTTCCCCGGTTCCCGATGCTTCCAGAGACACCGTCTCCGCCCTCGCGAGGGCCGCCAGCATCAACTGATCCAGACGGAAATGGAATCCGTCACGATCCCATTCCTGTGCCGCGTCCGCGGCCGCCCGCATCGCCTCGAGGTGCTCGATGTTTTCCTCGAGTCCGGCCACGCTCGCGACCACCGCGAAGTCATTTTCTGCAGGCGCCTGTGCGGACATCATGCCCGTCATCGCCGTCAGAAACAGTACACCCAGCCACCGATACATGATGCGCCGCCACCTCCTGGTTGGCCAAAACGCGGAAGTGCCCGGGAAGTCCAGCCATGGAACCTGCCGCAAGGGATTCAACGAACAACACCCCTTCGGACCGGACGCCGCGCCCAGCGCTACCGCGAAAGAAAAACGGTTAAGTATAAAAAGGCTTACCGGAGAGCGTAGTCGAAAAAGTGCACGGCGGCGGCCGGTCCCGGCCGTTACGCCCTGCCCTGCTATCTTGCCGGGGTGACAGTGACCCATGGAGCTGACTAGACTGATGGAAAATGCGCGAAAAGTGCGCTGGGAGAGTGCGTGTTGAGCGAACTGACCAGGATCCGCTGCCATTCAGTGGAACAAATGCAGGAGGCCGTTGGACATGTCTGGGACGTTGAGATCACCCAATCCGAACCCGGACCGGTCGAAACGTCACTCAATGCCAGGTGGATCGGTGAATGCCACGTGTACTCGATGCGTTCCAATCGCGCACTGCTCAGCTCGGGACGGCGTACCGAAGATTTCTGGACGATATCCCCCATCACCCAGGGTTGTGCCGGCGGCCGGTTTCGCGGAAAGGAGCTGGATGCGGGGCAGATCCTCGTACTCGATCCGGGGGGAGAGGTCTATCAGCAGATCGTTGCCGGCCATCACCAGCAGGCCATCTCGATTCCCCGCGATCTTGCCGAGAGGATCGTCCAGGCCGAGCACCAGACCTCCTCGGAGGCGCTGTGGGAACGCTGGTGCCTCAAGTCCGATCCGTGCATCACGAACGAAGTGGCACGGACAGTCGAACGGCTCATGAACGCACAGCGGCCGCGCGGAAACGAGTCGCGCGCCGGGATGGATCTGGCCGGAAGGATGATCGCGCTGGTTCAGGAGGCACGCCAGGTCCCCCCGACCCGGTCGAGCCTGGCCCAGCGCAGGCGCATCGTCCGCCGGGCCGAAGACCTGATCCGGGATCGGTTGGACAACCCGCCGAGCGTCACCGAACTCTGCGAGGCAACTCACGCAAGCCGGCGCCTGCTCTTCTACGCCTTCAGCGAATTGCTGGGGCGATCGCCCGCCGCTCACTCCAAGATACTTCGGTTGCACGCTGCCCGGCGCCGCATCGTGGCCAGGAGGGATGAGCGCTGCGTGCAGCAGGTCGCCTTTGACCTCGGGTTCTGGCACCCCGGGCAGTTCGCCATCGACTACGCCAGGCTCTTCGGGGAGTCTCCGAGCAAGACCCGGTTGCAACGGCAGCCCTAGCGCGCCTGCGATGAAATCTCCGTCCCGACGCCGTTTCGCTCTGATGGCGCTGACCGCAGTGATCTCCGGGGTTCCAAGACGCCGGCACATTGCGCCATATCTCGCGGCGAGACAAAAAAAGACGCGGGAACAGCCACTGTCCACGCGTCTCTCGATTGCCGGAAACTGGCCGGGCGAAACGCCCGGCTCAGGCCGTCATCCCTACTGCAACCGCTCCAGATC
>RECA01000184.1 GCA_007692435.1 Thioalkalivibrio sp.
CGGGGTGCTCAGTTTCAACGGCAACAAGATCATCACCACCGGCGGTGGCGGGATGATCCTGACCGACGATGCGGCCCTGGCGCGGCGCGCGAAGCACCTGACCACGACGGCCAAGGTTGCACACCCCTGGGAGTTCGTCCACGACGAGGTCGGATACAACTACCGGATGCCGAACCTGAACGCGGCCCTGGGCTGCGCGCAGATGGAGCGCCTGGAGGAGATGCTCAATCTGAAGCGCGAAGTGGCGGAACGGTATGCTCGTTTCGCTGCGGAGCAGGGCTGGGATCTGGTGCGCGAGCGTGCGGGCACGCGGGCGAATTTCTGGCTGAACGCGCTGGTGCTGGGCTCACGGGCAGAGCGCGATGCGTTTCTCGAGATGTCCAACGCCGCCGGCGTGATGACGCGTCCCGTCTGGCGCCTGATGCACCGGCTGGAGATGTTCCGCGACTGCCAGCACGATGCCCTGGAGAATTCGCAGTGGCTGGAAGACCGGGTGGTGAATCTTCCCTCCAGCGTACCCGAGGTCTTGTAGCGTACCCGAGGCCTTGTGGGAGCGTGCCTCGCACGCGAATGGGGGTTCGTTGGAGCCCCGGCGGTTGGCGCGCCTGCGGCGCGTTCGCGAGCAGGCTCGCTCCCGCGGGGGGGTTGGCCGGTTGTGGGGGCGGCGTCTGGCCGCGATGGATTTGGCTTCTGACTCAGGACTTTCACATGAACATTCTCAGTCTCATCGGGCGCTCGGAGCCCCTGTTCGCGGCGGACATCGAACGGCGCGAGGCGGAACTGTCCGCGGCGGTGGCGGGCGGGCGCTTTCTGGTGATCGGCGGGGCCGGGTCGATCGGGCAGGCGGTGGTGCGGGAGATCTTCCGGCGCGGGCCCCGGGCGCTGCACGTGGTCGACATCAGCGAGAACAACATGGTCGAGCTGGTGCGCGACCTGCGCAGTACGCTGGGTTACATCGAGGGCGATTTCCGCACGTTCGCGATCGACTGCGGCTCGGTGGAGTTCGACGCATTGATGCGCTGGAGCGGGGGCTACGACTACATCCTGAACCTCTCCGCGTTGAAGCACGTGCGTAGCGAAAAGGACCCGTTCACGCTGATGCGCATGGTCGACGTGAACATTCTGAACACCAACCGCACGCTGGACTGGGCGCGGGAGCAGGGGGCGAAGAAATACTTCTGCGTATCCACCGACAAGGCCGCGAACCCGGTGAACATGATGGGGGCGAGCAAGCGCATCATGGAGATGTTCCTGATGCGCGCCAGCGTGCAACTGCCGATCTCCACCGCGCGCTTCGCCAACGTGGCCTTCTCCGACGGCAGCCTGCTGCACGGGTTCAACCAGCGCCTGGCCAAGCGCCAGCCGCTGGCGGCGCCGCGCGACGTGCGCCGCTACTTCGTCACGCCGCAGGAGTCCGGCGAGTTGTGCCTGATGTCCTGTCTGCTGGGAGAGAATCGGGACATCTTTTTCCCGAAGCTCTCCGAGAAACTGCACCTGACCACCTTCGATGCCATCGCCGTGAAGTACCTGGCCGCGCACGGCTACGAGGCGGTGCCCTGTGCCAGCGAGGAGGAGGCGCGGGCGCGGGTCGAGGAGCTGATTCCGCGCGGACAGTGGCCGTGCTACTTCGCCGACAGCGATACCACCGGGGAGAAGGATTTCGAGGAGTTCTTCACCGAGCGCGAGGTACTGGACATGGCGCGCTTCGAAAGCCTCGGGGTGATCCGGAACGAGCCGGTGTTCGATGCGGTGCGGCTGGATGGTTTCGAGCGCCGCATCGCGGAACTGAAGGCGGCCGGGGTGTGGGACAAGCCGGACCTGGTGGCCCTGTTTCACGAGATGATCCCCGATTTCGCCCACATGGAAACCGGTACCTACCTCGATTCGCGGATGTAGCGGTTTCGTATTTGCGATACCGTCACCGGGCCCGATGCGTGGCGATCCGGAGACGACGGTACGCAGCCAGTGTCTTTGACTATAATTCCTAGACGAAACTATCTCTTGATCTAGATGCATCGGCGATAAATGTGTTGTATTGTTAACGCTACAACAAACGCGGTTTCATGGATTCTCGTTTCCTGGGAGAAAGTCGAATCTTCGGTTTTTCAGGGGTTTGGATTCGATCCAGGCAGTCACGTCGGTGCCTCGAGAGCGCCGAAAGGGGTGCGCTGCAAAGCCAGAAGGAATGTTGTTCGCGTAGCACACGCGACGGGCATCATGAGCCATGAACACCGTGTCGTTATAGCGTTTTGGATGTGATCATCGAACGGGCGGATGCCCGAGGCAAAGGGGCGGGAGGCTCCTGGCCAGCAGGACAGCGGGTCGATGAACGTTTGCCAGGGGGTGCGTAAGTGAAGGCAGTGATTCAAGCGGGTGGCAAGGGTACCCGGCTCAAGCCCTACACATTGATTTTGCCCAAACCGATGATGCCGGTGGGCGAGTATCCGGTGATCGAACTGCTGCTGCGCTGGGTACGCCGTAACGGGGTCGATCAGGTGATGGTGACCACCGGTTACCTGGGTCACCTGTTGCGCATGCTGTGCGGCGACGGCAGCCGCTGGGACATGCGCATCGAGTACACGGAGGAGCGGGAACCGCTGGGTACGCTGGGGGCCCTGCACCTGTTGCGCGACTGGCTGGATGAATCCTTTCTGGTGCTGAACGGCGACCTGATCACCGACCTGGATCTGCGTGCCTTCATGCGCTTTCACCGCGAGCACTCCGAGGCCCTGACGATCGCGGTGAAGGAGACGCCGGTTCCGGTGAACATGGGGGTGTTCGAGTTCGGGCAGGACGGTGTCGTCACCGATTTCAAGGAGAAGCCGACGCTGACCTACGCCGCGAACATGGGCGTGTATTGCATGGATCCCTCGATCCTCGACCTGGTCCCGAAGGGTGTGCCCTTCGGTTTCGATGACCTGATGTACCGGATGCTGGATGAGGGTATGGGGGCCCGGGTGTTCCAGCATCATGGTCAGTTCATGGACATCGGGCGACCGGAGGACTTCGCGCACGCCCAGGAACTCGCCGAGCGCGGTCAACTGCCGATGTGGGGACATTGAACATGGATCGTTACATCAAGCGAGCAATGGACGTCGTACTGGCCCTCGTGGGGTTGATCCTGGCCGCTCCGCTCATCGGCCTGATCGCGCTGGCGGTGCGCTTGGATTCGCCGGGCCGGGCGATCTTCTCGCAGGAGCGGCTGGGGCAGCACGGTCGTGTCTTTCGCATGCACAAGTTCCGCAAGTTTCCGGATTCCTGGGGCGACCGCGGCGCTGGCGTGACGGTGGTTCGCGATGCGCGCATGACCCGTCTGGGCCGGTTTCTGGAGCGCTCCAAGTTCGATGAAATCCCGCAGTTGTGGAATATCCTGAAGGGGGAGATGTCCTTCGTCGGGCCACGTCCGGAGACACTGCGCTTCAGCAATCTGTTTCAGGGCGAGTTCAAGCGGGTGCACGACTTCGTGCCCGGGATCTTCGGCCCGAACCAGGTGGCGTTTCGCAACGAGTCGCAGATGTATCCGCCGGACCGGGATCCGGAAGCGTTCTACCGGGAAGAATTGTTCCCGCAGAAGGCGCGCCAGGACATCGCCTATTTCAGCCGATCGACGGCGTTCTCCGATGCCCTGTGGATTCTGCGCGGACTCTGGTACAGCGTCGCCGGGGCGGTGGACTGGCGCGGGCAGGCACGGCTGCGAGGGCGGATCTTTCTGCTGGACCTGGCGGCGGTGGAGGTCGCCTGGGTCGCGGCGCATCTCGCGCGTTTCGAGGGGTTGCCGAAAGGCGGCCACTGGGACGTGTTTGTGACCGGCCTTTGGCTGATGCCGCTGGTGGTCCTGCCTCTGATGGCGCTGGGTGGCAGCTATCAGGGTGCGATACGACACTATGCGGTGGGTGATCTCGTGCGGCTTGCGTCGTCAAGCCTGACGGGGTGGGTTCTCGCCTTCCTGTTGCTGGTTGCCCTTTTTGAGCGCAATGCGGCCTTGGGGATTCTGCCCATGGCACTGCTGATGGCGGTGGCGATGTCGGCGGGTGTGCGCGTGTTGCAGCGGGAACGGGTCCGCCGCACGCAGCGGGCCAGTGGTGGCGGTCAACCCGTGCGGCTCGCGATCTACGGGGCGGGGCATCGTGGCCTGGCGTTGGCGGCACTGCTCGAACGCGGCTTCACCCGGGCGCAGGTGGTGGGTTTCCTGGAGGACCGCGACTATCAGGGGCAAGCGATGTCCGGATACCCCGTTCTCGGTGCGGAGCGGGATCTCGATACGGTTCATGAAGTTCATAATATCAGTGCGATATGGATGACATTCGATCCAGATTCGCATAAATATGCCCGTATCCAGCGCTGGTGCAAGGAACATAAAGTTGCGTTGGTGGTGGTGCCGATGCTGAGACCGTTCTATGACCTGCTGGAGCGCCGGGGTCCCCAAGGGAATTACAGAACGCCACCGAGAAAGAGCGCCTTTGGACTTGGCGTGGAAGCCGGCATGCGCAGATCCGGCGGCGGCCCAGGCGTCTACCTGACGGTCGCCGAACCGGGTGATGCCTTGCGCCAAGGCAACGACGGTTCCTGACCCGCCCCGGCTCTCGTACTGGGTGCCGTCATCGGGCGAGGTGCGCAAGCCCGATCGAGGATTGTAGGAGGCTGAGCAGGCCTGCAGGGAGGCTGGGGCTGGCCTGCAGGGGGCTGGGCTGGCCTGCAGGGAGTCTGGGCTGGCCTGGTGGGAGCGTGCCTTGCACGCGAATGGGGTTGGGTGAAGCCCGGGCGGTTTGGCGCGCCTGCGGCGCGTTCGCGAGCAGGCTCGCTCCCACAGGGGCCCAGGCTCGCGTTTTGGCTGTGTCTGAGGTTGGCCGGAAACGGCTACTCGGCAGGCTGTTCCCAGATGGCTGCCGAGTAAGCCGTTGCGTTCGATC
>RECA01000127.1 GCA_007692435.1 Thioalkalivibrio sp.
CTCCCCAACCCCTCCCCCGACATCGGGGGAGGGGCTTTGCTCCCCTCTCCCGATTGCGGCAGAGGGCCGGGGGTCAGGAAACCACCCGGACCGGTTCCATCGCCTCGCCGCGGGTCTCCACCCGGCCGATCACCGCTGCGGTCGGATAGCCCCCGCGCTGCAGCTCGGCGATGCAGGCCTCGGCGTGTTCCGCCGGCAGGCTTGCGAGCAGTCCGCCGGCCGTCTGCGGGTCGAACAGCAGCGGGAAGTGCGGGTGGCGGGCCGCCTCTTCGAGATCGGCGACGCCCCGGCGCAGCCGCAGGTTCTGTGGCTGCAGCGAGGACAGGATCCCGGCGGCCACCGTCTCCGGCGCCCCGTCCAGCATCGGAATGGCGTCGATCTCCAGCACCGCGTCCACGTCCGAGGCCCGGGTCATCTCCAGCAGGTGGCCCATCAGTCCGAAGCCGGTCACGTCGGTGCAGGCCGTCGCCCCGTGACGGCGCAGGATCTCGCCGGCCTCCAGGTTGCTGACGCACATGGACGCGATCGCCGCGTCGACCCAGCGGCCCTTCGCCTTGCCGCGCATGTCGGCCGCAAACAGCGTGCCGGTGCCGATCGGCTTGTTCAGCACCAGCACATCGCCCGGCTGCATCCCGCCCTTGCGCCAGATCCGGTCGGGATCCACCAGGCCGTTCACCGTGAGCCCGAAGGCCAGTTCGGCGCCCTCGCTCGAGTGCCCGCCGGCCAGCACCGCACCGCTGGGCCCGAGCACGCTCAGCGCCCCGGCCAGCAGCTCGTAGAGCGACTCCTCCACCACCCGTTCCCGACCATAGGGCACCGTCGCGATCGCCAGCGCGGACTGCGGTTCCGCGCCCATCGCGAAGAGGTCTCCCAGCGCGTGGTTCGCGGCGATGCGGCCGAAGGTGTAGGTGTCGTCGATGAAGGCGCGGAAGTAGTCCACGCTCTGGACCAGCATGCGGCCCTCGGGGACGGTGAGAACGGTGGCATCGTCCGGGGCGTCGATGCCAAGCACCACGTCCCCGCGTTCGGAGACCGGCAGGCGCTGCATCACCCGGGTCAGGACCGTGCTGCCGACCTTCGCGCCGCAGCCGCCGCAGCGCATCGCCAGCGTGGACAGCTCCCGGATCGCGTCCTGGTCCGCGACGCCGGCCGCGAGCCTCGGTCCGGCCTCTTCCTCCATCTCGGGCAGTTCGTTAAAGCGCTCCATGAAGCGGCGGTCGATCCAGTCCTTCATCCGCCACAGCCAGGCGCCTTCCATCGCGAAGGATCCGCGCGAGGCCACCGCATAGCGGTCGCCGGTGCTGATCAGCCCGAGGAAGTTCCGTTGCGGGCGATAGCGGCGCAGGCGCCGGCCGGTGGCCGCACGCCGCAGGTTCTCGGTGAGCACGGGTCCCTGGCGCACCGCGAAGACGCCCGATTTCGGTCGGTCGTCGGGAAGGGCCGCCACGTCGCCCGCAACGAAGACGCCCGGGTGGGACAGCGACTGCAGGTTCGCGTCCACGCGGATGAAGCCGCGTTCGTCCACCGCGAGGCCGGAAAGCGCGGGCCAGCCGGGGGCCGAGGCCGAGGTGACCCACAGCACCGCGTCGGCCTCGACCTCGGGCTGTCCCTCGGCGACGATCACGCCCTCGCGCAGTTCCGTCACCCGGTGTTCCGTGAGCACGCGGATGTCGCGTTCGCCCATCACCCGGTAGAAGCGCGAGCGCACGCCGGCGTTGTGGGTGGGCAGGATGTCGGGACCCCGGGTCAGCACCAGGTAGTCGAGGCGGTGCGGGTCGTCGCCGCGTTCCCGCAGCAGGGTCTGCAGGCGGTACTGCGTGGCCAGCGCGAGTTCCACGCCCCCTGCGCCGCCTCCGACGACCGCGATGCGGAAGCGCCCCCGGCTGTCCAGCACGCGCTGGATCAGGTCCTCCCAGTTGCGCAGGAAGGCGTCGATGGGCTTCACCGGGAGCGCGTATTCGGCGGCGCCGGGCACATCCAGCGTCGCCGGACGCGAGCCGGTATTGATCGACAGCAGGTCGTAGTGCACCGGCGGACGTCCCTCGACCTCGAGCATCCGGGATTCGGGATCGAGCCCCTCCACCTCGCCGTGGTAGAGGCGCGCCCCGGCAAAGCGGGCCAGCGGACCGAGGTCGATGTGGCACTCGTCGAAGCCGTAGTGGCCGGCGATGTAGCCGGGCAGCATCCCGGAGTAGGGGGTGTGGATGTCGCGAGTGACCAGCGTCAGGCGCAGGCCCGGCAGCGGGCGCATCCCGAAGCGGCGCAGCACCGCAACGTGCGAGTGCCCGCCACCGACCAGCACCAGGTCTTTGGCGACGGGCGCGTTGTCCTTCTGCATCGGCAGTTTCTCCCCTTTAGTTCCTGGCTCTTCTTTCGGGCTGTTCTTTCGGGCTGTTCTTTCGGGCCGGCGGCGCGCCGTCAGGCGGCGCAGGTCCGGAAGCCCGCGAACACGTCGTTGCGGTCCGGCCCGTAGTAGTTGCGCCAGGTGTTGCGGATCAGGCGCGAGCGCGTGGCCCAGCCGCCGCCGCGCAGCACCCGGGTCTGGCCGAACAGCGGCATGGAGTAGTCACGATACATGTCGGGGGTGAAGCCGGGATAGGGGCCAAAGGGGGTGTCGGTCCATTCCCAGGCATTGCCGATCATCTGCCGGCAGCCGAAGGCGCTGTCGCCCGCGGGCAGTGCGCCAACATCGACGGTTCCGAGGGCGCGGCCATCCAGGTTCGCGCGCGTGGGATCCGGCGGGGCGTCGCCCCAGGGGAAGCGCCGCTTCACGGGTGCCAGGGTGGTGCCGTCCGCGCCGGGCTCGCCGGCGGCGGCCACCTCCCACTCGACCTCCGTGGGCAGCCGGCGTCCGGCCCAGCGGCACCAGGCCCGCGCCTCGTACCAGCTGACGTGAATCACCGCGGCGTGGGCGGGCAGCGGCTCCCAGCGGTCGAAGTGCCGCCACTCCCAGCCGTCGTCTCCGCGCCGCCAGTACACCGGGTGCTCCAGCCCGGCCACGCTGCGCCAGGCCCAGCCCTCCTCGTCCCAGAGCTCCGGGCGCCCGTAACCGCCGTCCTCCACGAAGTCCGCGAACTCGGTGTTGCTGACCGCGGCCCGGGCGATGCGGAACGGCGCGACCGCCACCGGGTGCGCCCACTTCTCGTTATCGAAGACGAAGCCGTCGTCCTGCGACGCGCCCAGCAGGAAGGTCCCGCCGGGAATCTCCGCATCGCCGTCGAGACCGCCGGCGCTCCACGCCGGATCCGCGGTGACACCGGTGGCCGGTGGCGGATAACCCAGGGTCTGGCGGGTGTAGGTGAAGGCCTCGGTGTGCATGTCCTCGTGGAACACCGCGTACTGGGCGAGGTAGTCGCGGCGGGGGTCGGGCTCGTCGTGCTCCAGGTGGTGGCACACCCGTTCCCGTACGCCGTCCATGTAGGCCAGCGTTGCCTCGAGGGGCGGGAGGGGCAGGTCCCAGCGGGTGTCGTGATGAATGTTGATCGAGTCGTACAGGTGGTCCACGTCCGGCCGCCCGGGGGCCTCGCCGAGGTGCTGGCGAAGCACCCAGTACTCGTGGAAGTAGGCCGCGTGCCCGATCTCCCAGCGCAGCGGGTTCACCGTCGGCAGCCGCGGACCCATCAGCTGTTTCGCATCGAGACCCTCGATCAGTGTCAGGGTCCGGGCCCTTGCGTCATCGATTTGTGCGATCAGCTCGCGCGGTTCCGGCATGTGCACGTCGGTCTCCTCTGGGTTAAGTTGAGGTCGAACAGGTTGGCAGATTATGGACTCTCCATTGCGAATACACCTGATCACCCCGGCGCCGTCCCGTGCGCGGGGCGGGAACTGGACCACTGCGGCGCGCTGGGCCACGATGCTGCGCCGGCTGGGACACCGGGTCGCGGTCACGCGCGACTATCACGGCGAGCCGGCCGAGCTGATGATCGCGCTGCATGCCTGGCGCAGCGCGGATTCGATCGAGCGCTTCGCAAACCAGCATCCGGACCGGCCGCTGGTGGTCGTGTTGACCGGCACCGACGCCTATCGGTTCATCCACAGCCACCCCGCGCCGACGCTGCGCTCGATCCAGGCCGCGGATGTGCTGGTCGGGCTGCACGACCTGATCGACGAGACGGTGCCCGAAGAGCATCGCCGCAAGCTGCGCGTGATCCACCAGTCGGCCCCGCCGGGCCTGTCGCGTCGGCCGGCGCGGCGCGACTTCCGGGTATGCGTCGCCGGACACCTGCGCGAGGAGAAGGATCCGCTGTGTCCGGCGCTGGCGGTGCGGGATCTGCCCGCGTCGAGCCGTCTGCGGGTCGACCTCTTCGGCGCGGCGCACAGCCCGGACTGGGCCGCGCAGGCGCAGGACGAGATGGCGGAAAACCCGCGCTTTTGCTGGCACGGGGAGGTCCCGAGGCACCGCCTGCGCCGGGCCTTTGCACGCTCTCACCTGCTGGTGCTGCCGTCGCGGATGGAGGGGGGCGCGAATGTGATCGGCGAGGCCGTGATGGCCGATCTGCCGGTGGTCGCGTCGCGCATACACGGTTCGATCGGTCTGCTCGGCGAGGACTACCCGGGTTTCTACCCGGTCGGGGACGCGGCCGCACTGCGGTCCGTGCTGCTGCTCGCGGAGCGCGATCCCGGGTTCTACGATGCACTGGAACACGCGTGCCGCGCGCTGCGCCCGCTGTTTGACGCGGCGCGGGAGGAGCGCGAGCTGGAGAAGCTGGTGCGGGATGTTTGCGGATGAGGGGTTTGGCGATTTTTGTGGGGTGGGCACGCTCCGTGCACTGCCCCCCACCCCAACCCTCCCCCGCAAGCGGGGGAGGGGGATTTTCATCGTCGGGGATGGCGCAGTGCCATGGGGGTTGGCGTGAAAGAACATGGCGTGGGCCTCGGGAACCGGTAGGGCGGAAGAGCGTAGCGT
>RECA01000131.1 GCA_007692435.1 Thioalkalivibrio sp.
ATCGCGATGCAGAAGGTGTTCGCGGTGTTCTGGATTGCGATGTTCCTGGGTCTCCTGATCTGGACGCTCAGGATCGGTGTACGCAGACTTGGTGCGATGGGTTCGGCGCAGCTGATGAATCGGAACACTGAAGAGGTCGAGACGGACGTCAAGGGTTCGTTCGACAACGACGACGCCATCCCGGCTCCGGCACGTGCCTGAAGACCGGTTGTTGTATTGAAGAGAAGACCGCGCTAACCGCGCTTCACGAACCCCTCTCCCGCTGGCGCCCGCTGGCGGTAGAGGGGTGGGGCGGGGACGGGCCGCCTTCCCGAGATCCGAGCCCTGCGCCGCCCGGCGCTTCGGCGGCTCCTACGGGCCCGTCCGGTCCCGCACTCCGTCAATCAGATCTGCCAGGCGATCCCGCGGGATGGCACCCTGCACCAGCCGGTCGCCCAGCACCAGAGCCGGCGTTCCCCGAATCCCCAGTTGATCCGCCAGCCTTTGGTTGTCTTCGATAATCTGCCCAATGGCCGGATCCTCCATGTCCTGCAGGAGCTGATCAAGGTCCAGTAACAGGGTTTGTGCGATGCCTTCGATACCTTCGGGGCTGGTGTAACCCTTGCTGCCCATCAGGGACTCGTGGAATTCCAGGTAGGCGTCCTGCCTGTGAGCGGCGAGGGCGGCCCGGGCGGCGAGGGCCGAACGGGTACCGCCAATGGGCAACTCGAGGTAGACCACGCGCAGACCCCGATCGATGGATTCCACTGCGGCGAGTTCCCGAGCAAAGTGCCGGCAGCAGCCACAGTTGTAGTCGAAGAAGACCGCCAGTGTCACATCACCGTCGCGATTCCCGCCGATTGGGGTACCGGGGTTTTGGAAGAGTGCGTCGGAATGCTGCCCGACTGCGTCGGGAATGGCTCGCACGGAGGCCTCGGGTGGCGTGCCGGCGGCCAGATGTGAATGGCCGAGCAGGATCAGCGCAAGGACGACGAGCAGACGGGCCGGACCTCCCAGGGCCGCACGGGTATTCACGCGCCGGCTCCCAGGATGCGTTCGGGGGAAGCCTGGCGTTGGGATCCCTGCACCCTCTTTGCTGCCGCCGATGGAGCAGCTTCGAGCAGGCTGCGCAGCTGGACACGGCCACGGCTCAGACGACTCATCACGGTGCCAATCGGGATGTCCAGCGCCCGGCCGGCTTCAACAGAGGTCAAGCCGTCGAGATCGACCAGCGTGATCGCATCGCGATGCTGCACACGCAGTTCGTTCAGCGCCTGCCGCACGCCCAGCACGGTCTCCGCCGTCTGGGCCTGCGTCTCGGGGCAGTCGCGGCATGGCAGCGGCAATTCGTCGATGTCGAGGTGGTCCCGACGCCCGCGCAGCCAGTCGCGGTACCCGTTGCTCAGAATCGTGAAGACCCAGCCCCGCAGCGCCTCCTCGTCACGGAGACTGTGAACCCGTGTGAGTGCCTTCACGATTGCGCCCTGCGTGAGATCCTCCGCCAGGGCCGCGTCGTGACACCAGGCGCGGGCCGTGCGATACAGGGATTGGCGCATGGCGCAAATGGCTTCGCGCAAGCGCGCCGGCGTGCCGTTATCGCTCATATCCAGTCTCCTTCAGGGCCTTCCGCGACTGATCGCGCGCCACCTGCATCGGGCGGCGCTTTCTGACGGTGCGAACCGTAACCAGGCGTTCGGGACCAGGAGTCTAGACGTCTTCTGGAACGTTGTCGCAGCAGAAGGGACCGTGAGGAACGGCTCGTTGCCATTGCAACGATTCAACGAGGCTTGTAGAATCGAAATGTGGAACAAGCCAATGCCATCGCCGTCCTGGAAGCCCTCGCGTCATCGCTGCGGCTGCGGATCTTTCGTGAACTGGTACGCCGCGGTTCGCAGGGGCTGGTGGCCGGCGAGATCTCGGCAGCGCTGGACATCCCTCCGACCAACCTGTCCTTCCATCTGAAGAACCTCACCCATGCAGGTCTGCTGACGGTGCAGCAGGAGGGTCGCTTTCAGCGCTACCGGGCCAACATGCCGCTGATGCTGGATCTGGTGGCCTATCTTACGGAGGAATGCTGCGCTGGCGATGCCGCCCAGTGTGAAGGGCTCCGCGGCGCTTCCGGGGTGGCACCCGGCATCCTGCCTGAACTGAGCCAGCCGCGGGCCGAGGTGGAAACCTGACAGACGCGGAAGACGCGTCTCGACACCGCATTCGTGCATTCATCAATTCAACCATTCATGGAGTATCCCAATGATCACCATTCAGGTCTTCGATCCCTCCCTCTGCTGCAGCACAGGCGTGTGCGGAGTCGATGTCGAACAGCAGCTGGTCGATTTCTCGGCTGATGTGGATTGGGCCAGGCGCAATGGCCTGCAAATCGAGCGCGTCAACCTGGCACAGCAGCCGATGGTCTTTGCGGAGAACGAACTGGTGCGCGGAATTCTCGAGCGCTCGGGCGAGGAGGCCCTGCCGGTGATTGTGGTCGACGGCAAGCTGGCGCTGACGGGCCGCTATCCGACCCGCGTTGAACTCGCAGACTGGGCGGGACTTCCGCCCCCGGCCCGGGAGTTCTCGATTGCGGCGGAACCGTGCTGTGGCGGTGGGGAGAGGTCTTGAAGATGGGCTCCCCCCCGCTGGAATTCCTGACGAATCCACCGCGCTTCCTGTTCTTCACCGGGAAGGGCGGTGTCGGCAAGACCTCCATCGCCTGTGCCACCGCGATTCATCTGTCGGAAGCCGGGCATCGCGTGCTGCTGGTCAGTACCGATCCCGCGTCCAATGTGGGTCAGGTCTTCGGGATGGAGATCGGCAACACGATCACGCCGGTGGAATCGGTTCCCGGGCTCTCGGCCCTGGAGATCGATCCGCAGGCCGCGGCCGAAGGATACCGTGATCGCATCGTGGGCCCCGTGCGCGGGGTGCTGCCCGATGCGGTGGTGGCCGGCATCGAGGAACAACTGTCGGGTGCGTGCACGACCGAGATCGCCGCCTTTGACGAGTTCACGGCGTTGCTGACCGATTTCGAACTGCTCGATGGCTACGACCACATCGTGTTCGATACGGCCCCCACGGGGCACACCATCCGCCTGTTGCAGCTGCCGGGGGCCTGGAGCGGCTTCCTGGAGGCCGGCAAGGGGGATGCCTCCTGCCTGGGGCCGCTCGCGGGCCTGGACAAGCAGCGTGAGCGTTACGGGGCCGCGTTGGCCGCGCTCTCCGACCCGGAACGCACGCGACTGGTCCTGGTGGCCCGGCCCCAGCAGGGGAGCCTGCGCGAGGTGGCGCGCACGCACGCCGAGCTGGCGGCGATCGGTCTGCAGCGCCAGCACCTGGTGATCAACGGCGTGTTGCCGGCGGCGGAAGCGGAGACGGACCCGCTGGCCGCGGCACTCCACGAGCGGGAGGTGCAGGCCGCGGCCGACCTTCCGTCGTCCCTGAAGGACCTGCCGCAGGACCAGCTTCCCCTGAAGGCCTTCAACCTGGTTGGCCTGGAGGCGCTCGAAGGCCTGTTCAGGGACGACCGCACTTCGGGCGCGGAAGCGGTGGATGTCAGCGGCCCGGCGCCAGCGCCGCAGGGCTCCCGTCCTCTGTCCGAACTGGTGGACGGGATTGCCGCCGATGGGCACGGCCTCGTCCTTCTGATGGGCAAGGGGGGTGTTGGCAAGACCACGATGGCAGCCGCGATTGCGGTCGCCCTGGCCGAGAAGGGGCTGCCGGTGCATCTGACCACCTCCGACCCGGCCGCCCATCTCTCGGATACGCTCAGTGAGGAACTCGAGGGTCTGACCGTCAGCCGGATCGATCCACGGGTTGAGACCGAGCGCTATCGCCAGCATGTGCTGGAGACCCGGGGGCGCAAACTCGACGCAGAGGGGCGCGCCCTGCTGGAGGAAGATCTCCGGTCCCCCTGCACCGAGGAGATTGCGGTGTTCCAGGCCTTCTCGCGCGTGATTCGCGAGGCCGGCCGCAAGTTCGTGGTGATGGACACGGCGCCGACCGGGCACACCCTGCTGCTGCTCGACGCCACGGGTGCCTATCACCGCGAGATGAGCCGGCAGATGAGCGGTTCGGGTATCGGATACACCACGCCGATGATGCAGTTGCAGGATCCGGCGCAGACCAAGGTCCTGATCGTGACCCTGCCGGAGACTACGCCGGTGCTGGAGGCGGCGCGCCTGCAATCGGATCTGCAGCGCGCCGGCATCGAGCCCTGGGCCTGGGTGGTCAATCAGAGCCTGGCAGCCGCGAGCACCCGCTCCCCCTTACTGCACCGCCGCGCCATCGAGGAGGGCCCGCAGATCGAACGGGTGCTCACACAATTCGCGCAGCGTTGTGGTGTCGTGCCGCTCCTGGCGGAAGAGCCGGTCGGTTCGGATCGTCTGATGCGGTTGATGGATCCACCGCTCAGCGCGCCACAGGCGGTGCCGGCCTCGGGTTGAACGGCTGACTGTCATGGCGCGCGGCCACTGCCGACGGTGAAAATCTTCCTCCCCCCGCCAGCGGACGAGTCCGCAATGATTCGGCATGTCGATGACGCAGCCCCATGATCTACGTCTACGCCACCATACTGACCCTCAGCAACCTGTTGTTCTGGGTCGGGATCCTGTTCGGCCTGCCCGGCACCTGGCTGATGATCCTTGCGGCAGCGGCTGCGGACTGGTGGCTCGTCGACGAAGCCATGTTCGGCTGGCCCGTACTGGCGACCGCGATCGGTCTCGCCACGCTCGGTGAAATCCTGGAATTTTATCTTGGCGCGGCGGGATCCCGCGCAGCGGGTGGCTCCCGGCGTGCCGCTGGGCTGGCCATCGCTGGCGGCATCGTCGGCGCCATCGTCGGCACGGCCTTCCCCGTCCCGCTACTGGGCACCCTGATCGGCGCCTCCCTCGGCGCCTTCGTCGGTTCGCTGCTGGGCGACCTCTGGGCAGGTCGGGCGATCTTTCAGAGCGTCGAGGCGGGGAGGGGAGCCGCCGCGGGCCGATTCTGGGGCACGGTCGCCAAAATGGCCGTAGGCGGCGCCATCGTCGTGATCCTGGGAGTTGCCGCCTTTCTCTGAAAGATCCAGCTTCGGGGGTCGGACCAACCCAAGTGCCTGTTAGAAGGAGAAAAACACCTCAAAAACGGGGCGAATCGGGGCCTTGAAAGGCCATTTTTGGCCCCCAAAACGGCCATTCAAGTCGGGGGAGTGATGGCAGTGCCTGATGGCAGGGAACAGAAGTAAAGGGAATGAGCAGACCAGCGAAGCGTGGCCTCGAGGCTCGTTTTTGATGCCAAAAATGGGCCTCTAAGGCTCTTTGAGCCCTGTTTTACGGACTTATTTTTTTTAAAATCAGTGAGTTGGCTTGGTCCGACCCCGGCGGTCGGCGGTTTTAGCAGCGCAGATCGGAGCCGCGCGAGGGGCAGGGACTGACTTCGCGGCCGTCGGCAATCCAGGAGGTGATGCCGCGGGACACGTTGTATACCTGCTGGTAACCGGCCTGCTCGCTCAGCATGCGCGCCAGGGTGTCGGTGCGGTTGCCGGTGCGGCAGATCAGCACCACGGGCTGATCCGGATTCGTTAGCTGGCCAAAGAGGGCGGGGAATTCCTGAGTCACCCGGCCCCGTTCGTCGAAGGCGGTGATCAGGTGGCTGCCATCGACCACGCCCGTCTGCCGCCATTCCTCGGGCCGGCGGATGTCAACCACCAGGGCGCCTTCCTGCACCATGCGTTGGAGACCCTCGTTGTCCAGAGACTCGTACGGCGGGTCGGGGAGAAGGCTCGGCAGGAACCAGACAGCGAGGGGCAGCAGAAGCAGGATCGGTGCGAAGATCAGGAGTTTGCGTTTCATGAGGCGGGGCTGACCTTGGTTGGGGATGTGGCCGGTCTGTTCAACGCGGGGCAATCGTGTTTGGAATGGACTCCCTGCGATGTTCGAGCCATCCGATATTCGGTCCACGGGGCTGGATCGGCTCCGTGGCAGCGTAGCTTCGTTAAGCGAAGATGGTATCGCAGGCGGAGGCAATGGTGCGGGAATGACCGGTGTCTGTCGGGGTGTATTGGCCGGAAACCCGGGTGGGAGGGCTGCGGTTGTTCACCTGGCAGGACTGAGCCGCATCGTCTCGGGATTCCGTGCACCGATCCGGCCGATTGCGGGGCGATGTTGCCGGAGCAAGGTGGTGGTCCGCGCCTTGATGCGTTCAGCCCTCCGACCAGACCATGCTGCCGCACTGGGCGAGGTCGTAGCCCTGTAAACGGTCGGCTTCGCGGCGCGATTCTCCCGACTGGATCTGGCTCAGCAGCTCGCGGAACAGGGTTCTGAAGTAGATCGACCGGTTCAGGACGAAGTCGAAGGCCTCCCAGCCAGTGGACAGGAATGCGAGGTCGAATTCGCGCGCAGCCGAGCGCGTGCCCGCTGTCGCATCGGCGTCGCCCATGGCGATCAGTGACGCGGACTCGCGTTCGGAGTGGGCAACGGCAACGCTCTTTAGGCTGCACGGCTCGCTACCGTGGTATCCAAGGTGCTCACGAAGGAAGCGCTGCGTCCCGGATCCCTGCTGTCGCATCACCCAGCGCAGGTCCGCGTGCAGCAATTGCTCGAGGGATGAGTGGCGCTCGGCGACAGAGCGATTCAGGATGAGGCCCTGTTCGCGCCGGAACGCGCGGATGATCACCCACTGGCGATGCTGGGGGAACGAGCGTATCAGGGCGGGGTGGCGCATCTGGCTCTCCTCTGCCGGACCCCAGTGCACGCAACAGGCATCGACCCGGTGCGCCTGCAGCAGTTCCAGCCCGAGCCGGGTCACGATGGGGGTGAAGCTGACCAGCGCGCGCGAGCGCATCTGGTCTGCAAGCCGGGGGATCACGCGATGCAGCAGCGCGTCATCACTGCCCGCCAGTACGAGCCGGTCGCTCAGCAGGCCACCGTGACTCGATTCCAGCAGCCACTTGTCAACCAGTTCACGGGGGAAGAGCCACTTTCCGGTGACCTTGGTACCGGGAATCTTGCCTTCGCTGACCAGGGCGTAGACCTTCTTTTCATGCAGATTCAGATACTCCGCAACCTGCTTGACACTGAGAAACCGCGGAGTCTCTACAGCGATTGCCATGCCTCAATCCCCATCGTTTGTCTGTGTGCGATGCGCCGGTGCCGGCCGCGCCCGTGGTATCGCGTCGAACAGGACCCGCTCGGCACCGTGATAAACCAGAAAATGCCGACCCTTGGCGCGTGCGACCAGAGTGACGCCCATCCGGCGGGCGAGGTCCATTCCCTGCGATGTCACGCCGGATCGCGATACCAGGATCGGGATACCCATCATCGCGACCTTGATCACCATCTCGCTGGTCAGGCGGCCGGTGGTGTAGAAGATCCGTCCGCCCCCTGGCAGGCCCTCGAGCCACATGTGCCCGGAGATCGCGTCCGCGGCGTTGTGCCGACCCACGTCCTCCACGAAGATCTCGATGTCATCGCCACGGCAGAGTGCGCAGCCATGCACCGCACCGGCACGGCGGTAGACCTCGTTGTATTCGTTCACCCGCTGGAGGGTTCGGTAGATCTCCGATTGCCGAAGAACCACGGGTGGAAGCTGGATCTGGTCCAGCTTGTCCATCAGGCTTCCGAACACGGTGCCCTGACCGCAACCGGTGGTCACGGTCCGGTGGGCCAGCTTGCCCTCCCAGTCATCGACGCCGCCCGACGTCGTCACTGCGACCGAGTCGCTCTGCCAGTCGACCTGAACGGAGAGAATGGCATCGATCGTCTGCACGAAGCCCTGGTTTCGGAGATACCCGAGCGCCAGCAGTTCCGGCGCGCTGCCGAGCGTCATCAGCGTCACGATCTCGCGCTTGTCCACATACAGCGTCAGCGGACGTTCGCCCGCAACATGGACGTCGCGGCACGTACCGAATTCATCCAGAACCTGCACCGGATGTGACGGCGAGAGGCCTGCGGCGCTCATCGACGGCCGACGAGCCGGGCGTGCCGGGGGCTGGTTCATGGAACGGGCATGTTGTGTGGTCCGAGGCGGTGACTCACCGTTGAAGTCAGTGGAAGCAAAATCCATTCCCCGCCTCGGCGGACACAATGGGCCCGGTGCAGGCTACGATCGAGACAAATTGTCCCACTCACGTGGGGCAAAAAGTCCCTGCGGTGTCCGTGGGTTCCAGGTGGCAGCCTGGTCGCAGGGCCGAAATTCAGTGGGTAACGCAGCCCCAGAAGATGGTATGTCTCTTGCGTGAGAAACGGGCGTGAAAGCGTATGCAAGCAAGCACGAGTCGAGGCGTCCATGAACCAGTCCAAACCCGACGCGGCCGCCGCAGGGGCCAACCGAAGCGACCTGCCCGCGAGCTTCCGGGTCAGCGTGGTGATGGAAAGAAGGGAAAGGCCGGATGCCCGGTGGATCCGCGAGAGCTGGCACCTGACCGGCGTGACCCTGGACCACGGTCCGGGAGAGTCCGATGCGGGCTGGCGCGTCATCCGGAAGGGAGATCAGGGCGAACAGTACCTGTGGCCGGGATTCGAGGTGCGACTGTACCGGGACGAGATGGAGAGCTACTACCACAACCTCCTTGCCCGGGAACCGAAGATCTTCGTGGTGACGCACACGGACGAACAGGGCCGTCCGGAGCCGTTTCTGGTGTCGATGAGTTACGACGAGGCGAATGCCTACGAGTTTGGCGGGGAGGTCGTCTACAACGCAGCGATCCCGCCCGTGCTCTACGCCTGGGTCGAGCAGTACGTGCTCGAAAACTATGCCCCGGAACGCCGGATCAAGCGCAAGAGGGACTGCGGGGGCGGAGACGGTACCTGCACATGAATTCCCTCCAGCCACGAAGACAGGGGCCGGCATGAGCGCTTCCGACAGCGGTGGGCCCGGGAGCAGGAACGGGAGTGACGACGGCTTCCTGCGGCGCTGGGCCCGGCGCAAGGCCGAGGTGCGCAGCGGTGACGCGACCGAAGATCCCGAGGCCGCGTCGGCGGAGGCCTCCGTCCAGCCTCCCGAGACGACGACCCCCGGACTGTCGGAACCGGCCGACTCCGGGGATTCGCCCGAACTCACCGACGCCGACATGCCGGCGCTCGAGTCTCTGGATCAGGATGCCGACTACAGTCCGTTTCTCTCCCGCGGCGTGAGCGCAGACCTGCGGCAGAAGGCGCTGCGTCAACTGTTCCGGCAACCGAAGTTCAATGTCGAGACCTGTCTGGAGGATTACCAGGATGACTACCTGAACTTCCAGCCACTCGGGGACATCGTCACCTGCGACATGCGCCACCAGACCGAGGTCGAGGCCCGCCGCAGGGCCGAACGCGAGGCTGCCGATGCAGCGGAACGCTCCGCGCAGGACGCAGCGGCACCCGATTCCGCTGGCGGGCCTTCGTCGCCGGCCACCCCTGCTTCCGAAGACGTTGCGGCCGCAGATCCGGATCCGCCGGTCGCGCCGGACGAAGACGAGCACACCCGAAACAGCGAGCCACCCAGGGACGGCAGTACCGCTGCGTAATGGATACCTCCGCTGCGAGGCCCGGCGGCAGCGCAGAAGCGCCGCACCCCGGGAGTGGCTCGCGACACGACCAGCCCACAGGAACGACCGCCGATGAATACGCCGCAGGAACGCAACGCCAACGCCCGTGCCCAGGCCTTCGAGGCCGTCCGGGACACGGGTATGGAGCCGACTTCGAGGGTGAGCTATCACTCTGACGGCCGGGTCCTGGTCATCGGCATCGACGAGGGGTCAGCGCTCGAGGCCGCGCGCAGGCTGCGCGACGACCTGGCGCCAGCGGTGCTGCTGACGTCCGACGGCGAATCCAGGGAGGCGGAAGGGATCCCGATCATCTACTCGCACGGCCGCGAACCCCTGGTCGAGGGGCATCTCGGGTCGTTCCTGGTCACCCTGCAGGTGGGTGGCAAGACCGCGAACGCGGCCACGCTGCTGAACAGCGCCTGGGATGCCTTCGATCTGGTCCTGGACCTGGGACTCGCGCCACTGATCACCGCGGAGTGGCCGCCGGTCGGTTATTTCGCCCCGCCGTTCGGTGATCCGGACGCACTGGACCGGGCGCTCGAGGCGCTCAGTGACCTGAAAGGCGAATTCGAGAAGCCGAAGTTCTTCCAGTACGAACCCGACATCTGCGCTCACGCCCGCAGCGGCATACGGGGCTGCACCCGGTGCATCGATGCCTGTCCAGCCATTGCGATCCGGTCCCTCGGGGAGAGGATCGAGGTTCAGCCCGAACTCTGCCAGGGGGGTGGCATCTGCGCCACCGTCTGTCCGACCGGGGCGATCACCTACGCGTACCCGCGTCCTGCAGATCTGATCCGGCGCCTGCAGACTCTGCTGCACCACTACCGCGAGCACGGTGGGGAAGACCCGGTCGTGCTGTTCTACGACGACGAGGCCGGTGCCGAGGCACTGCAACGGATGGCGCCGTTGCCCGGCCAGATGCTCGCGATCGAGGTGGAGGAACTGGGCAGCGTGGGCCTGGAGGTGCTGCTGGCCGGTCTGGCCGCGGGCGCGCGCGAGATGCTGCTGCTGGACACGCCGGTGTTGCCCGCGAAGGTACGCCGCAACCTGCAGGAACAGCTGGGCCATGCCGGGTCCATACTGCAGGCGATGGGGTTCCCCCGGCAGACGCTGCGCCTGATACACGGCGGTCAGGAGGCGGTATTGACCGATGATGCGATGCCGGCCATGCACCCGCAACGTGTGGCCGCCTCCGACCGCAAGCGCGCGACACTGTTCGCGGCCCTGGATCACCTGAACGCGGTGGCCCCTTCGCCGCAGTCCGAGATCGAGTTGCAGGCGGGTGCGCCGTTCGGCGAGATCCATGTCGATGTGAAGACCTGCACACTCTGCATGGCCTGCGCCGCCGTCTGCCCCGCACAGGCGCTTTCCGCGCCGGGTGACACGCCACGCCTCGACTTCATCGAGGGTAACTGCGTGCAGTGCCGTATCTGCGAGCTCTCCTGCCCGGAACACGCGATCTCGCTCAGGCCACGATTGCTTACGGAGCCGCAACGACGCGCGGAACCACGGGTGCTCTATGAAGAGGCGCCCTTCGAGTGTGTCGCCTGTGGCAAGCCCTTCGCCACCCACCGGATGATCGAGCAGATCCTCCAACGGCTGGATCAGCATCCGATGTTTCAGGATGAACCGTCGAGGCGGCGCCTGATGATGTGCGAGAACTGCCGCGTGATCGACATGTTCCAGGGGACGGGCGGCGGGACAGTTTGACCGTGTCCGCTGCCGCCATGGACACAATGTCGCGGTACCCGTCCATGTGCGGGCCCTTCCCGGCCTGAATATGCATTTCACTTCTTTTTTGTCCGATTTTTCCTCGATGGCGTGGCCCGTCGATTGCTTACCTACCCTGCAATAGGAGAGACGATGCAGGCCCCATGGTTACCCGAAGAAGATCAGGCCCGGATTGGAATGTACGCGTTGCTGGCCAGGCTGCTGGCGGCGCCGGCCGATCAGCGGCAGCTGGACGAACTGGCGCAGATGACAGTGGACAGCAGTCCGGACGGGGATGCCGCGGTGGCATTGTCGCTGCTGAGGCTCGCCGCCCAGCAGGCACGGGCACAGGACGTGGACGACGAGTATCACACGCTGTTCATCGGAATCGGGCGTGGAGAACTCGTTCCGTACGGATCCTGGTACCAGACGGGAGCGCTGATGGAGCGTCCGCTGGGCGAGCTGCGGCAGGACCTGGCGCGATTCGGCCTGGAGCGGGAACCAGGCAATCCGGACCCGGAGGATCACGCGGCCTTTCTCTGCGAGACCATGGCTGTGCTGGGGTCCTCGCGCGAGGTTTCCGAGGCCGCACAGCGGGCGTTCTTCAGCGCGCACGTAGGGAACTGGATGCCGGCGTTCTTCCGGGATCTCGAGACCTGCAGTTCGGCTTGTTTCTACAAGGCCGTGGGCCGTCTGGGCACGGTCTTCATGCAGTTGGAGAAGGCATATCAGAGGTTCGACGAGCGGTGAACGTGGAAGCCGGCAGTCGGACCCCACATCGCGGTGTTCACCGCGCTGTTTCGAGCAGGGTGTTATCCAGTCAAGGAGTCACATGACATGAACGAGAAATCCCAACAGCGCAAGGTTCGGGCGCATTCCGAGGAGCGCCGGCGGTTCCTGAAGACGGCCGGGCTGGCAGGCTCGAGCGCCGCAGCAGCGGCCGCAATGCCCGGCATCGTGGCCGCGGCGCCGGAGGCCGGAGAGACCGTGACCGAGTCGGTCGGCAAGGGGTACCGCGAGACCGCGCACGTGCGCGACTACTACCGGACCGCCTCGGAGTAGGCCGGGACCGAATCGCAAAACAGGAAGAATGCACAGACCCCGCTTGAGGGTCAGGAGCAACGAGACATGAAACTGATCAAAAAGTCCGATCCCGTCTCCGCCGCTGAATCACCTTTGGCGAGCCATGCCGACGGCAAGGGGGTTTCACTGGACCGCCGGGCATTCCTGCGCAATGCCGGCCTGACCGCCGGCGGATTGGCTCTGGCAAGCCAGGTGACCCCGGGACTGGTTCGGCAGGCCGAGGCGGAAGGCCCGGTAGCCGCCAACGGCGAGGTGCAGACCAAGCGCACGGTCTGTGGCCACTGTTCGGTCGGTTGCGGCATCTATGCAGAGGTCAGGGATGGAATCTGGGTTGGACAGGAGCCCGCCTTCGACCATCCGTTCTGCCTCGGTGGACACTGCGCGAAGGGTGCGGCGGTGCGCGACCACGGGCGTGGCGAGCGGCGCCTGAAGTACCCGATGAAGATGGTTGACGGCCAGTGGAAGCGGATCTCCTGGGACCAGGCCATCGAGGAAATCGGCGACAAGATGCTGGAAATCCGGGAGAAATCCGGTCCGGATTCGGTGCAGTGGCTGGGCTCGGCCAAGTTCAACAACGAGCAGGCCTACCTGTTTCGCAAGATGGCGGCCCTCTGGGGCAGCAACAACGTCGATCACCAGGCACGGATCTGCCATTCGACGACAGTCGCCGGCGTGGCCAATACCTGGGGCTACGGCGCGATGACCAACTCCTACAACGACATCCTGAAGAGCAAGTCGATCCTGATCATCGGCGGCAACCCGGCAGAGGCACACCCGGTGTCAATGCAGTTCGTGCTGCGCGCGAAGGAGAACGGCGCGAAGCTGCTGGTCATCGACCCGCGCTTCTCGCGTACCGCAGCCCATGCGGATCAATTCGTGCGCCTGCGCCCGGGTTCCGATATCGCGGTGATGTACGGGATGCTCTGGCACATCTTCGAAAACGGCTGGGAAGACAAGGAGTTCATCGAGCAGCGCGTCTGGGGCATGGACAAGATCCGTGAAGAGATGGCGCGCTGGACCCCCGAGGAGGTCGAGCGGGTATCCGGTGTGGACCGCGAGACCTTGTACGAGGCGACCCGCCTGATGGCGGAGAACCGTCCCGGCACCTTCGTCTGGTGCATGGGTGGCACGCAGCACACCATCGGCAACAACTTCACACGCCTGTACAGCATCGTTCAGCTGGCGCTGGGCAACATGGGTAGGGAAGGGGGCGGAACCAACATCTTCCGTGGCCACGACAACGTCCAGGGCGCGACCGACTTCGGCGTGCTTTCCGACAACCTGCCCGGGTACTACGGCCTGTCCGAGGCGGCCTGGCGGCATTGGGCGGCGGTCTGGGATCTCGACTTTGACGAACTCGCAGCTCGCTTCGCACAGGATACCTACCCGGAGCGGGGTGGTCCTGACACCAAACCGATGTTCACGGCCGGTATTCCGGTGTCGCGCTGGATCGACGGCGTGCTCGAGGACAGCGACCAGATCGTACAGCCGGACAACCTCCGTGCGATGGTGTTCTGGGGACATGCGCCGAACTCCCAGGTGCGCGGCCCCGAGATGAAGAAGGCCTTTGAGAAGCTGGACATGCTGGTGGTCGTCGACCCGTTCCCCACCGTGTCCGCGGTGATGCACGATCGCCGGGAGAACACCTATCTGTTGCCTGCGACCACGCAGTTCGAGACCTACGGCTCGCTGACCGCATCGAACCGGTCGGTGCAGTGGCGCGACAAGGTGATCGATCCGCTGTTCGACTCGCGCCCCGACCATGTGATCATGTACAAGCTGGCGACGAAGCTGGGATTTGCCGACGACCTGACCAAGAACATCCAGGTGAACGGTGAAGAGCCGTTGATCGAGGACATCGTGCGCGAGTACGCCCGCGGCATGTGGTCCATTGGCTACAGTGGCATGACCCCGGAGCGTCTGAAGACCCATCAGCAGAACTGGCACACCTTCAACACCACCACGCTGCGTGCGGAGGGCGGTCCGGTCCACAACGAGTTCTACGGACTGCCATGGCCCTGCTGGGGCACGCCGGAGATGAAGCACCCCGGTACCGCGAACCTCTACGACACCAGCCTGGCCGTGGCTGACGGCGGACTGAATTTCCGCGAGAACTTCGGTACAGAGCGCGACGGCGAAGATCTGCTGGCTGAAGGCTCGTATCCGGTCGGAGCGGATATCCAGGGAGGGCACCCACGCTTTACCGCGGACCTGCTCAAGCAGCTCGGATGGTGGGATGAGCTGACTGATGAAGAGAAGGAGCTCGCCGATGGCAAGGCCTGGAACTACGATCGCTCGGGCGGAATCATCCGCGTCGCGATCGAGCACGGCTGCGCGCCGTTCGGCAATGCCAAGGCCCGCTGCGTTGCCTGGAACTTCCCGGATCCGGTTCCGATTCACCGTGAGCCGCTCTACACCAGCCGCTACGAACTGGTGGCGAATTACCCGACCTACGAGGACCGGCGCGGTTTCTTCCGGCTGCCGACCCGTTACGAGTCGGTCCAGGCCACCGATTTCAGCGATGACTATCCGCTGATCCACACGAGCGGCCGGCTCGTGGAATACGAGGGTGGCGGTGACGAAACCCGGTCCAACCCATGGCTCGCGGAACTCCAGCAGGAGATGTTCGCCGAGATCAACCCGGTGGACGCGAACAACGCCGGGATCCGCGACGGTCAGGATATCTGGCTGGAGGGCCCGGAAGGGGGCCGCATCCGGATCAAGGCCATGGTCACTCGGCGTGTCGCCCCTGGCGTGGTGTTCACCCCGTACCACTTCGGCGGCCACCTCGAGGGCAGGGATCTGCGCGAGAATTATCCCGAAGGCAGCGATCCGTTCGTGCTGGGCGAGGCGGCCAATACCGCGTTCACCTACGGGTATGACTCGGTGACCGCGATGCAGGAAACCAAGTGTTCGCTCTGCGCGATCCGACCCGCGTGATGCATCGGCAGTGGACAGGCAAACAGTTCTGAGGAGAGCCCATCATGGCCAAAATGAAGTTTCTATGTGATGCCGAACGCTGCATCGAATGCAACGGGTGCGTGACCGCTTGCAAGAACGTGAACGAGGTGCCCTGGGGCATCAACCGGCGTCGGGTGGTTACGCTGAACGACGGCGTCCCGGGCGAGAAGTCGATCTCGGTCGCCTGCATGCACTGCACGGACGCCCCCTGCGCGGCGGTCTGCCCGGTCGACTGCTTCTACACCACAGCGGACGGTGTGGTGCTGCACGACAAGGACCTTTGCATCGGGTGCGGCTACTGCTTCTATGCCTGCCCGTTCGGTGCCCCGCAGTATCCGTCTCCGCAGGAGCGGGCCTTCGCGGTTCGCGGCAAGATGGACAAGTGCACCTTCTGTGCAGGTGGGCCCGAGGAGCCCGGTTCGCAGGCCGAGTTCGAGAAATACGGCGCGAACCGTGTCGCGGAGGGCAAGTTGCCGGCCTGTGCCGAGATGTGCGCAACCAAGGCGCTGCTGGCGGGGGATGGCGACGTTCTTGCCGACATCTACCGCAAGCGGGTACTGCGCAGGGCGGGTCGTCCGCAAACCTGGGGCTGGGAGAAGGCCTACGGCGCGGATGTCTGAGTCGTTGCAACGGCCCTGCCCGGATGGTCCGGGCGGGGTCCCGTCAGCGACCCGGTACGGGGTCCGCGAACCCGCCCCGCTGGTGACCGAATTGCAAGGAGAGGAAACGTGAAGACCCGATTTCTGTTCGTAGCCATCCCCCTTGTGGCCGTGCTGCTGTTACTGACCGGCTGCTATGAAAGCCGGGACGTGACGCTCCACGACGCCGGGGTCTACAAGGGTCAGACTGATCCACTCGTGGAGATGTCTGCCGACCCGGCCTACCAGGAGCGCCTGCGTGAGCGGCTCCTGATGGTCCAAACCGACCGCTGAGACCCGGATGGAGTCCACCATGAAAGCTTCGAATAACCCGACCCGGGATGTCGACAAAGGCCGCCGGCGCGGCAGGTTTGCGCTGCTGGCCTTCCTGGGGATGATGTTCCTGATTGTCGCACTGCCGCTGACCGGTTACCTGATGGTCGGCGAGACCGCCGCGCAGGCGCAGCAGGGGGCGGTCAATCCGCTGTCCGAACTCTGGCGCGGCGCTCGTCAAGCCAACGAAGGCTACACCGCGGTCACCGCACCGCAGGCCAACATCCTGATCACCGACAGTGGTCAGAACTGGCGCCAGGTGCGCAACGGACCGCTGGCCACCTACGGGGCCTGGTTGATGATCCTTGCGCTGGTTGCACTCGCGGCACTGTTCCTCTTGCGGGGCAGGGTGGATATCGACGAGGGGCCCAGCGGCATGACGGTGGAACGCTGGACACGGTCGGATCGCATCCTGCACTGGTACACAGCGGTGCTGTTCATCCTGCTCGCGATCACCGGGCTGAGCCTCCTCTACGGGCGCGCAGTCCTGATGCCGGTGATGGGCTCGGAGGCCTTTGCCAGTTATGCGCAGGCCGCCATCTATGTGCACAACTACCTGGGCTTGTTCTTTGCGATCGGCCTGGTGCTGATGGTACTCAAGTGGCTCCGGGTCAACATCCCGAAGGGCCACGATCTGAGCTGGTTCCTGTCGGGTGGCGGCATGCTGAAGGGCAAGCACCCGCACGCAGGCTTCGTGAACGCAGGTGAAAAGCTGTTGTTCTGGACCCTGGCCGTGGCGGGGCTTGCCATCCTGATCACCGGCGTCATTCTGCTGTTCCCGCAGCTCGGCCAGTCCCGCGAGGTGATGCAGGTTTCGCTGGTGGTCCATGCCGCGGCATCGATCCTGGTGATCACCTTCATCTTCGGTCACATCTACCTGGCGACCGTCGCGATGAAGGGTTCCATGGCGGGGATGGTGGGCGGCCGTGTGGACGTGAACTGGGCCCGCCAGCATCACGATCTGTGGGCGAAGGAACTCGAGGAAAAGGGTGTGCGGCCTGAACCGGCACCCGCGAGGCCCGAGAAGGAAGCCCCGGAGGAGCCGCGACCCGCAGCATCCTGAGTTGTTTCGAGCCGGTGCTCTATACGTGATGATGCGGGGAGGGGTGTTGCCGGGCCAAGGTGGTCCGGCAGCATCTTTCGCGATCGGCAGGGCTGCGATGATGCGAGGCCTTCTCCTGCCCCGTCACGAGCAGGCCCCGGCAGGGGTCCGACAGAACCATCAGAGGAGCATTTGATGAACGAGGAAGCCCTTAACATGAGCGTACGCGCCTTCCTGAAGCGCATGGGCATCAACTGTCAGCGCGAGATTGAACTGGCTGTGCGCAAGGGGGTGGAGTCCGGAACATTGCAGGGAAACGAGACCCTGCCAGTCAAGGTGACCCTGGAATTCGGCCCGCTAAGTGCACCCTACGTGCTGGAGGGCGAGATATCGCTCGAGTGATGGGCGGCGAGACCGGTATTTGGCTTGCGGCTCCCGGCACGGACATGGCCTGATGAAGCTCCAGTCGGCAGGGGAATGCCGCGCCGGGTATCAGCCCTGAAGCAGCTGCACCGTGACGGTCTCGCCCGCGGCCACCGGGCCGCGGTCGTGTTCGAGTACGATCAGGCACGTCGCCTGACTCATCGAATGCAGAATACCGGATCCCTGACGACCGGTGACCCCGACCCAGAGCCTCCCGGCGTCATCCCGCCGCAGAGTGCCGCGCTGGAACTCGGTCCTGCCCGGTACCTTTTTCAACGCGTCCAGACAGGGAACCTCGAAGCTTGGCAGTTCTTCGGGGTCTTGCCCGCTGATCCGCTGCAGCGCCGGCCGCACAAAGCGGATGAAGGTGACCATCGCTGCCACCGGATTTCCCGGCAGCCCGAAAAACAGGGTCCTCTGCCCTAGGATCCCGAAGGCCAGCGGACGTCCCGGCTTGATCGCGATCTTCCAGAAAGACACCCTGCCCAGTTCCGAGAGCACGCGCGTCACGTGGTCGGCTTCGCCGACGGACACGCCCCCGCTGCTGAGCACGGCATCGGCGGACAGGGCCGATTCCCGAAGGGCAGAGCGGAGACGCTCGGGCTCGTCCGGCAGGATTCCCAGGTCCAGCACCTCGGCGCCGAGGTCCTCGAGCAGTCCGCGCAGGCTGTAGCGGTTGCTGTCGTAAATCTGCCCGCCGCGCGGGGAATCGCCAAGGTTGCAGATCTCGTCGCCGGTGGAGAAGAGCGCGACACGCGGTCGGCGGAAGACCTTGATCATGGGTATGCCCAGCGAGGCGATCAGACCGAGATCGGCAGGCCGAAGCCGGCGGCCGCGTGCTAGCGCCGCTTCGCCCAGTCGAAGGTCCTCCCCGCGGCGCCGGATGTTCTCGCCGCGCCGGTGCCCCGGTCCGATCCTCACCAGGCCGTCTTCCGCCTGTGTCTGTTCCCGCATGACCACCGTATCGGCACCGTCCGGTATCAGTGCGCCGGTCATGATGCTGACGCATTCGCCAGGCCCGACTGCGGATCCGAGGGGGTGCCCCGCCAGCACACGGCCGGACAGGCGCAGCGAAGCGGACCCGGAAGAGGGGAGATCCGCGGCACGCATGGCATACCCGTCCATCGCCGAGTTGTCGTCGGGCGGGACGTTCAGCGGTGCGAGGACATCCTCGTAGAGCACACGTCCAAGCCCAGCCTCCAGCGGTATGTGCTCGGCCTCCGGGATGCGCATGCAGGTGTCCAGGATGCGCTGCAGGGCCTCTGCCTGGTGGAGTGGGTGGCCGGCCTGTGCGCCGGCGCATCGGGTCTCGTGTTCGTTCGACATGTGGCTAACCGGACCCATGGCCGGCCATGGCCGGTCCGCCGAGGAAAGGGTCATTCTGACGGGTTTCGATACCCGTCACAGGGATCGGCAAGGCGGTTGCGCGAGGACCTGCCGCTCCAGCGCCGCATGATCCTCGGGGGTATTGATGTTCACGAAGGCCTCCGGATGGTCCGACAGGTCCGTCGTGACCATGCGGTGTTGCGCATACCAGGTGTCGATCTTGCGTCCACCGCCTTGCACGAAGGCCCGAAGCGGCGTCAAAAGTGAGTGGTGTAGCAGGGCGATCACCGGTTGCAGTCGCTCTCCGTCGTGGGCCACGGCGAGTTCTGCCGATCCTGCGAGCGCCGATGAGAGCAGCCGTTCCACTAGCTCGCCCGGCAACAGCGGGCTGTCGCAGGGCACGACCGCGAGCCAGGGTTGCCGCACCACCAGCAGGGCCGAGAGCATCCCGGCCAGTGGCCCCGAGTAGTCATCCAGCACATCCTCGATCACGCGATGTCCGTACCGGGCGTAGACGTCCTGATTCCGGTTGGCGCTGATCACCACCTCGTCCACCTGTGGCCGTATCCGGTCCAGCACGTGTTCGATCATGGCTCGCCGGGCCAGCGGCACCAGCCCCTTGTCCTGTCCGCCCATGCGTCGGGCACGTCCCCCGGCAAGGATCAATCCGGCCACCGGCTCCCGAACCTGGCCGCCGTGCTGTACGGTCATCGCTGACTCCCGTTTTTTACCGGCGACGCCCGCAACCGGGTCGTGCGCGCTGGGCAATCCGTGCACAGCTTAACGCGAAACCGCGGACGACTTCCGTTTCCGCGACCCTGGAGACGGCGGCTTTTCCGCAGCAGGCCGGGATGTCCACGCAATGTTCAAGGCCTGGACGGGCCCGGTTTCACTGCGGCGAGTGCGCACGCACGCTACGAATCGTGTGCACTCGAGAGGCCGTCCCATAACCCCCGTAGCGTTCCGCACGACGACATGGGACATTCTGGCCCGACGCAGTCGTCAGTGTATGGTCAGATTGATACACTCGCATACCTCCCGGAGGCTCCGTGGTTGCCACCTGCAAGTGACCTCGGCCTGGAGACTCATGCACGGGTCGGGGCGATGAACGCGAATCTGAAGAACCGACGAATCAAACCGCACGCACCTTCGAGTGGATCGGCCCCTGCACTGGGTTCGATCCTGGTCGTTAGCGCAGAGGGCGCGCTTGCCCGACGTATCGAGCGGTCACTGAGCCGTCGCTTCGCCCTGGTCGAGGTGGCGCGCAACATCTCCCAGGCGGAACAGCTGCGGCAGCGCTGCGAGTTCGACCTCCTGATCTGTGCAACTGAACTTCCGGATGGTTCGGGACTGACCTGGGTCGAATCCCTGCGCGAGCAGGGTGTCG
>RECA01000126.1 GCA_007692435.1 Thioalkalivibrio sp.
TCGCGCCGGGCCTGATCCAGCTGGGCATCGATCCGCTGACCGCGCACTTCTTCATCTTCTATTTCGCGGTGATGTCGGCGATCACGCCGCCGGTGGCACTGGCGGCCTACGCGGGGGCCGCGATCGCCCGCTCGGATCCGATGCGCACCAGCGTCGAGGCCTTCAAGATCGGGCTGGCCGCGTTCGTGGTCCCGTTCATGTTCTTCTACTCGGCACCGCTGCTGATGCAGGGCGAGTGGCAGGAGAACCTGCACGCCTTCCTGACCGCCGCTCTGGGGATCTACCTGCTCGCGTCGTCGATCCAGGGCTGGTTCTTCGGCCGGATCAACTGGATCGTGCGGGTGCTGGTGCTGGGGGCCGCGCTGGCGATGATCGGCGGGGGCATTCAGTCGGATATCATTGGGCTCAGTGTCGCCGCGATGGTCTTCGCGGCGCAGAGGTTGCTGCTGAATCCGGCGCGGGCCTGACGGGCGATGCGGGAAGGGCGGATGATCCGCAGGCACGGCCGGCAGGGTCGCGGTACAGTCGGAACCCCTGCCCTGTTTCCAGGAGGAGTGAATGTATCGACACATCTTCGTCGCGATCGATGACAGTGCGACGTCGCACAAGGCGCTGAGGGAGGCCATCTCCCTCTGCCAGATCCACGGCGCCACGCTCGAGATCGGGCATGCGATCGATGAGAACCTGGTACACGTCTTCCACTCGAAGGGAATGAACACGACCACCCGCAACGAGTTGAAGCAACTGCTGCAGACGAATGCGGCCGATTGCCTGGAGCGCGCCGCCGAACGCGCCCGACAGGCCGGGGTGAAGACAGAGCCGTCGCTGCTCCGCGGGCACGGCGAGCACAGCGCCGATCTGATCGCCGCTGCGGTCGCGAATTCCGGGGCCGACCTGCTGGTGGTCGGCTCCCACGGGCGCCGGGGGGTGCGACGGCTGCTGCTCGGCAGCGTGGCGGAGAACCTGGTGCGCAAGGTCCATGTCTCGATCCTGGTCGTACGGGGTCCGGAAACCACGGAGGAAAACGAATGACAGCGATGCGATCCAGAGCCTCGTCGGACAGGCTCGGGCACACGGTGCGGTGCCACCGGCTTGACAGTTCTACCGCCACCCTCCGCGTGCGCAGGCTGGTGTCATGACCAGCGAAATCATCCGTTTTCACGATCTGCATCCCACGGAGGCCGACTTCCGGCGCGAGGTGCTGACGGGCCTGCGCGAGCGGCCGCGGCGCATCGCACCGAAGTTCTTCTACGACGAGCGCGGATCGAAGCTCTTCGACGCAATCACCGAGGCACCGGAGTACTACGTGACCCGGACCGAGAGCGAGATCCTGCAGCAGCGCGCGGAGGAGATCGCGGAGGCCGTCGGCACCGGCGGCCTGCTGCTGGAACCGGGTGGCGGCAGCTGCGCCAAGGTCCGCATCCTGCTGCAGGGCCTCGAACCCTGCGCCTACGTCCCGATGGACATCTCCCGGAATCACCTGCGGATGGCCGCGGAAGAGGTTGCGGCCGACTTCCCCTGGCTGGAGGTGCATGCGGCGCACACCGACTTCACGCGACGGATGGAGGTCCCGCCGACGGCGCCCGATGGGCCGCGGGTCGCGTTCTTCCCCGGCTCCAGCATCGGGAACTTCCATCCGGAACAGGCGGTGGACTTCATCGCCGCGGTGGCGGATCTGGTCGGTCCCGGCGGGCATTTCCTGATCGGGGTGGACCTGCGCAAGGAAAAGGCCCTGCTCGAGGCCGCCTACGACGACGCACAGGGCGTCACCGCGGCCTTCAACCTGAACCTGCTGGAGCGGATCAACCGGGAGCTGGGCGGGGACTTCGATCTGCAGTACTGGCGCCACCGGGCCGTCTACAACGAGGTCAAGGGCCGGGTGGAGATGCATCTGGTCAGCGCAAGGGAGCAGAGCGTCAGGATCGGGGAGGAGGTCTTCGACTTCGATGCAGACGAGACCATCCATACCGAGAACTCCTACAAGTACGGGCTGGACGAGTTCGAGGGCCTGGCCCGCCGCGCGGGCATGAAGGCGGTCGGCGTGTGGACGGACCAGCGGGGCCTGTTCAGCGTGCACCTGCTGCAGAACACGGCGCTGGCGGAGGAGTAGCGGGGTTTGCTCCCCTCTCCCGCTCCTGATCATCACGAAAGCTTCGCCGGTGGCGGCCAGCGTGTCCTGGAAGGGGCGCAGCTGTAGGAGGCCAGCCTCTGGCCGATGGTTTTCCGGCGCCCGATCGGCGAGAGGGCTCGCCTCCTACAGGCAACCAGCCTTCGCGGAGCTTTCGTGCTAATCAGGCTCCCGCTTGCGGGAGAGGGGCCGGGGGTGAGGGCCGGGGGTGAGGGCCAGCAGTGAGCCCCAGCCTCAGCCGATCGGTTCCAGCCGCGCGAAGCTCAGCACCAGCCACTTGGAGCCGGCGCCGGCGAAGTTCACCTGCACCCGGGCCGAGGCGCCGCCGCCCTCGTACTGGGTGATCACGCCCTCGCCGAACTTCGCGTGACGGACGCGCGACCCGATCGCGAGTCCCGCCTCCGCGGCGGCGGCGCGCTTCGGGTCCATTCGGGCACCGGCTCCGTGCCGGCCCGTGGCAAAGCGCCCGGCCGGCCGCACCCGCGCCTGCGGGCGCAGCGGTTCCACCAGGTCCTCCGGCAACTCCCGCAGGAAGCGCGAGGGCATGTTGTAGGACTCGCGGCCATACAGGCGCCGGCTCTCGGCGTAGGCCAGGTACAGCTCCCGCTCGGCCCGGGTCATGCCCACGTAGGCGAGCCGCCGCTCCTCTTCCAGGCGGCCCGGCTCCTCCAGCGAGCGGGCGTTGGGAAACAGCCCCTCCTCCAGCCCGACCACGAAGACCATCGGGAATTCGAGCCCCTTCGCCGAGTGCAGGGTCATCAGCTGCACCGCGTCCTCGTAGGGATCGGCCGCCCCCTCACCGGCCTCCAGGGCCGCGTGGGCGAGAAACTCGGTGAGGCCGCCGGGCCGCTCCTCGGAGTCCGCGGGCCACTCCTGCTCGAAGGCACTGGCGGCGCCGATCAGCTCGTCCAGGTTCTCCAGTCTTGCCTGGCCGCGCTCGCCCTTCTCGTTCGCGTAATGCTCGCGCAGACCCGAGCGATCGATCGCCCCCTCCACCTGGGTGGCCAGGGGCCGGTCAGCGGGCATCTCGGCAAGATGCATGCGCAGCTGCAGGAACGCGACCAGCGCATTGCGCGCACGCCCCGCCAGCAGCCCGTCCTCCGCCGCCTTCAGCGCGGCATCATGCAGGCTGAGATCCTCCCGCTGCGCCAGATCGCGCAACTCATTGAGTGTCTTCTCGCCAATGCCGCGCGGGGGCTGGTTCACCACGCGCAGGAAGGCGGGGTCGTCGTCGGCGTTCGCGGCCAGGCGCAGGTACGCGAGCGCGTCCTTGATCTCCTGGCGCTCGAAGAAGCGCAGCCCCCCGTACACCCGGTAGGGCATGCGGCGCGCGATGAAGGTCTCCTCCAGCACGCGGGACTGCGCGTTGGAGCGGTAGAGCACCGCACACTCCCGGTGCTGCCCGCCCTGCTCCACGTGCCGGGCGACGGTCTCGGCGACGAAGCGCGCCTCGTCCTGCTCGTTGATCGCGGCGAACAGCCGCACGGGCGCGCCATCGCGTCCCTCCGTCCAAAGCTCCTTGCCCAGCCGGCCCTCGTTGTGGCGGATCAGGGCGTTCGCGGCCTTCAGGATGTTGGCGCTGGAGCGGTAGTTCTGCTCCAGCCGGATCACCCGGGTGCCGGGAAAGTCCCGCTGGAAGTGCTGCAGATTCTCGACCCGCGCGCCGCGCCAGCCGTAGATGGACTGGTCGTCGTCGCCCACCGCGAAGATCGGGGATTCGGTGCCGGCCAGCAGGCGCAGCCAGGCGTACTGGATCTCGTTGGTGTCCTGGAACTCGTCCACCAGCAGATGCCGGAAGCGGCCGCGATAGTGGGCGAGCAGCTCGTCGTTGTCGCGCAGCAGTTCCAGCGCGCGCAGCAGCAGTTCGGCGAAGTCGACCACCCCGGCACGGGTGCAGGCCTGCTCGTAGGCGGTATAGACCCGCACCCACTGGCGCGAGACCGGGTCGCCGCTGTCCGGCAGGTGCTGCGGCCGGCGGCCCTCGTCCTTGCGCGCATTGATGAACCACTGCGCCTGCCGCGGCGGCCAGCGCGCCTCGTCCAGTTCCAGGGCGCGCAGCACGCGGCGGATCATGCGCAGCTGGTCGTCGCTGTCGAGGATCTGGAAGGCCTGCGGCAGCTTCGCCTCCTGCCAGTGCTGGCGCAGCAGCCGGTGCGCGAGGCCGTGGAAGGTGCCGACCCAGAGCCCGCTGACGGGCTGGCCGAGCAGCGTCTCGATGCGTCCGCGCATCTCGTTCGCGGCCTTGTTGGTGAAGGTCACCGCGAGCAGGCTCCAGGGCGCGATGCCCTCGACCTCGATGAGCCAGGCGAGGCGGTGCACCAGCACCCGCGTCTTGCCGCTGCCGGCACCGGCGAGCACCAGCGTCGGGCCGGGCGGTGCGGCCACCGCCTCGCGCTGGGCAGGGTTCAACGGATCGAGCAGGCGGGAGACGTCCATCGGCGAATGGTAGCAAATGGACGCGACGATGGGCCGCAGGAGGCCAGCCCCTGGGCGACCTTCCCCAACGCCGCATCGCCGAGAGGGCTCGCCTCCCACGGGGGCCAGGGCAAGCACCGTAGGAGGCCAGCCCCCTGGGCGACCGTCCCCAGCGCCCGAATCGCCGAGAGGGCTCACCTCCTACAGGTGGCCGGGGCAAGCACCGTAGGAGGCCAGCC
>RECA01000037.1 GCA_007692435.1 Thioalkalivibrio sp.
GCCGCATGGCGGATGACGCTACGCTCTTCCGCCCTACCGGTTCCCGAGGCGCACGTCATGTTCTTTCACGCTAATTCAGCTGCAGGATCGCGGTTGCGACGCCGAAGTAGATCATGATCCCGATCACGTCCACGACCGAGGTGATCAGGGGTGCGCTGGCGGTGGCCGGATCCAGTTTCAGCCGGGTGAGAATGAACGGCAAGGTCATCCCGAACATCGAGCCGAACACCACCACCAGGAACATCGCGATCGCGATCGCGTTCGCGACATCGAAGTTGCCCAGCCAGTTGCCGGCGAGCCAGATGGAGGCCGCCATCGCGAATCCAAGTGCCGCCGCGACCAGGACCTCCTTCATCCCGAGCCGGAGCCAGTCCCGCGTCTGGATGTCACCGGTCGCCAGTGCGCGCACCATCAGTGTCGACGCCTGTGCCCCGGCATTGCCGCCAGTCGCAATGACCATCGGGAGGAAGAAGACGAGGGCCACGACGGCCTCGATCGAGGCCTCGAAGAAGGCGATGGCAGCCCCGGAGAGGATGTTCACCGCGACCAGGATCACCAGCCAGCCGACGCGCTTGCGATAGAGCAGGCGCATGCTGGCCTCGCGCATGGATAGCGGGAGGTCGGCCACGGCCGCCATGCGGTGGAAGTCCTCCGTAGTCTCGTCGCGGATGATGTCGAGCACGTCGTCCACGGTGATGATGCCGAGGATCGCACCGTTTTCGTCGAGCACCGGCAGGACGTCGAGGTCGTAATGGCTGATCCGCCGAGCTGCCTCTTCCTGGTCCTCGTGGGCCTCGATGCTGACGATGTCGGTACGCAGGATCGTTTCGACGCGAGCCCGCGGGCGGCTGAGCAGCAGGTCCTTCAGTCGCGCCCAGCCCAGCAGCTGGCCCTCCGTGGAGACGGCGAAGATGGTGTTCACCGTTTCCGCAATCTCGCTGTGTTCGCGGAGGTGATCCAGCGCCTCCTCAACCGTCCATTCCGAACGCACGGCCGCGAACTCCGGGGTCATGATGCGCCCGGCGCTCTCCTCCGGGTAGGCGAGCAATGCGTTGAGCACCCGCTGGTCATCATCTGGCAGCGCACCCAGGATCGTCCCGGCGTGTTCATCCTCCAGTTCATGCAGCACCGCCGCCGCGTCATCATAGGAGAGCTGCCCGATCAGGCCGGTCGCCTGGTCGTGGTCGAGATCCTCCAGCAGCAGCGTCTGCTGCTCGGTGGGCAGGTGCGCGTAGATGTCGGCGGCGTGTTCGTGATCCAGGCGCTCGAACAGGCTCTGCCACTGCCGGCGGGGCAGCTTCGTCAGCGCATGGGCGATGTCCTGCGCGGCGTGAGCCTCCAGCAACTCCGGCAGATGTCCGGTGTCCCCCTGATCCAGCGCAGCGCGCAGGATATCCGCAAGGGTCGGTTCTTCCTGGACGACGGTGCTCATGGTGGTGAAGTCAGACCCCGCCCATGCTGATGTTGAAGATCGCCACGGCCAGCGCGAAATAGATCAGGATGCCGAAGATGTCGGCGAGGGACGTGACCAGCGGTACGCTGGCGGTCGCCGGATCCAGCTTCAGTCGGGTCAGAACGATTGGCAGCAGCATGCCGACGACGCTGGCCGCGGCCACGATCAGGGTCATGGCGATCGCGACCAGTAGCGCCAGTTCATATCCGCCCCGCCAAAACCCGATCATCGACACCGCAAGGCCCATCGTTAGGCCCAGCGAGACCGAGACCCCAATCTCCTTGCCCCAGAGCTTGAGCCAGTCACGGGCAGTGACCTCGCCGGTCGCGATCGCGCGGACCATCAGCGTGGAGCTCTGCGCGCCGGCATTGCCGCCGGAGGCGATGATCAGCGGCAGGAAGAAGACCAGCGCAACCAGCGCCTCGATCGCCTCTTCGTAGCGCGAGATCACGTAGCCACCCATGGTATTGAAGGCGACCAGCACCAGCAGCCAGCCGACGCGCTTGCGGAAGAGCAGGGCAGGACTCGCGGTCTGCAGGCTCAGGGTGAGGCTGCCGACGGAACCCATCTTGTGGAAGTCCTCGGTCGACTCGGCCTCCAGCAGGTCCACCACGTCGTCGACGGTGACGACGCCGAGCAGCACCCCGTCCTCGCCGACGACCGGTAGGGTCTCGAGATCGTAGTGCTGGATCAGGCGCGCGGCCTCGATGGGCTCCTCCAGCACCGAGACGGATACGGGCGAGGCGTCCTGCAACAGCGTGGAGACCGGGTCGGCGGGCTGGCCCCTCAGGAAGCGGCGGATCGGCACCGCGGCCAGCAGCCGGCGGTCCGCATCGACCACGAAGATCACGTTGTTCGAGTGCTCGTCCGCATTGCGGCGGATGAAGGCCAGGGCCTGCCGGATGCTCCAGTCCGGTTCCACCGCGACCACGCCCGAGGACATCACCCGGCCGACCGAATTCTCCGGGTAGTTGAGCTGCTTCAGGGCGCGCCGGATCGCGCGGAAGGGCAGCAGCCGCAGGTATTCGCGGACTTCGTCCTCGTCCAGCGACTGCAGCAGCGCGGTGAGGTCGTCGGTATCCATCTCCGACAGCAGGAAGCGGGCGTCGGCGCGCGGCGTCGAGGCAAGGAGCCGCACCTGGTACTCGCGATCGAGATAGCCGAAGACGTCCGCCTTGCGTCCGGGGGGGAGGCGGTTGAACACCGTCGGGAGATCGTCGCTGGAGAGCTCCATCAGCACCCAGGCGATGTCCTGGACGCGCATTGAGTCGAGAATCTCCTGCAACGCGTCGCGGTCGTCCAGGCGCAGCAGCTCCTGAATCTCGACGACGAACTGTTCCAGGTTGTGTTCCATGCCCATCTCCTGGCCGTTCCCGTATGTGACCGGAACGTTGCTCGCGCCGGCTGCGGCGCATCCTCGGAAACTGGCGCGGGAACGGTGTGCCGATCAGCGCTTCCCTTGGCCCTGCCTCCACCGGCGGAGGACTGGCCTTGGATGGCGAGATCGCGGGGGAATCACACGATGGCCCGGCCCAACTTCCACGTGCCCTGCAGAAGAAGACCGAACCAGGAGGGGGTCTGCTACCGCAGGGCTTGACTAGATCGACTGCGTCGGTTGCGTTTCAAGGCAGATACCCAATCATCGGACAGCCACCGGATTGTAACGGAGGACGGCTGCGGGCGAAACCGGGATGACCCCGGGATGGTCTCGGCATCGCCCACTCGGTAGGGTGGGTCAAGCGCAGCGGACCCACCAATCAGCGTACAACCCACCGCAGCGCCCCAAAGCCCCGAACCAAATCAGGCCTCCGGGGTCCCTGCGCAGAGGTCGACCCGGAAAAACAGATGACAATGCAGTCCAGCACGGTCCTCGAATGTCATTCCCTCAGCTTCGCCTATCGCGGCGGCGCCGGCGCGGCCACGATCCTGAACGCGGTCGACCTGACCCTGCCGGGTGGTGAACGGGTTGCGATCGTGGGGGAGAGCGGCAGTGGCAAGTCCACGTTGCTGCACCTGGCCGGGGGCCTGGAGCGGCCGAGTGGCGGCACGGTGCGGGTCGGCGGCCGCGAACTCGGCGCCCTCGGCGAGCGCGAGCGGACACTGCTTCGCCGCGAACAGATGGGGATCGTGTTTCAGGCCTTCCACCTGATTCCCACCCTGACGGCCCTCGAGAACGTGGCGCTGCCGCTCGAGCTGTCCGGTACGGCCCGGGGAGCAGCGGCCCGCGAGCTGGCGCATGCGCAGCTCGAACGGGTCGGGCTGGCCAACAAGCCGGATCGCCACCCGGAGCAGCTCTCCGGCGGCGAGCAGCAACGGGTCGCGATCGCCCGGGCACTGGTGCACCGGCCGATCCTGATCCTCGCCGACGAACCCACCGGAAACCTGGACTCGAGGACCGGCGACGCGGTGTTCCAGTTGCTGCTGGACCAGGTGCAGGACTCGGGCGCCGCGCTGCTGATGGTCACGCACAGCGAGGCGCTCGCCGCGCGGCTGGATCGCACACTGCGCATGGTCGACGGGCGCCTGCTGGCCGAAGCCACCGATGACCGGTAGCACGCTGCTCCTGCGCGCCTGGCTGCGCGACTGGACGCGCCATCCGCTGCAACGCCTGCTGACGATACTCGGCGTGATCATCGCGGTGGCCGTGGTGCTGGCCGTGGACCTCGCGAACCAGTCGGCGCAGCGGGCCTTCGACCGCTCGATGATCGAGGTGGCCGGGGCCGCCACCCACCAGGTGCTGGGTCCGGTGGAGGGCTTTCCCGAGGAGCACTACCGCGACCTGCGGCTGCAGGGGTGGCGCGATATCGCACCCATCGTCGAGGGGCCGCTGCGGCTGGAGTCCGGGGAGACGATCTACCTGCTCGGGATCGATCCGCTGGCGGAGGCCCCGTTTCGCGAAGGCGCGGCAGGCTTCGGCGCCGCACCGATCCAGCGGCTGCTGACCGAGCCCGGCACCGTGCTGGTGCCCCCGCACTGGCTGGACGAACGGTCCATCCGGGAAGACAAAGACCGGGTCGTGCTGGTCACCCCCGCCGGGGAACGCGAGGTTACACCGATCGCCGCCCCGGAGGCCGGCGAGGACGCTCGGGTGTGGATCGCGGACATTGCCACTGCGCAGCTGTTGCTGGACCGTGTCGGCAAACTGGACCGCATCGATGCCCGGCTCGATCAGCCGGACGGCCCGGCGGCGCTCGAGGCCGCGCTCCCCGCCGGTCTCGATCTGGTGCCGGTGGCGGCGCGGGATGCCGCGGCGCGCGAACTCGCCCAGGCCTTCCGGATCAACCTCACCGCGATGAGCCTGCTGGCCCTGCTGATCGCCGCCTTCCTGA
>RECA01000040.1 GCA_007692435.1 Thioalkalivibrio sp.
TTGCGATCGCCGCACGGCGGATGACGCTACGCTCTTCCGCCCTACCGGTTCCCGAGGCGCACACCGTGTTCCTCCATGCTCAGGCAAGACAGTGCCGGGCAGGAACGCCACGCGTGCGTGAGTCAGCGGTGATCAGCTCCGCAAATAACCCAGTGGCAAGGCCGTGCGGTCGATCACCCGGCGCAGCACGAAGCTCGAATGCACGCTGCTGACGCCCTCGAGCCGGGTGATCCGGCGCAGCAGGAAGTCCTGGTAGGCGTCCATGTCCGGGACCACGACCTGCAGCAGGTAGTCCGCGGCCTGCCCGGTGATCAGGTAGCAGTGCTGGACCTCCGGGTAGCTGGAGACCGCCTCCTCGAAGGCGGCGAAGCGCTCCGGCGTGTGCCGGTCCATGCCGATGTGGATCAGCGCGGTGATCTCGAGCCCGAGGAGCTTTCGGTCCAGCAGCGCGTAACGCCCGACGATGATGCCGGCCTCCTCCAGTGCCCGCACCCGGCGCAGGCAGGGGGAGGGGCTCAGCCCGACGCGATCCGCGAGCTCCTGGTTCGAGAGTCCGGCGTTCTCCTGCAGCGTCTCGAGAATGCGCCGGTCGGTGCGGTCCAGCGCGTGGGGTTTGTTCGTGCCCGAAGCAGACATGCAGATATTTCCCAAAATGCGTTATTCCGGCAATTATATTGCAAATGGGATGGAAACGGGAGCCAGAAAGACGACTAATTGCGCGGGGATCGGAATATCATGGTGCCATCGAATGACGCGGCGTCCGCGCCCCGATCGCCTGCCGGCGAAGCGCGGGGTTCCGGACGCCCCCGGACAACGGATCAAGAGGAAGACCATGCGCCCAGTTCAGTTCAATCACCGGAAGTACGCACCCGCACCGGCGATCGCGAAGCCCGACCGTCGCTGGCCCGATCGCCGCGTGGAGCAAGCGCCCCTGTTTGCCAGCGTGGATCTGCGCGACGGCAACCAGGCGCTCGAGCGGCCGATGTCCGTCGAGCAGAAGCTGCGTTTCTTCGACCTGCTGGTCGGGATCGGTCTGACCGAGATCGAGGTCGGCTTTCCGTCCGCGTCGCAGCCGGACTTCGAGTTCACGCGGCGGCTGATCGACGAGGGCCGCATACCCGATCACGTGACCATCCAGGTGCTGACGCAGGCGCGCGAGGACCTGATCCGGCGCACCTTCGAGGCCCTGGAGGGTGTGCGGCGCGCCATCGTGCACGTGTACAACTCCACCAACCCGGCCCAGCGCGAGCAGGTCTTCGGACTGGACCGGGACGGCGTGCGGGCGATCGCAGAGAATGGCGCGCGCTGGGTGCGGGACGTCGCCCGCGACTACCCTGACACTGACTGGACCTTCCAGTACTCGCCCGAGAGCTACTCGGCGACGGAGCCCGACTACGCAGTGGCGGTGGTCGACGCAGTGAATGCGATCTGGCGGCCGGACCAGGGTCAGCGCGTGATCATCAATCTGCCGGCAACGGTGGAGATCACCATGCCGAACGTGTTCGCGGACCAGATCGAGTGGTTCTGCGATCACGTCGCGATGCGCGAGCACTTCCTGCTGTCCCTGCACACGCACAACGATCGGGGCACCGGCGTCGCGGCCGCCGAACTCGGCCTGCTGGCGGGTGCCGATCGGCTGGAGGGCACCCTGTTCGGCAACGGCGAACGGACCGGCAACATGGATCTCGTTACAGTTGCGATGAACTTGTACTCGCAAGGGATTGAACCGGGTATAGAGTTGTCGGATATGGAGGGGATCGAAACGGTCTACACGGAGTGCACCGCGTTGCCCGTGCATCCGCGTCACCCGTGGGCCGGGGAACTGGTCTACACCGCCTTTTCGGGCAGTCACCAGGATGCGATCCGCAAGGGCATGAGCCATCAGAAACAGCACGGCGGCCCCTGGCAGGTGCCGTACCTGCCGATCGACCCGCGCGATCTGGGCCGCCAGTACGAGGCGGTGGTCCGGATCAACAGTCAGTCGGGCAAGGGCGGCGTCGCGCACGTGCTGGAGCGCGATCACGGCATCACGCTGCCGCGCTGGCTGGCGGTGGAGTTTGCCCGGGCGGTGCAGGCGGAGGCCGAGGCCACCGGCGCGGAGGTCAACTCGCGGACGGTCGGAAGCCTGTTCGATCGCCTGTACCTGGACACCCCCGAGGGCTGGCAGCTGAGCGGCTACCGGCTGAACCGACAGGGGTCGCAGGTGGAGATCGACGTGCAGCTCGCCCGGGACGGGGTGGTACAGCGGCTGACCGAACGCGGGGATGGCGTGGTGTCGGCGCTGGTCGCCGCCTTGGAGCGTCGCTACGGTTTTTCGGCGGATGTGGTGGAGTTCGACGAACACGCGCTGGAGCACAGCACCGGCGCCCGAGCGCTGGCAGCGGTGGCACTGGCGGTGAACGGCCACCGCTTCGCGGGGGTTGCGATCGCCGAGGACAGCGCCGGTGCGGCGGTGCAGGCGGTGCTGACCGCCGTGGCCCGCAGCGGCGTCGTCGCAGTCGCCCGCGATGCCGGCGTCGCGGCGGCAGTCAACAGCTCCTGATCCGCAGGAGCGGCCTCTGGCCGCAATCGGGTCTCTTTCGTTGCGTGCATTCGCGGCCCGCCGGCCGCGGACGCGGTATGATGCGGCCCGTTTGCCGTGCTAGCAGGAGGAACCATGTCCGGTCAGACGCTTTACGACAAATTGTGGCGGGCACACGTCGTCCACGAAGAGCCGGACGGGACCACGCTGCTCTACATCGACCGTCATCTGGTGCACGAGGTCACTTCCCCCCAGGCCTTCGAGGGGCTGCGCCTGGCCGGACGCAAGCCGTGGCGCGGTGACTCGGTGCTGGCGGTGCCGGATCACAACGTGCCGACGGATCACCGGGAGCGGGGTATTGCGGACCCGGTCTCGCGGATCCAGGTGGAGACGCTGGAGCACAACGTCTCGGAATACGGGCTCCGGTTCTTCCCGATGCGGGACCTTCGCCAGGGCATCGTGCACGTGATCGGGCCGGAGCAGGGCGCGACGCTGCCGGGAATGACGGTCGTCTGCGGCGATTCCCACACCTCGACCCATGGCGCGCTCGGTGCGCTGGCCTTCGGAATCGGCACCTCCGAGGTGGAGCACGTGCTGGCGACCCAGTGCCTGTGGCAGAGCCGGTCGAAGAGCATGCTGGTCCGGATCGAGGGCGAGCTGCGCCCGGGCGTGACCGCCAAGGACGTGGTGCTCGCGACCATCGGCGCGATCGGCACCGCGGGCGGCAACGGCTACGCCATCGAATTCGGCGGTTCCGCGATCCGCAGCCTGTCCATCGAGGGCCGGATGACGGTCTGCAACATGGCCATCGAGGCCGGTGCACGCGCCGGCATGGTGGCGGTCGACGAGAAGACCATCGAATACGTGCGGGGCCGCCCCCAGGCACCGACCGGCGCGCTCTTCGAGCAGGCCGCGGCTGCCTGGCGCGAGCTGGTCAGCGACCCCGATGCCCGGTTCGACCGCGTGGTGGAACTCGACGCGGCGGTGATCGAGCCGCAGGTCAGCTGGGGCACCTCGCCCGAGATGGTGGTCCCGGTCTCCGGGCAGGTGCCGGACCCGGACCGGGAGCAGGACCCGGTGCGCGCCGAGGGCATGCGCAGGGCGCTGTCCTACATGGGCCTCGAGGCGGGCACGCCCATCGTCGCGATCCGGCCCGACAAGGTCTTCATCGGCTCCTGCACCAACTCGCGCATCGAGGACCTGCGGGAGGCGGCGGCCGTCGTGCGCGGGCGGCGCAAGGCGGAGAACATCAAGCTCGCGATGGTGGTGCCCGGCTCGGGGCTGGTGAAGCAGCAGGCCGAGGCCGAGGGGCTGGACAGGATCTTCCTCGACGCCGGTTTCGAGTGGCGCGATCCGGGCTGTTCCATGTGCCTGGCGATGAATGCCGACCGGCTGGAACCGGGAGAGCGCTGTGCCTCCACCTCGAACCGGAACTTCGAGGGCCGGCAGGGGCAGGGCGGCCGCACCCACCTGGTCAGCCCGGCGCTGGCCGCGGCGGCCGCGGTGGCCGGGCACTTCGTCGAACCCGCTCAACTCGAGGGCTGAAGGATGCAGGCATTCACCGTACACCGGGGTATTGCGGCCCCGCTCGACCGCGCCAACGTCGATACCGACGCGATCATCCCCAAGCAGTACCTGAAGTCGATCAAGCGCACGGGGTTTGGCGTGAACGCCTTCGACGACTGGCGCTACCTCGACCCGGGCCAGCCTGACGCGGACAACGCCGGTCGTCGCCCCAACCCGGAATTCGTGCTGAACAAGCCGCCCTTCGATCGGGCAAGCATCCTGCTCGCCCGCGAGAACTTCGGCTGCGGTTCCTCCCGCGAACACGCGGTCTGGGCCCTGGACGACTTCGGTTTCCGGGCGGTGATCGCGCCGTCCTTTGCCGACATATTCTTCAGTAACAGCTTCAAGAACGGTCTTCTCCCTGTTGTTCTGGGAGAGAAAGAAGTGGACGAGCTGTTCCGGCGGGTGCAGGCCGACCCCGGCCTCGAGATCGAGGTGGATCTGCAGGCGCAGGCGGTGCGGGTGCCCGGTGGACCCGCCTTCCGGTTCGAGATCGATGCCGATCGGCGCCGCCGCCTGCTCGAGGGCCTGGACGATATCGCACTGACGCTTCAGCATGCGGATCAGATACGGGCGTACGAGGAACGCCGGCGCCAGGAGGCCCCGTGGTTGATCGTGGCGTGAGGTGACCGCTCCGGGGCTCCGAAGCGCGTATGGGCCGCATCCCCTCCAGCGGGACGCCGTGAATGCATCCCTGTAGGCTTTGACGGCTGCGTCCCTGCTGCCGACACCCGTTGGGGCGGGCTCCGAGCGCGTATAAGCCGCATCCCCTCCAGCGGGACGCCGTGAATACATCCCTGTAGGCTTGACGGCAGCATCCCTGCTGCCGACACCCGCTGGAGGGGATGCGGCTTATACGCTGACGGCGACGTTTGCGTTGGACGTTAGAATAAAAATGGATCAGGGGCGGTTGTTGACCTTCGCCGGGCCCGGCCCCGCCCTCTTCCCCGGAGGTTGGAGGACTGAGCGCGCTTTGCGCGGTATCAATCATGCGAGGAGCAGACGAGGTGCAGAGGATTCTGGTGTTGCCGGGCGACGGAATCGGCCCGGAGATCGTGAAGGAGGCGCTGAAGGTCCTGGACCGGGTGGCGGAACTCGAGGGTCTTGAGCTTGGCATCGACGAGGGTCTGATCGGCGGTGCCGCGTACGACGCGGCCGGGGAGCCGTATCCGCAGGCGACGCGCGAAATCGCCCGCGAGGCGGATGCGATCCTGCTCGGCGCGGTGGGCGGACCGCAGTACGAGGCGCTGGAGCGTTCGAAGCGCCCGGAGCGCGGGCTGCTCGGGATCCGCGCGGATCTCGGGCTGTTCGCGAACCTGCGCCCGGCGATCCTGTACCCGCAGCTTGCGGCGGCTTCGACGCTGCGGCCGGAGGTGGTGGCCGGGCTCGACCTGCTGATCGTGCGCGAACTGACGGGCGATATCTATTTCGGCCAGCCGCGTGGCGTGGAGGTGCGCAACGGCCAGCGCGTCGGATTCAACACGGCGGTGTACAGCGAGACGGAGATCGAGCGCATCGCGCGCGTGGGCTTCGACGCAGCCCTGAAGCGCGGCCGCAGGCTGTGCTCGGTCGACAAGGCCAACGTGCTCGAGGTCTCGGAGTTGTGGCGCGAGGTCGTGACCCGCGTCGGTCAGGATTACCCCGAGGTGGAGCTCTCCCACATGTATGTGGACAATGCTGCAATGCAACTCGTGCGCGCGCCAAAACAGTTCGACGTCATGGTGACCGGCAACATCTTCGGCGACATCCTGTCGGACGAGGCCTCGATGCTCACGGGGTCCATCGGGATGCTGCCCTCGGCGTCGCTCAACGCGGAGGGGGCGGGCCTGTACGAGCCGATCCACGGCTCGGCGCCGGACATTGCCGGGCAGGACATCGCCAATCCGATCGCCACCGTGCTGTCCGTGGCGATGCTGCTGCGGCACAGCCTCGGACACGAGGCCGGTGCCCGCCGCATCGAGGATGCGGTGGGGCGCGTGCTCGACCAGGGGCTTCGGACTGCCGACATTCATTCCGAGGGCGCGACGCTCGTTGGCACGACCGCGATGGGCGATGCGCTGGTCGCGGCGCTTGGTGAATAAACAGGATTGGAAATGAGTGATATCGATATGAATGAAAAGACTTTTGATGTTGCGGTGGTCGGCGCTACAGGGGCGGTTGGCGAGACCATGCTGTCGATCCTCGCGGAGCGGAAGTTCCCGGTGCGCAACGTGTACGCCCTTGCCAGCGAACGTTCCGTGGGCAAGCGGGTGGCCTTCGGCAAGCGCGAACTGGTGGTGGAGGATCTGGCCGAGTTCGATTTCGGGAAGGTCCAGGTGGGTCTCTTTTCGCCGGGCGCCTCGGTCTCGGCCATCTACGCACCAAAGGCGGCTGCTGCAGGCTGCGTGGTCGTGGACAACACCTCGCAGTTCCGCTACGACGACGACGTCCCGCTGGTCGTGCCCGAGGTGAACCCGGAGGCGATCGCGGGCTTCCGCACGCGCGGCATCATCGCGAACCCGAACTGCTCGACCATCCAGATGCTGGTGGCCCTGAAGCCCATCCGTGACGCGGTTGGCCTCGAGCGGATCAACGTGGCCACGTACCAGGCGGTGTCGGGCACCGGCAAGGACGCGATCGAGGAACTCGCCCACCAGACCGCGGCGCTGCTGAACGGGAAACCGGTGGAGTGTCAGGTATATCCAAAGCAGATCGCCTTCAACGCCCTGCCGCACATCGACGCCTTCATGGACAACGGCTACACCAAGGAAGAGATGAAGATGGTCTGGGAGACACGGAAGATCTTCGGTGACGAGTCGATCCAGGTGAACCCGACGACGGTGCGCATACCGGTCTTCTTCGGCCATTCCGAGGCGGTTCACATCGAGACCCGGGAAAAGATCAGTGCCGAGCGGGCACGCGAACTGCTGAGCGGCGCGCCGGGTGTCACGGTCCTGGACGAGCGGGCGCCCGGCGGCTATCCGACCGCGGTGACGGAGGGCAGCGGGACCGACCCGGTCTTCGTGGGCCGTATTCGCGAGGACATCTCCCATCCGCGGGGTCTGGACATGTGGGTCGTGTCCGACAACGTGCGCAAGGGCGCGGCGCTGAACACGATACAGATTGCGGAGGTTCTGATCCGGGAGTACCTGGGGGATCGTTGACCCGGGGGATCGTTGACCTGGAGAGCGTGGACCGAGAGAACGCTGACGGTGACGGCGTATCCGGTCTCTGTTAACCTTCTTTAAGAAACGCAGGGCATGTGTTGCGTCAGGGGTGCGGGCGGACGGGTCCTTCCGGATTCGATGCCGTTGGTCTCGGGCACTGGCGAGGGGGAACAAGTGCGAAGACTCTTTCTGCTGCTGATTCTGATTGCGGTCTCGGCATCCGCGACGGCGAGCGTGAGTCTCGGCGAGCTCGAGGTCCGGTCGTTTCTGAACCAGCCGCTTCAGGCCCAGTTCCGGGCCGAGGGCGCCGCGCTGGCCGGCGATGAGCTGGAGATCCGGGTCGCCTCCCGGGATGCGTACCTAAGGTCGGGTTTGCCGCGTGCGGCCATCCCCGCGGACCTGGAGATCTCGATCGAGGGAACCGGGACGAGCCGGGTGGTCAGTCTGACCACCCGGCAGCCGGTGCGTGAGCCCTACGTGGGCCTGCTGCTCGAGGCCAGCTGGGGGGCGGGTCGGGTCCTGCGCGAATATACGATCCTGCTTGACCCGCCGGTGGCCTTCGCGCCTGAGCGGAGCGCCGCGCCCGCAGTCACCCGCGCGCCGGAACCCGCCCCGCGGCCCGAGCCCGCTGCGCCCGCGCGGGACGCGACGCCGGCGGTCACCGAGACCTATACCGTGCGCAGCGGTGACACCCTCGCCAGGATCGTGCGCCGCCAGGGCTACACCGGGGTCACGGACCAGCAGGCGATGATCGCCATTCGTGACGCGAATCCCCGGGCCTTCATCGGCGGCAACATCAATCAGCTTCGGGCCGGAGCCGAGCTGAGCCTGCCGGGACAGGCGGAGGTCGCGGGCTACAGCAGGCGAGACGCGCTGGAGGAATTCCGGCGCCAGACCGCGGAATGGCGTGAGCGCCGCGCGCCGACGCCACCGCCCGCCGCGGAGGAGCCTGCCCCCGAAGCCGTGGCAGAGGCGCCGGCGGAGGCTGCGGAGGAGCCTGTCCCCGAGGCCGTGGCAGAGGCGCCGGCGGAGGCTGCGGAGCCCACGGCCGAACCGGCCGCAGAGGCCGAACCGGAAGCGGCGACGGACCCGGCTGCCGATGCCGTTGCGGACGCGGAAACCGTGCAGCCGGCCGATGCCGAGGCCGCGGTGACGGATCGGCTGGAGATCCTCGGAGAAGAGGCATTCGAGCCCGTGGCGGTTGCGGGCGCCGGAGGGCCGGTCGTCGAGGAGGCGTTGCTCTCCCAGCAGGTGGCGATGGGTGAACTGAGGGACGAGTTGAGTTCGCTGCGCATGGAGCTCGAGGAGCGGGACCAGGTGATCAGCGTGATGAACGCCGAACTCGCGCAGCTGGAGCAAGGGATGCAGGCCCTGCGCGAGCAGCGGGCTGAGGGGTCGCCGGCAAGTGGCGCCGAGGGCGCGCCACTGCAGGAGCGCCTGCTTGCCGATCCGCTCCTGCTCCTCCTCGCCGCGACCTCCGTGCTGCTCTTCCTGCTGCTGCTCGTCTCGGTGTTCCGGCCGCGCCGCAGCGAGCCCGCCTACGAGGTGCCCGTGACATCACGGGGAGGCATCGCGCCGGCCCGTGCAACGTCGGCCATGAAGGATCCTGCGGCAGGGCGATCCGCTGAACCCGCCACGCGCACGATGGCTGCCACGGCTGCCGGCGCCGCGGCTGGCGCGGCTGCTGCCGCCGCGGCGCAGCGGGACGAAGGCCCGGCCGACGAAGGCCCCGTCGCTGCCGGTGAGGAGACCGACGTAGTGAACGACAAGGGCGACGACATCCTCGCCGACGTCGATCTCTATCTCGCCTACGGCATGAACGACCAGGCGATTGCGGCACTCGAGGGCGCAATCCGCGACGGACGCGGGGATCCGGAGTACCGCGTCCGGCTGATCGAGGCCCACGCCGCCAACGATGACGGCGATGCGGTCCGCCGGGAGGCGGAGGCGGTGCGTGCCCAGCTCGGGCCCGGGCAGGATGCGCTGCGCGAACGTGTCGAGGCGGCGGAGTCCCGTTTTCCGGAGCCGGAGACCGGCGACGACGTCGCAGGCGTCGCGGACGAGGACGCTGAGGCCTCGGGCCCCGGCGGGCTGGAGAAACCCCTGGAGTTCGATCTGTCCGGCGAAGCCGAAGAGGTCACTGGCGCCGGTGGCGGGATGGGTGCGGCCCCGGGTGAAACCGGAGACGACTACCAGTCGCTGCGTTTCGACCTGGACGATCTGGAGGACAGCGAACCGACCGGGGGCAGTCCCGCTGATCAGAAGGCCGAGGCCGATGAGCTTCCCGAACTGACCCTCCCCGACCTCGAGCCGATGGAACCGGAAGGGGCCGGTGGTCCCGGGGTGGATGCCGCGACTGACAACTCCCAGAACGGCATGAGGCTCAGCCTGGCCGAGGCCTTTGTCGAGATGGGCGATCGCGACGGTGCCCTGGCGCTGCTGGAGGAGATCATGCCCACCGCCACCGATGCGCAGAAGGCCAAGGTGGAGGAGATCCGGCGGCAGATCGAGGGCAGTGACGGCTGAAGCCGGCGCCGCCGGCGGCGGGCACGGTCACGGACGGGGCGGGGTGCCCGCCGATCTTCCCGCCAGTCTGGCGATCGCCGGCGTGGTCGCGATGTCAGCGACGCTGGTCAACCCGTCGCCTGCCGGACTGGTCCCGGGCTTCGTCGTGCTGTCGCTGTTGCTGGCTGCCGGCCGCTGGCCGCTCCGGCGGGGCCTGCGGCTTGCGTGGCGCCTGAAGTGGTTCCTGCTTTCGCTGCTGATCTTCTTTGGCTGGCTGTCCCCGGCTGCCGACGCCACGGGTTGGGGGCACCTGGCCCCGTCGTTGCAGGGACTTGGCGATGCCGGGCTGCGTATCGCTGCGCTGCTGTCCGTGGTCTTCTGGGTGGCGTGGCTGACCAGCGCCTTCGAGCGGCCGGCCCAGATACGGGGCCTGAGCCGATGGCTGATGCTGCTTGGCACCCGGGGTGAGGCCTTTGCGCGGCGCCTGTTTCTCGCACTGGAGCTGTTCGAGACACAGCAGACCGAGTACCGGGCCTTCCGGCACCGGGTCCGGGGATCACGCTGGAGCCGCCTGAAGGCGGGCCGGGAGTTCCTGATCGAGCGTCTGGACCACGCCCTTGCCGGGGGCGCGGGGGTGCCGGCTGCGCAGCCCGGTACTGCGGAACCCGGCCGGCCATCGGAGCTCCGCGACACGGGTGTGCTCTGGCAGGTGGCCCTGCTCTGGCTGGCGGTCGTGGTCGCTGTCGCACTCCGCGTCGTGTCGCCGGCGACGGGCGCCTGATGTCCGTAACCGCACCGCTCGTTCAGCGCTGGGCCCTCGGGGTCGAGTACGACGGCAGTGAGTTCGTCGGCTGGCAACGCCAGAAGGATGGCCGCAGCGTGCAGGGCGAGGTGGAGCGGGCCCTGGGTTTCGTTGCGGGACACGCGGTGGATCTGCAGTGTGCGGGCCGCACCGATGCGGGAGTGCACGCGACCGGGCAGGTGATCCATCTGGATACGACGGCGCGGCGTGAAGCGCGCAACTGGCTGCTCGGTGGCAACGCGCGGCTTCCCGCGAGCATCTCGCTGCAATGGGCCTGGCCGGTACCGACGAGCTTTCACGCACGCTTCTCGGCATGCGGTCGCCGGTACCGCTACCTGATCGCGAACCAGCCGATGCGGCCCGCGATCCAGGCGTCGGGTCTGGCGTGGTGGCGCTATTCACTGGACGCCCGGCGCATGCACGAGGCCGCCCAGCTGTTCGTGGGTACCCATGACTTCAGCAGCCTGCGTGCGGCCGCGTGCCAGGCGAAGTCCGCAGTGAAGACGGTGCACTCGATCCGCGTCACGCGTCACGGTCGCCACGTGATCCTGGACGTGCACGCGAACGCCTTCCTGCATCACATGGTGCGCAACATGGCCGGGGTGCTGCTGCCGATCGGCCAGGGCAAGCGCGACGCCGACTGGGTTCACGAGGTGATGGCGGCGCGCGACCGGCGGGCCTCCGGGATCACCGCGCCGGCCGGCGGCCTCTACCTCGTCGGCGTCGACTACGATCCGGCCTTCGGGCTGCCGCTGGCGCCCGCGCACCACGGTGTCCCGATCACCCCGTAGAAACGGTTCTTCACCGCGATGCGGGGCGCGTTCTGGTACTCTCGGCCGTTATCATGCGCTATCGGGTCAAGATCTGCGGCCTCACCGATCCCGGCCAGGCAGTGGCGGCGGCGGGCGCCGGGGCCGACGCCATCGGCCTGGTGTTCTATCCACGCAGCCGCAGGGCGGTGAGGGTGGAGCAGGGGGCGGCGATCGCCGCCGCGTTGCCGCCCTTCGTCTCGGCGGTGGGGCTCTTCGTGGACCCGGCGCCCGAGGAGGTCGAACGGGTACTGCGGGGCTGCCCCCTGGACTTGCTGCAGTTCCACGGTCGCGAGGACGCGGCATTCTGCGAGGGCTTCGGGCTGCGCTACCTGAAGGCGATCGCAATGGGCGGCGGCGCGGATCCCCGCAGGGAGATGGAAGCCCACCCCGCGGCACGGGGTTTTCTGCTCGACAGCCATGCCGGCGGCAAGATGGGCGGCTCCGGCGAGCGTTTCGACTGGGGCCGGATTCCCGAAGCGCTGGAACGGCCCTGGCTCCTGGCCGGCGGACTCGACCCGGGCAATGTCGCCGCGGCGCTGGCACTGACCCGGCCCTTCGGGGTCGATGTAAGCTCCGGCGTCGAGACGGCCCCGGGACAAAAGGATCCGCGGCTGGTGCGGGAATTCTTGGACATGGTGAGGCAGGTGGAACGTGAGTGAAGTGAAAGAGGCAGTCGACTGGGCGGCATTTCCGGACGCGCGCGGGCACTTCGGGCCCTACGGTGGGCGGTTCGTCGCCGAGACCCTGATGGGCGCGCTGGACGAACTCCAGACGGTCTACGAGAAGTACATGCGGGATCCCGAGTTCCTCGCGGAACTGGATACCGATTTCAAGCAGTTCGTCGGCCGTCCGACCCCGCTCTATCACGCCGAGCGCCTGTCGCGCGAACTGGGCGGGGCGCAGGTCTACCTGAAGCGGGAAGACCTGAACCACACCGGTGCGCACAAGGTGAACAACACCATCGGCCAGGCACTGCTGGCCAAGCGGCTCGGCAAGACCCGGATCATCGCCGAGACGGGGGCCGGACAGCACGGCGTGGCCGCGGCCACGGTTGCCGCGCGCCTCGGGCTCGAGTGCGTGGTCTACATGGGGGCCGAGGACATCCAGCGCCAGTCGCCCAACGTCTACCGCATGCGCCTGCTCGGCGCCGACGTGGTTGCGGTCAAGTCCGGTTCGCGCACGCTGAAGGACGCCCTGAACGAGGCCATGCGTGACTGGGTGACCAACGTCGACAACACCTTCTACATCATTGGAACGGTCGCCGGCCCACACCCCTATCCGGCGATGGTGCGGGACTTCCAGTCCGTGATCGGCCGCGAGGCGCGCGCGCAGCACCTGGAGATGACCGGGCGGCTGCCGGACGCGCTCGTCGCCTGTGTCGGCGGGGGTTCGAATGCGATCGGTCTGTTCCACCCCTTCCTGGGTGACCCGTCGGTGGAGATGATCGGAGTGGAGGCCGGTGGCGAGGGCATCGCTACGGGGCGGCACTCGGCACCGCTGTGCGCGGGGCAGCCCGGAGTGCTCCATGGCAACCGGACCTACCTGATGGAGGACGAGGACGGCCAGATCGTCGCGACGCACTCCATCTCGGCCGGGCTGGATTACCCTGGCGTCGGGCCCGAGCACGCGTGGCTGAAGGACCTGGGCCGGGCCACCTACGTCTCGGTCACCGACGAGCAGGCGCTGCGCGCCTTCCACCGCATGACACGGACCGAGGGCATCATCCCGGCGCTGGAGACCAGCCATGCCATCGCGCACGTGATCGACATCGCGCCGCGCATGCGTCCCGACCAAAGCCTGATCATCAATCTGTCCGGCCGCGGGGACAAGGATCTGAACACCATCGCGAACCTCGAGGGGATCGAGCTGTGAGCCGCATCGCCAGGCGTTTCGAAGAGACCCGGGCCAGCGGACGGGCCGCCCTGATTCCCTACGTGACCGCGGGCGATCCGGCTCCGGACGTGACTGTGCCGCTGATGCACGAGCTGGTGGCCGCGGGTGCCGACCTGCTCGAACTCGGCGTGCCGTTTTCGGACCCGATGGCGGACGGACCCGTGATCCAGCTGGCCTGCGAGCGGGCACTCGCCCATGGCACGGGCCTGCGCAACGTACTGGGGATGGTGCGGGAGTTTCGCCAGACCGACACCGACACGCCGGTGGTCCTGATGGGCTATCTGAACCCCGTCGAGCGCATGGGTCCCGAGGTCTTCGTGACCGCAGCCGCGGAGGCCGGTGTGGACGGTGTGCTGATGGTGGACCTGCCGCCGGAGGAGTGCGAGGACCTTGCCGGCCTGCTGGAGCGTGCCGGGATCGACCCGATCTTCCTCGTGGCTCCGACGACGTCGGAGTTCCGCCTGCAGCACGTGGCGGCCGCCGCCCGCGGTTTCATTTATTATGTCTCCCTCAAGGGCGTCACCGGTTCCCAGAGCCTGGACCCGGCCGTCCTTGCCGCGCGACTCGAGGCCATTCGCGCGATCTCCGATCTCCCGCTCGGGGTCGGGTTCGGCATCCGCGACGCGGCGACCGCGGCGGCGGTGGCGCAGGTGGCCGATGCGGTTGTGGTGGGCAGCGCGATCGTGCGCCTCGCCGAGCAGCACCCGGAGGCGCCCGAGCGGTTCCGTGCCGCGGCCGCCGGTGTGGTGCGGGAAATGCGCACGGCGATGGACGCCGCGCGGACAGCGACGCCGGCCGCGGTCTGAGCCGCGGCAGGCCGCAGGAGGACGGAAATTGTCCATGAGCTGGTTCGAAAAGCTTATGCCATCGCGCATCCGCACCGACAGCGTCAGCAAGCGCACGGTGCCGGAGGGTCTTTGGGTGCGCTGCGAGGGCTGCGATGCAACGCTCTACCGCCCGGAGCTGGAGCGTAACCTCGATGTCTGCCCGAAGTGCGGCCATCACCGTCGCGTGGGTGCGCGCCGGCGTCTGGAGATCTTCCTCGACGAGGGCGTGCGGGAGGAGATCGGTGGGGGTGTCGAGGCCTCCGACGTACTGAAGTTCCGGGACAGCAAGAAGTACCGAGACCGCCTGGTCGCCGCACAGAAGGCGACCGGGGAGAAGGACGCGCTGGTGGTGATGCGCGGGGAACTGCAGGGCGCCCCGGTCGTCGCCGCCGCGTTCGACTTCTTCTTCATGGGCGGGTCCATGGGTTCCGCGGTCGGCGAGCGCTTCGTGCGGGGTGCGGAACGGGCGCTGAAGGAACGGATTCCGATGGTCTGCTTCTCCGCGAGCGGCGGCGCACGCATGCAGGAGGCGCTGTTCTCGCTGATGCAGATGGCGAAGACCAGTGCCGCGCTGGCCCGGCTGCGCGAGGAGCGCATACCCTTCGTCTCGGTGATGACCGACCCGACCATGGGCGGCGTGTCGGCCAGCCTCGCGATGCTGGGCGACATCAACGCCGCCGAGCCCAAGGCGCTGATCGGCTTCGCCGGTCCGCGGGTGATCCAGCAGACGGTGCGCGAGACCCTGCCGGAGGGTTTCCAGCGCTCCGAATTTCTGCTGCAGCACGGTGCCATAGACCTGATCATCGACCGGCGCGAGATGCGCGGGAGGCTGGCGTCGCTGCTGGCGATGTTCACCCACCACATCCCGCCAGAGACCGTGACGGATCCCCTCCGGGAGAGCGGCAGCGGCAGGGTGCCCGCCGCCGAATCGGCCGAGGCGGTGCAGCCCGGTCGGGAAGAACGCCGGGAACCGGGCTGACTTGTCCGCCGGGTCATCAGCGCTGAGTCGGGTCCGGCGTCACCGGCCTGTTGCGGTCCGCGCCGCGTGGGTCCCCGGGCGCGCCATCGTGACGGAAGACGGCTGACCGCGTGGAGATGCGTTTCGACACCCTGCAGCAGTGGCTGGACTGGCAGGAGACCCTGCACCCCCGGAAGATCGACCTGAGCCTCGAACGGGTCGGGGCGGTGGCGGACACCCTCGGGCTCCGCGAACAGGCGCCGGTCACCGTCCTCGTCGCCGGCACCAACGGCAAGGGGACCGTGGCGACGATGGTCGCTGCATTGCTGCAGCAGCTCGGCTTCCGGGTCGGCCTGTACACCTCGCCGCACCTGCTCCAGTACAACGAGCGGGTGGCCATTGACGGAATCCCGGCCTCCGACACGGATCTCTGCCGTGCCTTTGCTGCGGTCGACGTGGCCCGCGGCACCCGCCCGCTGACCTATTTCGAATTCGGCACCCTGGGCGCCGGCTGGCTGTTTCGGGAAAAGCGGGTGGATTTCCAGGTGCTGGAGGTCGGGCTCGGCGGGCGCCTGGACGCGGTGAATGTCTGGGATGCGGACGTTGCCGCGATCACCTGCGTGGACCTCGATCACCAGGCGTGGCTGGGCAACGATCGCGAGCAGATCGGTCGGGAGAAGGCCGGAATCATGCGCGCGGGCCGACCCGTGGCGCTGGGCGAGGAGACGCCGCCGGCGAGCGTGCTCGACGCGGCCCTCGGCCTGGGTGCCCCGATCTCCCGCCTCGGTCGGGACTACTGGCTGCAACCGGAACCGGAGGGTGCGGGGTGGCGCTGGTGCTGGGCGGGCACGTCGATGCAGCTTGAACTGGGCGCAGGCGCGCGCGAGCAATTGACCGGCGCGCGTGGCCGGAACGCCGCGACCGCGCTGGCCGTGCTGCACCTGCTGGGGCTGCAGGAGCGGCTGACACCGGATGCCGTCCGCGCCGGATTGTCGGCGTCGCCGCCCGCCCGGCTGCAGCGCCTGCCCGGGAGCCCGGAGTGGTTGCTGGATGTCGCGCACAACCCGCAGTCGGCGCGCGAACTGTCCGGCTGGCTCGCCGCCCATCCCGTCCCCGGGCCGGTTGCGGCGATCGTGGCATTGATGGCCGACAAGGAACGCGGCCCGATCTTCGAGGCGCTGCAGGGGCGGGTGGACGTCTGGGTCCCGATCGACATCCCCTCGGCGCGTGCGCTGCCGGCGCGCGCGCTGGCGCAGGAACTCGAGTCCCTCCCCGGGTCGCGTGTGGTTGCGGCGGAGAATCCCGCGGCCGCGATCGCCGCGGCCTCGGCCGCCGCCGGACCCGGCGGCCGTGTGGTGGTCTTCGGTTCCTTCATGACCGTGCAGGCCGTGCTGGAATCCATGGACGCCGCCGAGCCGCAGACGGGGACGGGCTGATGGACCGGGTTGAGCCGTGGCCGACACCGGAAAATCCCTGCGCGGACCGTTATACTCCTTCCCTCGCCGGGCCTGGCTGGCCTCAGCTCGCCATGCGCGGCGCCCCGTCCGGTCCAACCGTGAAGAGTGATCCGTTGCCGACCAAGACTGCGTCTTCCATTCCGGGTGCCCCGCGGCGGAGCGTGGAACCCCGCGCCGGAGCGGGTGCCGGAGTCGGGGCCGGGGAGTTCGACGGCGCATGACCATGGAACCGCCCGTACGCTACCGGATGGTCGGGGCGGTCGTCCTGATCTTTCTCGCCGTGCTCTTTCTGCCGTGGCTGTTCGACGGCGCCGGTTACGAGGCGATGCAGGGTCTGGAACGGCCGATCCCGGATCGTCCGGTGTTCGTGGAGCCGCACACGCCGCCGGCGCCCGTCCCCGAACTCCGCAGTGACCCGGTTGGCGAAGGTGCCGACGATGCGGCGTCGGTGGCGCAGGTGCCGGAGGTCTCTCCACCGGAACCGGTCCCCGAGGCCAGCGGCCGGGCCGCCACCGCAGGGGCCACGGCGCCGCGGGTCGGCTGGTCGGTGCAGGTCGGCAGCTTCGGCAGGGAAGCGAACGCGCGCGACGAGGTCCAGCGGCTGCGTGAGGCGGGCTTTACCGCCTTCGTGGAGCGCGGCAGGGCCAATGACCGTGACGTCTGGCGCGTGAAGGTGGGCCCGCGGGCCGAACGTGACGAGGCCCTGCGCCTGCGCGACGACCTGCAGCGCAGGATGGACGTCACCGGCATCGTGGTGGCGCATCCGTGATCGCTGCGCGGGCGCCACGCGCAACCCTGGCGGGTGCAGTCGCGCTCCCGGTCTGGGGTAGACTACCGCGCCCGCCGGCGACCGGCGCCGGCGTTCAGCCACGGGTTACGGGACTCGGATGACGTGAACTGGATCGACTTCCTATTTATCGGGCTCATCGCCATCTCGGGTCTGATCAGCCTGTACCGCGGCTTCGTGCGCGAGGTGTTTTCCGTCGCCACCTGGATCGTGGCGATATGGGTCGGCATCCGCTTTGCCGGGCCCACCGCGGAATACCTTCCGGCGGCCCTCAGTGACGAGACCCTGCGCCTCGGCATCGCCTTCGCGATCCTGTTCATCCTGGTCCTGATCATCGGCGGGATCGCCGGCATCATCGCGACCCGCCTGGTCCGGGGCACGGGCCTGACCGGGACGGACCGGTCCCTGGGTATCGTATTCGGGCTGCTGCGGGGCGTGCTGATCGTCGCGCTGCTGGTCTTCGTGGCGTCGCTGACGCTGGTTCCGGAGGAATCCTGGTGGCAGGAAAGCCGCCTGGTGCCCGAGTTCGAGCGCTTCGTCGGGTGGGTCCTGAGCCAGCTGCCGGAGACGATTCAGGAACGTCTGCGCGATCTTGCGGACGAGGTGTGACCCGGGACCGGGTCCAGAGTCCATTGGAGCTGTCATGTGTGGAGTCATAGGTGTCGTCGGCACCGCCGCAGTCAATCAGCTGCTCTATGACGCGATGCTGGTGCTGCAGCACCGGGGACAGGACGCTGCGGGCATCGTCACATCGGACGCCCAGGGGCGCCTCCACCTTCGCAAGGACAACGGCCTGGTCCGGGACGTCTTCCAGGCCCAGCACATGCGCAGCCTGGTCGGGAACATGGGCATCGGGCACGTGCGCTACCCGACGGCCGGCACGGCCAGCTCCGCCGAGGCACAGCCCTTCTACGTGAACTCGCCCTTCGGGATCACCCTTGGCCACAACGGCAACCTGATCAACGCCCGCGAGCTGAACCAGGCCCTGTTCGCCACCGACCGCAGGCACATCAACACCGATTCCGATTCCGAGATCCTGCTGAACGTCTTCGCCCAGGAGCTGCTCCGGTTCCTCGACGATGGCCTGAGCGCCGACTCGGTGTTCAACGCGATCGCACGCGTGCACGAGCGGGCCGAGGGCGCCTACGCGGTGGTCGGCATGATCGCCGGGCGCGGACTGGTGGCCTTCCGCGATCCCTTCGGCATCCGGCCGCTGGTCTACGGCCGGAGGGAGACGCCGGGCGGCGTCGAGTGGATGGTTGCCTCGGAGAGCGCGGCCCTGGAGTCCCAGGGCTTCGAACTCGAGCGCGACCTCGGCCCGGGCGAGGGTATCTTCATCACGCCGGAAGGCGAGGTGGCGACGCGGTACTGCGCGCCCGGCGCGTCGCTGCACCCGTGCATCTTCGAACACGTCTACTTCGCGCGGCCGGACTCCGTGATCGACAACATCTTCGTGCACCGGGCGCGGATGCGCATGGGCACCCGGCTGGGCCAGAAGATCCGCCGGATCTGGCCGGACCACGACATCGACGTCGTCGTGCCCATCCCGGACACCGGCCGCACGGTCGCCCTCGAGATGGCGCACGAACTCGACATCAAGTACCGCGAGGGCTTCATCAAGAACCGCTACATCGGGCGCACCTTCATCATGCCCGGGCAGACGCGGCGCCGGAAATCCGTGCGGCAGAAACTGAACGCGATCTCGCTCGAATTCCGGGACAAGAACGTGATGCTGGTCGACGATTCGATCGTTCGCGGCACCACCTCCCGGGAGATCGTGCTGATGGCGCGCGAGGCCGGCGCGCGCAAGGTGTACTTCGCGTCGGCGGCTCCGCCGGTGCGCTTTCCCAACATCTACGGCATCGACATGCCCGCCCCCAACGAACTCATCGCGCACGGACGGGACGAGGATTCGGTCTGTGCGGCGATCGCCGCCGACCGGCTGATCTACCAGGACCTGGACGACCTGATTGCGGCGGTCCAGCGGGGCAACCGGTCGATCACGAAATTCGACTGTTCCGTGTTCACTGGTGAGTACGTGACGGGTGTGGATCCCGCCTACCTCGACTACGTGGCCGCGGCGCGTGCGGACGGCATTGCCCTGGAGTCGACCAGTGGCGAGGTGCTCGACCTCGCCAACAAGAGGTGAGCGAAGGCGTCCCCACGGCCGGCGGGGCGGCGGTGCATACCGAGTGGCTGCAGCGTGTGGTGCGCGATGCGCTGGTGCGGGAGCCCGGGGGTCTGGGCCGTCCGGTGCTGGTGGTGCGCATCGACGAGCAGCGCCTGTACGTCGTGGATCATGGGCACCCGCCGGAGCACTATCCGGTATCGACGGCCGCGAACGGGGTCGGGAACCGGCAGGGCAGTAACCAGACCCCCCCGGGTCTGCACCGCGTGGCACAGCGCATCGGCGATGCGGCGCCGGCCGGGGCCATATTCCGCGGTCGCGTCCCCACCGGCGAGATTGCACCGGTGCTGACCGTTCCCGGGGAACGTGGGCCCGGTGATCGCATCACATCGCGGATCCTCTGGCTGGAAGGCCTGGAGGCAGGCCGGAATCGGGGCGGCGAGGTCGACAGCTTCAGCCGCTACATCTATATCCACGGCACCGACGAGGAGGGCCGGATCGGGACACCGGCGTCGCACGGCTGCATCCGGATGCGCAATCCGGACATCATCGCGCTGTTTCCCCGCGTGCCCCTGCATTCCCTGGTCCTGATCCTGCCGGACGCCTGAGCTTCGGGAGGAGTCGCCCCCCACGGGGGCCGGGCCCAGCACCGTAGGAGGCCAGCCCCCTGGGCGACCGTCCC
>RECA01000220.1 GCA_007692435.1 Thioalkalivibrio sp.
GATGGCGGATGACGGGCTTCGCCCTCTTCCGCCCTACGCTTCTTTCATGGTCGGGCGCCTCCTGTGCCCCGTTCGCCATGGAGTGCAGGAGGCAAGCCGCCTGCAGGGCAAAGCGGCGGCAAGCCACCGCACTCCACAGGCCTGCGCCTTCACCCTTCGGGGGTGGCGGATTGCCGTGGCAGTTACCGTGAAAGATCGCGCCACTCCCGTCCCCGGCCGGCTCCGGACTGGACAGCCGCCCTTTGCTGCGGTGCAATGCCGTCCTTGCCGATCAAAGCGGGAGTGAGCACATGCAATCCAGAACCGGTCCGAAGACCGTTGATCTCGCGTTGCAGGGTGGCGGCGCCCACGGTGCATTGACCTGGGGGGTCCTCGACCGGCTCCTTTCGGATGACCGCATCGACATCTCGAGTGTCAGCGGCACGAGTGCAGGCGCGATGAACGCGGTCGTGATGGCGGACGGCCTCGACCGCGGTGGGCGCGAGGGCGCGCGCGAGGCCCTGCACCAGTTCTGGAAGGCGGTGAGCAACGCAGCGCTGCTGTCGCCAATACAACGCAGCCCCTGGGACCGGCTGACCAGCAATTACAGCCTGGACCACTCCCCTACCTACCTCTTCTTCGAGCAGCTGACGCGGCAGTTCTCCCCCTACGAGCTGAACCCGCTGAACTTCAACCCGCTGCGGGACCTGCTCGCCGATCAGGTCGACTTCGAGCGGGTCAACCGGTGTCCGGATCTGCGCGTGTTCGTCACGGCGACGAACGTCCGCACCGGCCGCGGCCGAACCTTCAGCCAGCCGGGCCTGTCGGTGGACGCGGTTATGGCCTCCGCGTGCCTGCCCTTCATGTTCCAGGCGGTGGAGATCGACGGCGAGGCCTACTGGGATGGCGGCTACATCGGCAATCCGGCGCTGTATCCGCTGGTGGAGGACCAGGCCACGCGTGACCTGATCATCGTGCAGATCAACCCCCTCGAGCGCGACGAACTGCCGCGAACCGGCCGGGAAATCATCAACCGGATCAACGAGATCACGTTCAATGCCAGCCTGGTGAAGGAATTGCGTCTGATCGAACTGCTGCACGAACTGATCGAGGTCGAACAGCTCGAATCCGAACGCTACCGGGACGTCTTCGTGCACCTGATCCACGCGCACGAGGAACTCAAGGACCTGGAAGCGTCCAGCAAGCTGAACGCCGAGTGGGAGTACCTGCAGTACCTCAGGGAACGGGGCTGGTCGTGGGCGGACCGCTTTCTCGAGCGCCACTACGATGACCTTGGCGTTCGCGCCACCTTCGACCTGAAGGCCCTGTTCGCCACGGACACCCTGCGTCCGCCGGCGACGGACGATTCAGGGAATCAGCCGTGACCGGTCTCCTGGTGGTGGTGGTCGCCCTGGGGCTGCTGATCTACCTCGCCTATCGGGGCGTCAGCCTGCTGATCCTGACCCCGGCGCTGGCGACCTTCGCGGTCGTCGCGACCCGGGAGGGTCACGCACTGGCCGCCTACACGCAGATCTTCATGGGCGGCGCGGGTGGCTTCATCACCCTGTATTTCCCGATCTTCCTGCTCGGCGCGGTCTTCGGAAAGCTGATGGAGGACTCGGGCAGCGCCCAGACCCTCGCGAACGGCATCATCGCGAAACTCGGGGCGAACCGCGCGATCCTCGCCGTCGTGCTCTCGGGCGCGGTGATGACCTATGGCGGCGTGTCGCTGTTCGTGGTGGCCTTCGCGGTATTCCCGATCGCGGCGGCCCTGTTCCGGCAGGCCGACATCCCCAAGCGGCTGATCCCCGCGACCATCGCGCTCGGCGCCTTTACCTTCACGATGACCGCATTGCCAGGCACGCCGTCGATCCAGAACGCGATCCCGATGCCGTTTTTCGGCACCAGCCCCTTCGCGGCGCCAGGACTCGGGGTGATTACCGCGCTGGTGATGTTCACGCTGGGCATGCTGTGGCTGCAGCACCGGTCGCGCACGCTCGCGCACGAGGGCTACGGCGACCATCCGGACGCCGCCTTCACGCCGGACCGCGAGCTGCGGGAGAAGGCGGCCGGCGAGGGCTTCGACCTGATGGAACTCCCGGTCGAGAAGCCACCGGTGAAGCCGCCGTCCTTCCTGGTCGCGCTGCTCCCGCTGGTCACCGTGATCGCGGTGAACCTGCTGTTCACCTTCGTCGTGATCCCCCGCATGGATACCGAGTTCCTCGCGCTGCCGCTTTACGGCGAGACGAACATCGAGGAGGTACGCGGCATCTGGGCGGTGATCGCCGGGCTCGTCACCGCGCTGCTGCTGCTGGTGGCGATGAACTGGCGCAGGCTCCCGCAGCTGAAGCAGAGCCTCGACAACGGTGCCAACGCGTCGCTGGTCCCGATCTTCAACACCGCGAGCCTGGTGGGCTTTGGTGCAGTCATCGCCTCGCTGAGCGCCTTCCTGCTGATCCGCGACAGCGTGGTACAGCTCGGCGGGGACAACCCGCTGATATCGCTGGCCATCGCGGTCAACGTGCTGGCCGGCATGACCGGTTCCGCGTCGGGCGGGATGAGCATCGCGCTGTCGACCCTGGGCGACACCTACCTGGAGATGGCGCGGGTCGCCGGCATCGACCCCGACCTGCTGCACCGGGTCACCGCGGTCGCCACCGGAGGCCTGGATACGCTGCCGCACAACGGCGCAGTGATCACATTGCTCGCGATCGCCGGCCTCACCCACCGCCAGGCCTATTTCGATCTGGCGATGGTCGCGATGCTGGCGCCGTTCCTGTCACTGGTGGTGCTGATCGGGCTCGGCACGCTCTTCGGCAGTTTCTGAGCCGCGCAGTCGCGGCGCCAGGGGGCGGGGACAGATTTCAAAGCTGTCCCCGAGGGGCACGATACGCTGTTATCGGGCAGGGCCGAGCAATACGTCGCTACGGGTGGTCGGGATCGCCTGGCCGCTGCCCCCTGCATGCGGAGACCGCCCGCGATCGGCCCCGGATACCCGGCCCGCGTTATCGGAGTCGGTTGTCATCAGTTCACCTCCGGTTGCGAAACGAAGCCGAGCCGTGCGACACCGGCCCGGCGGGCATCGGCCATCACCCGCGCCAGGATCTCGTAGCGGGTATCCCGGTCGGCGCGCAGATACACCGCCAGTTCGGGGTTGGCGGCCACCGCATCCTGCAGGCGGCCGAGCAGTGCCGCCTCGTCGATCGGGGCATTGTCCCAGTGCAGCTGGCCCGCCCCGTCCAGCGCCAGCGTGACGCTGTCAACCGTCTCTTCGCTCGGCGCGCTGCTGGCGCGCGGCAGTTCCAGTTGCACCGAATGCGTGATCACCGGCGCGGTGACGATGAAGATCACCAGCAGCACCAGCATCACGTCGACCAGCGGGATCACGTTCATGTCCGACATCGGCTCGTTGGTGTCGCCCAGACGCCCAAAGGACATGGTCAGGCCCCCTCCGCGGCGGGCCGCGTGTCACTGGCCGGCAACGGGGCTGCATCGGTCTGACGGCCCGCGGCGCCCGGTGCGTGGTCGGAATGCATCAGGTAGGCGTGCAGGTCGTGCGCAAAGGCCTCGAAGTCCTGCTGCATCAGCCGGTTGAAGCGGTTGAAGACGTTGTAGAAGGCGACCGCGGGGATGGCCGCGGCGAGGCCCGCGGCGGTGGCGACCAGCGCCTCCCCGAGCGGACCGGCGACCAGGTCCATCGACACGCTCTCCAGGATCGACAGCTCGATCAGCGCGTTGTGGATCCCCCAGACGGTACCGAACAGGCCGATGAACGGGGCCAGGCTGCCCACTGACGCGAGCAGCGTCTGACCGGCCTGCATGCGCAGCTGCTGCCGGTCCATCGACTGGCGGATCATCCGGATCATGTGGTCGTCCAGACGCTGTTCGCCCTTGGGGCTCAGGTCGTGTCGACCGGGATAGGTCTCGGCGGCGTGCCAGCCATCCCGGGCCATCTCGGCCAGCGGACCGCGCCCGCTGGAGACCGCCTCACGCAGCGCCCGCGGGCTGGCGGCATTCCAGAAGCCCTGCAGGAACCGCCGGTTCGCTCGCCGGGTCTCGACCAGGCTGATGCCCTTGGTCGCGGCGATCGCCCAGGTCGCGATCGAGAGCACCAGCAGGGTGACGAAGACCCCGATCAGCACGGGATCGCCGTGGTAGAAGACGTAGAGGATGTTCGGGTCGTTCATCTTCGTGCTCTCACCGATTTGTCGTCGTCATTGCAGCCGGAACTCCATCGGCACCAGCACCGAGGCCGCGACCGGCCGGTTGCCCCGACGGGCCGGCTCGAAGCGCCACCCTGAGACGGCCTCGAGTGCCGCATCGTCCAGGCGCTCGTGACCGCTGCTGCGTTCCACCCGCCAGTTGACCGGGCTTCCGTCGGCGGCGACCGATACCCACAGCACCACGGTGCCCTGCTCCCTGCGCCGCTGCGAGATCCGCGGATACTCGGGCGGCGGGTTGTTCAGGTAGGCCGCCCCGAAACCCGGTTCCTCGAAGGGTTCGCCGTCCCCCTCCTCCAGTGCTCCCGGAACCGGTACCTCGTCCACCCGTGGCCCCGCCGGCGAGGTCTCCTCGGGCTCGGCCGGACTCGCGGCCTGTGCCGGCGGATCCGGCCGCGCCTCGGGACGGGGTTCCGGCTCCGGTTCCGGTTCCGGCTCCAGCTCTGGCTCTGGCTCTGGCTCCGGCTCCGGCTCTGGCTCTGACTCTGGCTCTGACTCTGACT
>RECA01000084.1 GCA_007692435.1 Thioalkalivibrio sp.
TCCGCTGCCGCCGTTCCTGCCGCAGCAAGCCGGCGGGAATTGAAATGCCTGGCACGGAGCCTTAGTCGGTTGGCTGCCTGAAGGCCCTTGTCGAAATCCGGCACGCTGACGGTATCGGAATCGCGCGCGCTCACCGCCTCGGAGTCCGGCGCATCCACCGTCGCACAAGACGCCAGCAGTACAGCGAGAACCAACAGGATGGACGGTATTCGCGCGGCGATCATGTCGGCCCCCTGTCTGCGATGGTGATCCGTTCGCAGAGGAAGTGCCCGTAGAGGATTTCGACCTCGACGCAACGCGTGAGGCGATTGCGGGCAAGGAAGGGGCAGGGACCTTCAACGACATCGGCTGGGATGCGGCCCTGGGCGGCAAACGAAAAAGGCCACCCGACAAGGTGGCCTAAAACGTTGTTTTCTGGCTCCCCGGGACGGGCTCGAACCGCCGACCTAGTGATTAACAGTCACCCGCTCTACCGACTGAGCTACCGGGGAATGGCAAGCCGCGAATCGTAAAGACCGCTGCAGGGGTAGTCAAGCACCGCGTGCGAAGCGGTCGATCCGCTCGATCGCCTTGTCCAGCATCTCCATGCTGGTGGCGAAGGAGATCCGGGCATGGCCGTCGGTGCCGAAGGCGCTGCCGGGGACCAGCGCGACGCCGACATCGTCGAGCAGACGGCGCGAGAACTCGAGATCGGTGTCGATGCCCAGCGCCTCCATCGCGCCGGTGATCTTCGGGAAGCAGTAGAAGGTGCCGTCGGGCATCAGGCATTCGATGCCGGGAATGGCGTTCAGGCCTTCGACCACGCGCCGGGCGCGCTTCTCGAACTGGACGCACATGTCGCGCACGCACTGCTGGTCGCCGTTCAGGGCCACGACGGCGGCGGCCTGTGCGATCGAGGTGGCGTTCGAGGTGCTCTGGGACTGGACCTTCTTCATCGCACCAATCAGCGATGCCGGGCCGCCCGCGTAGCCGATGCGCCAGCCGGTCATGGCGTAGGCCTTGGAGACCCCGTTCAGCACCACCGTGCGCGGCGCGAGATCCGGCGCGACGTTCAGGATGTTCACGAACTTCCCGCCCTCGAACAGGATGTGTTCGTACATGTCGTCGGTCGCGATGACGATCTGCGGGTATTCGCGCAGTACCTCGGCAAGTGCGGTCAGTTCCTCGGCGCTGTAGGCGGCCCCGGTCGGGTTCGAGGGGCTGTTCAGGAACATCAGCCGGGATTTCGAGGTGATCGCGGCACGCAGCTGGTCGGCGGTGATCTTGAACCCGGTCTCCTGCGTTGCCGAGATCACCACCGGGGTGGCATCGCCCAGCAGCGCGATGTCCGGGTACGAGACCCAGTACGGTGCCGGGATCAGCACCTCGTCGCCCTCATTCAGCAGGGCGAGCGAGAGGTTGAAGATGCTCTGCTTGCCGCCGGAGGAGACCAGGATCTGGTTGGGCTCGTACACGAGACCGTTGTCACGCTCGAACTTCGCGATGATGGCCTTCTTGAGCGCCGCGGTGCCGTCCACCGCGGTGTACTTGGTTTCTCCGCGGGCAAGGGCATCGATCGCGCCCTGCTTGATATGCTCCGGGGTGTCGAAGTCGGGTTCCCCGGCGCCGAGGCCGATGATGTCCCGGCCCTCGGCCTTGAGTTGACCCGCCAGGGCGGTGACGGCGAGGGTAGGGGAGGGCTTGATGCGCTGAACGCGTTCGGAAAGCTGGATGTCCAAGATGGGCCTCGGGCGATCGCTGGGGTGGGCAATGCGGCTGTGCCGCTTCGAGGCTGGAATGATACTGAAAACCCTTGATCAAGATAAGGCGGTAGGGGACGGAAAGTTTCTGGTCGTGTCGGGTTACCAGCCCGCCGGCGACCAGCCGGAGGCGATCCGCGGGCTGGTGGAGGGCATCGACGACGGGCTTGCGCACCAGGTCCTGCTTGGCGTGACCGGCTCCGGCAAGACCTTCACCATCGCCAAGGTGGTCGAGGCGACCCAGCGCCCGACGATCATCCTTGCGCCGAACAAGACCCTCGCCGCCCAGCTCTATGGCGAGATGAGGGAGTTCTTCCCGCACAACGCGGTGGAGTACTTCGTGTCCTACTACGACTACTACCAGCCCGAGGCCTACGTGCCGTCCTCGGACACCTATATCGAGAAGGACGCCTCGATCAACGACCACATCGAGCAGATGCGGCTGTCCGCGACCCGGGCATTGCTGGAGCGCCGTGACGCGATCATCGTCGCCAGCGTCTCCGCGATCTACGGCCTGGGCGACCCGCGCAAGTACCTGTCGATGGTGCTGCACATCCAGCGCGGCGAGCGGGTGGACCAGCGCGAGATCCTGCGCCGCCTGGCCGAACTGCAGTACACGCGCAACGACATGGAACTGCGTCGGGCCACCTACCGGGTGCGCGGGGAGGTGATCGACATCCACCCTGCGGAATCCGAGAAGGAGGCGGTGCGCATCGAGCTCTTCGATGACGAGGTCGAGCGGCTGTCCTATTTCGATCCGCTCACCGGCGAGGTGCTGCGGACCGTGTCGCGGCTGACCATCTATCCGAAGACCCACTACGTTACGCCGCGCGAGACCCTGGTGGAGGCGGTTGATCACATCCGCGAGGAGCTGAAGGAGCGCCTCGCCTTCCTGCGATCGGAAGACCGCCTGGTGGAGGCGCAGCGGCTCGAGCAGCGCACCGTGTTCGACATGGAGATGATCCTGGAGATCGGCTACTGCGCGGGCATCGAGAACTACTCGCGCTACCTCTCCGGCCGCGCGGCCGGCGAACCGCCGCCGACCTTCTTCGACTATCTGCCGCAGGACGCGCTGCTGGTGATCGACGAGTCCCATGTCTCGGTGCCTCAGGTGGGCGGGATGTTCCGGGGCGACCGCTCGCGCAAGGAGACGCTGGTGGAGTACGGATTCCGGCTGCCGTCGGCGCTGGACAACCGGCCGCTGCGCTTCGAGGAGTTCCAGAGCCTGCAGCCGCAGACGATCTACGTGTCGGCGACCCCGGGACCCTTCGAACGGGAGCACGCGGGGGCGGTGGTGGAGCAGGTCGTCCGACCGACCGGTCTGCTGGATCCGCGGCTGGAGGTGCGCCCGGCGGGCACGCAGGTGGACGACTGCCTCTCCGAGATCAACCTGCGCATCGAGCGCAAGGAGCGGGTGCTGATCACCACGCTGACCAAGCGCATGGCCGAGGACCTCACGGAATACATGTCCGAGCACGGCATCCGTGTGCGCTACCTGCATTCGGACATCGACACGGTGGAGCGGATGGAGATCATCCGCGACCTGCGCCTGGGCGAATTCGACGTGCTGGTGGGCATCAACCTGCTGCGCGAGGGGCTGGACATGCCCGAGGTCTCGCTGGTCGCGATCTTCGATGCCGACAAGGAGGGTTTTCTGCGCTCCGACCGCTCGCTGATCCAGACCATCGGGCGGGCGGCACGGAACGTGAACGGCATGGCGATCCTCTACGCCGACCGGGTTACCGGCTCGATGCAGCGCGCGATGGAAGAGACCGATCGGCGTCGCGAGAAGCAGATGGCCCACAACGAGGCACACGGCATCACGCCGCTCGGCATCCGCAAGGCGGTGGCCGATATCCTCGAGGCCCGCCCGGGTGCGCGGCACCGCAAGGGCCGCCGGGACCGGGACGCGGCCGAGCCCGATGCACCCGTCTACATCGATTCGCCCGAGGCGGCCACGCGGCAGATCGAGCGCCTTGAAAAGGAGATGTATGCAAAGGCCCGCGACCTGCAGTTCGAGGAGGCCGCACAGCTTCGGGATCGCATCGAGGAGCTGAAGGAGCGCGCGTTTCGGCCGGAGGCCGTTGGTTCGGGTTGAATTAAGGTCGTGAAGGTGCAGGAGGCCAGCGCCCCCGGGGGACCCATTGCACAAGCGCCGGATCGCCGAGAGGGCTCGCCTCCCACAGGGGCTGGGGCGAACGCCGTAGGAGGCCAGCCCCCTGGGCGACAATCCCGCCAGCGCCGGATCGCCGAGAGGGCTCGCCTCCTACATGGGCTGAACCGATTTTCGTTACACTCGGCTGCACGTTAAGCGGTGTGGATGACGCGATATGACCGATTTCCTGGGGCCCGTTATGCTCGGTGTGACCGGCCTGGAACTGACCCCCGAAGACCGCGAGCGGCTGCGGCACCCCGCGGCGGGAGGGGTGATCCTCTTCGCCCGGAACTATCAGGATCCGGAGCAGCTGCAGGCCCTGGTGGCGGCCATCCGGGCCGTGCGCAGCCCCGAACTGTTGATAGCGGTGGACCAGGAGGGCGGCCGGGTCCAGCGCTTCCACGAGGGGTTCACCGAGATTCCGGCGATGCACAAGATCGGCGAGATCTTCGCCTACGATCCGACGCGCGGTCAGGAACTTGCCCACGATGCCGGCTGGGTGCTGGCACACGAACTGCGGAATGCCGGCCTGGACTTCAGTTTCACGCCGGTGCTCGACCGCGACATCGGGATCAGCGAGGTCATTCGCGAACGGGCCTTTCACGAACGTGCGGACGCGATCGTGATGCTTGCCGGACAGCTGCTGGACGGGCTGGGGGAGGCCGGAATGTCCGGTGTTGGAAAGCATTTTCCCGGCCACGGTGCGGTCGCCGCCGACTCGCACACGGAGTCCCCGGTGGACCCCCGGCCATTTTCCGAGATCGAGGCCGAGGACCTGGACGCATTCCTCCCGTTGCTGCCGCGCCTCGGCGGGATCATGCCGGCACATGTGGTCTACCCGGAGGTCGACTCCCAGCCGGCCGGCTTCTCGGGCATCTGGCTGCACGATCTGCTGCGGGTGCGCTACGGGTTCGGTGGCGCGATCTTCAGCGATGACCTCGGCATGAGCGGAGCAACCGTGGCGGGATCGCCGGGGGAGCGCGCCCACGCCGCACTGTACGCGGGTTGCGACATGGTGCTGATCTGCAAGGACTTCCCGGCGATGGACGAGATTCTGCAGACCCTCGAAGACCGCGAACCGAACCCCGACACCCAGCATCGCCTCGACGCCATGCGCGGGCGCCTCGCCGAGGCGGACCCGGAACGCCTGGAGGCCGCGCGGGGCCGGCTGCAGGCCCTGTTCGATTACAACCCTACGTATATCGTGTAGCGGGCCATGGACGCACCCCCTGGAGATGGGTCTAGACTCCGGGGATGGGTGTCTCACTCTCTACGCCGGACGAGCGAAGTCGCATAACCCGGACCCTGGACCTGCCGGTGACCGGGATGAGTTGTGCCTCCTGCGTGGCACGGGTGGAGGATGCCATCCGGTCCGTACCCGGGGTGGCCGCGGTCAGCGTGAACCTGGCCACCGGGAAGGCGAGGGTGGAGCTGGACGGCGCGGATCCGGCGGCGGTGGTGGCGGCCGTCGAGGACGCCGGCTACGAGGCCGGCAGTGACGAGATCGCGCTGAGCGTGCGCGGCATGAGTTGTGCGTCCTGCGTGGGTCGGGTGGAAGAGGCGCTGCAGCGGCACCCCGCGGTGCTGCAGGCAGACGTGAACCTGGCCACCGAGTCTGCACGGATGCGTTACCTGCCGGCGCTGGCGGATCCCGACGACCTCGTGGCAGAGGTGGAGGCGGCGGGCTACGAGGCGGAGGTCCAGGGCGCCGCCGCGGACCGTCCGGATCGCGAGCGGGCGGCGTGGGAGTCGGAGTACCGCGGGCTGAAGCGCTCGCTGTTGTTCGCTGCCACCCTGACACTGCCGATCTTTGTGCTGGACATGGGCGGTCACATGGTGCCGGCCTTCCATGCCTGGCTGCACAGCACGATCGGCACACAGAACCTCTACCTGCTCTTCTTCATCCTGGCCTCCGGGGTGCAGTTCGGACCGGGCCTGCTCTTCTACCGCAAGGGCTGGCCGGCACTGCTTCAGGGTGCCCCGGACATGAACTCGCTGGTAATGCTCGGGACGTCCGCCGCCTACGGATATTCAGTGGTCGCCACCTTCACCCCAGGGGTGCTGCCCGAGGGGACCGTGCACGTCTATTACGAGGCGGCGGCGGTGATCATCACCCTGATCCTGTTCGGCCGCGTGCTGGAGGCCCGCGCCCGTGGGGCCACCTCGGAGGCCATCCGCAAGCTGATGGGCCTGCGGCCGCGCACCGCGCGCGTGGTGCGGGACGGCAGGACCGTCGAGATCGGCGCGGAAGAGGTCAGTCCCGGCGATCACGTGCTGGTGCGTCCCGGAGAACGGCTGCCGGTCGATGGCCATGTCGTCGAGGGGTCCTCGTGGGTGGACGAATCGATGATCACCGGCGAGCCCGTGCCGGCGCTGAAGGAACCGGAGGCAAAGGTCGTAGGGGGGACGGTGAACGGCGAGGGCAGCCTGACCTTCGTCGCGACCCGGGTCGGCTCCGACACGGTGCTGGCACAGATCATCCGCATGGTGGAGGCGGCGCAGGGCTCCAAGCTGCCGATCCAGGCGCTGGTGGACCGGGTTACACGGTACTTCGTGCCGGTGGTGATCGGGATCGCCGTGCTGACCTTCGTGGTCTGGCTGGCCTTCGGTCCGGCGCCCGCGCTGACGCTGGCACTGGTGAATGCGGTCGCGGTGCTCATCATCGCCTGTCCCTGTGCGATGGGGCTGGCCACGCCCACCTCGATCATGGTCGGCACGGGGAAGGGGGCCGAGATGGGCGTGCTGTTCCGTGGCGGCGACGCGTTACAGGCCCTGCGCGGCATCGAGATCGTGGCAATGGACAAGACCGGGACCCTGACCGAGGGACGTCCCGAGTTGACCGGCATCCGGACCGGCGAGGGCCTCGAAGAGGAAGCGGTGCTCGCGCTGGCGGCCGGCGTGGAGATGCACTCCGAGCACCCGATCGCTCAGGCGATCGTGCGCGGAGCCGAAGCGCGGGGGCTCGCCGTGAAAGAGGCCCGGGACTTCGCGGCAACACCCGGGCAGGGGGCGCGTGCGACGGTGGACGGGCGTGACGTTCGTGTTGGTTCCCGGCGTTTTCTGAGCGAATTCGGCGTGGATACCCGCGAGTTCGACTCCGATGCCGACCGCATGGCGGACCAGGGCGCGACCACGCTGTACGTGGCGGTGGACGGGCGCCTGGGTGCGCTGCTGGCGGTGGCCGACCCGCCGAAGCCGAGCGCCGCACCCACAGTCGAGTGGCTGCACGGGGAAGGGCTGCGGGTCGTGATGATCAGCGGGGACAATCGCCGCACGGCGGAAGCGATCGCGCGCCAGGTGGGCATCGACGAGGTCATTGCGGAGGTGCTGCCAGAGGGCAAGGTCGAGGCGGTCCGGGATCTGCAGCAGGGCGGCCGCCGGGTGGCCTTCGTCGGCGACGGCATCAACGATGCGCCCGCGCTCGCGCAGGCGGAGATCGGGATCGCGATCGGGTCGGGCACCGACGTGGCGATGGAGTCGGCGGAGGTCGTGCTGATGTCCGGCAACCTCTCGGGCATCCGGCAGGCGATCGCCCTGTCCAGGGCCACGCTGCGCAACATCAAGCAGAACCTGTTCTGGGCCTTCGCCTATAACGCGAGCCTGCTGCCGGTCGCGGCCGGCGTGCTGTATCCGTTCATCGGCCTGCTGCTCTCGCCGATGTTCGCGGCCCTGGCGATGGCCTTCTCGAGCGTCAGCGTGGTGACCAACGCGCTGCGCCTGAAGCGCTTCCGGGCTCCCGCCTGAGGGCGCGGTGGCGCTGCCGTGCCGCGCGAAGGATGATTTCCATCCATGCTGCCCCCCGGAGATCCGGGCAGATTCCCGGGCACATGCGCGGGTCCTCGGCCGGTCGGCCGCAGTCCGAACGCGGAATCTGACGACGGGCGTGCGTTACTGCATTATTATCGTCTAAAATAACGCGATCCGGATCGTCGCCAGGGGATGCAGTCCGCTGGGGCCTTCCGGAATTTTTCATTCAACTGCTGGAGAGATCGCATGGCCGACAAACTGCTCATCGTAATGGTGAATACCGACCCCCGTAACGGTTCCGAACTGGGTGCACCGTTCTTCCAGGCCACCGTGGCGGCGGCCATGGAATACGACGTCGAGCTGATCCTGACCGGCCGCGCCGGAGAGCTGGCCAAGAAGGGCGTGGCCGAGAACCTCTTCGTACAGGAAGGCAGCTCGAAGTCCGTGTACGAGTTCATCAAGGACGCGGTGGAAGCCGGTGTGTCCCTGAAGGTCTGCACCCCGACCCTGGATCTCTGGGGCGACGACCTGATCCCCGAGGTCGAGGAGACGGTGGGTGGCGCCTACGTGATCTCCGAGGCGATGGACGACGACACCGTCACCTTTACCTACTGATCCCGGAATGCCTCGGCCGTACCGCGGCCGGGGCTGCCCGCGGCCTGTCCGATGACCCCTGACGAGGTGCGCGTCGTCCTCAGCGAGGCCGACTGCCTGTACAGCCGCGACGCGGTGGAGCGGTCGATCGACCGTCTCGCGGAAGCCACCGCGGCCGAGCTGTCCCATTCGAACCCGCTGGTGCTGGGGGTGATGAACGGCTGCGTGGTCCTGCTGGGCGGCCTGCTTTCCCGCTGGTCCTTCCCGATGCAGCTCGACTACCTTCACGCGACGCGCTACCGCGGCGCGACCGCCGGGGGCGCGTACCTGCACTGGCTCGTGCGCCCGCAGACCGCGATGCAGGACCGCACCGTGGTCGTGGTGGACGACATCCTGGACGGCGGGATCACGCTGGACGGGATCTGCGGGTATTGTGCGGAGCAGGGCGCGCGGCGCGTTGTCAGCATCGTGCTGGTGAACAAGGCGAACCCCGCCCGTGATCCCGGGATTACCGTAGACCACGCGGCGCTGGATGCGCCGAACCGATACCTGTTCGGGTACGGCATGGACTACCATGACTACCTGCGCAACGCACCGGGCATCTTTGCAGTCCGGGGCATGTGAGGGGAGGCCACAGGCCATGAGCGGCGGACGTCTGGCGATCATCGGGGGCACCGGCCTCACGCGCCTGAAGGATCTCGAGATAACCCGGCGGGAGGTGATGCACACGCCCTACGGCGAACCCTCCGGCCCGCTGACCATCGGCCAGTACCACGGACACGAGGTCCTGTTCCTGCCCAGGCACGGGTCCCGGCACACGATCCCGCCACACCAGGTCAATTACCGTGCCAATCTCTGGGCGCTGAAGAACGCCGGCGTGGAGACCGTGCTGGCGGTGGCCGCAGTCGGCGGCATCACCGCGCAGATGTCTCCGGGGCGCATCGCGATCCCGGACCAGATCATCGACTACACCTGGTCCCGCTATCACACCTTTTTTGACGGAAATGGCGAGGGCGGCGTGACCCACGTGGACATGACGTACCCGTATAACGAGGGCCTGCGCCAGATCCTGATCGCCGCCTCCCGCGAACTCGAACTCGACGCAGTGGAGCGCGGCACCTATGCCGCCACTCAGGGCCCACGGCTCGAGACGGCCGCGGAGATCGACCGCCTGGAGCGTGACGGCTGTGACCTCGTGGGCATGACCGGCATGCCCGAGACGGCGCTCGCACGCGAACTCGAACTCCGCTACGCCTGCTGCGCGGTGGTCGCAAACTGGGCCGCCGGACGTTCGGACGGATTGATCACCATGGAGGACATCGCCCGCAACCTCGAGGGCGCGATGGACCGGGTCAAGCGGCTGCTCCCGCTGGTGATCGGCCGCTGCCGGGAGGTGGAGACGACCTGAGGTGCCGGGAGTCGGCGTGACTGAGCCCCGTCCATGATTTAACATAATATACATTATGCGTAATGCCAGAATGGCCCCGGAACATCTGGAGTGCGGCGGCTTGCCGCCGCTTTACCACGGGGGGCTTGCCCCCCGTGCCCAGGCGTGCCGGAGCCCCCGGGCTTCCCGGTGCCGGGAGTTCCCCGTGCCGGGAGTTCCCCGTGCCGGGAGTTCCCCGTGCCGGGAGTTCCCCGTGCCCGGGCTTCCCCGTGCCGGGCTTCCCGTGCCCGGGCTTCCCCCGGCCGCGGAAGCAAGCTTCCGCGATGGAAAGCGGGAGCAAGCTCCCGCACTCCATAGGGGCTAGGTCGTTGCGGGCGACGGGGCGCGTTCACGGGTGCCCCAGACGAGCAGAACGGGTGTGACCAGCAGGGTCAGCGGCGTGGCGACCACCAGCCCACCCGAGATCGCGGTGGCGAGCTGCACCCAGTACTGGGTGGATGGCGCCCCGATGCTGAAGTCGCGTCCGAGGATGTCCACGGTCACGCCGAGGACCATCGGCATCAGGCCAAGGATGGTGGTCAGTGTGGTCAGCAGCACCGGGCGCAGACGCTGTGCGCCGGTGCGCAGCGCCGCGTCCACGGCCGCCAGCCCCTGCTGCCGAAGCCGGTTGAAGGTGTCGATCAGCACGATGTTGTTGTTCACCACGATGCCCGCGAGGGCGATCACCCCGACCCCGCTCATCACGATGCCGAAGGGTTCCTGCCGCAACAGCAGTCCGAGCAATACGCCCGAGGTGGAAAACACGATGGCCGACAGCACCAGCGCAGCCTGATAGAGGCTGTTGAACTGGGTGACCAGGATCACCAGCATCAGGAAGACCGACAACAGGAAGGCCCCGGTCAGGAAACTGGCCGCCTCTTCCTGCTCCTCCGCCTGTCCCCGAAGGCGCAGGCGCACCTCCTCGGGCAGCGGATCGTCCGCGAGGGCGGTCTCCAGACGGCGGACCTGGTCATCGACCAGCAGGCCCGTCGCCGCATCGGCCGATACCGTCAATGTCCTGTGCCCGTCGACCCGCTTGATGATCCCGGTCTTCGGTGCGGGCCGGAATTCCACGAAGTTCACGATCGGCACGAGCCCGTAGGCGGTCGGCACGCGAAGGTTCACCAGTTGCGCCAGGTTGCGTTCGTCGAACGGGAAGCGCACCCGGATATCCACCTCCTCATCGACGTCATCGGGCCGATACCCGCCGAGGCGTATTCCCTGCGTGACCATCTGCACTGCATTGCCCAGCAGCGCCACGTCCGCGCCGTAACGGGCCGCCTCCCGATGGTTCACCTCCACGCGCAGTTCGACACCGGGCACTGAGCGGTCGTCCTCTACGTCCACGAAGCCGCCAATCCGCTCCATCAGCTCACGCAGATGGGCGATGGCTTCGCTCAGCACCTGCCGGTCGTCGTGTGAGACCTCCACCTGTATCGGCTTGCCCATCGGCGGCCCGCCCTCCTGCTCACGGAACTGGAGCGCGACTCCCGGCAGGTCCGCCATGTCCTCGCGCAGACGCTCCAGGATCTCGGCGGCCGGAGGCCGTAGGCGCCAGTCCGCCAGTTCCAGCTGGATCACGCCAATCACGTCCTCGGCATAGTCCGCCATCAGGCGCGCCCTGGACACACCGATGGTGCGCGCATAGACGGTCTGGATCTCCGGCACCCCCATCAGGCGTGCCTCGACCATGCGTACCAGCCGATCCGCTTCCCAAACCGAGAGATCGCCGCGTGCCTGCACCTGCACCTGCGCGAAGCGGGGTTCCACCTGCGGGAAGAATTCCACGCCACGGCCGAATTCGCCGTAGGCCGCGTATAGCGCCAGCATGATGACCAGCGCCCCTGCGAGCGTCTGGCCGGGCCGCTGGACCAGCCACCGCAATAGCCCGATGTAACGCGCGCTGAAGCCGTCCAGTTGTCCGAAGTCGCCCCGCTCGGCGGCCAGGATGCGCTCCACCTGCCCGGGTCGGCTGGCACCGCGGCCGCCGATCAGGCCACCCAGCACCGGAATAAAGATGAGGGCCATCAGCAGCGATGCGATGAGCGTCACCAGCACGGTGGCCGGCAGGTAGAACATGAACTCCCCGATCATCCCGGGCCAGAAGAGCATCGGGAAAAAGACCGCCATTGTAGTGGCGGTGGAGGCGATCACCGGCCAGGCCATGCGGATCGAGGCGCGCTGAAAGGCCTCTCGCCGTTCCAGCCCCTCGGCAAGGTAGCGATCGGCCTGCTCGACCACGATGATCGCACCGTCGACCAGCATCCCGATCACGAGGATCAGCGCAAACAGCACCACGATGTTCAGCGTGAAGCCAAGCAGCTGGATCGCGAGAATGCCGCCCAGAAAGGCGCCCGGGATCGCGAGGCCGACCAGCCAGGACGAACGGCCGCCCAGGGCCGCGACGATGGTCAGCATCACCAGCACGATCGCCGTGATCACGTTGTTTTCGAGATCGCCGAGCAGGTCGTCGACATCCTGCGCCATGTCCTGCAGGTAGTCCACGCTGACGGCCTGCGGCCAGTCCTCGGCGGCGCCGTCGATCACGGCGCGGGCATCGGCCACGGTGTCGATGATGTTCGCACCGACACGCTGGCGGATCTCCAGTGACACCGCCCGCTGGCCGTTCACCCGCGCGAATTCCTCGGGGTCCTTGAAGCCCCGGCGACCGGTGGCCACGTCGCCAAAGGTGACCACGGTGCCCTCCTCCACCTTGACCGGCAGTTCAAGGACGTCGTCCAGCGACTCGATCAGTCCGGGCACGGTGAGCGTGATCCTCCCCGCGCCGGTATCCATGGCACCGGCAGCGACCAGCCGATTGTTGCGTTCGATGGCCTCGATCAGCTCCTGGTACGGCAGCCTGTAGGTCTCCATCACCAGCGGATCCGCCATGACCTCGAGCACTTCCTCGCGATCCCCGCCGATATCGACCTCCAGAACGCCGGGAAGCGCCTCCAGCTGGTCCCGAAGATCACGCGCGAGGCGCACCAGCGCGCGTTCCGGGACCGGCCCGGAGAGGGTCGCCACCAGCACCGGGAACATGGACAGATCGACCTCGATCACCTCCGGCTCCTCGGTGCCCGGCGGTAGCTGGCCCTTCACCAGGTCCACCCTCTCGCGCACGTCGGCCAGCGCCTGGCGGTTGTCATACCCCGCCTCGAAGTCGAGCCGGATCAGTGCGAAGCCCTCCCCCGCCTGGGCCTGGAGTTCGTCGAGGCCGGCCACGGGCTGCAGTTCCCGCTCCAGGGGCCGGATGAGCAGTCGCTCGCTGTCCTCGGGAGAGATTCCGGTGTGCGTGACCGACACGAAGAAGATCGGGATGTCGATGTCGGGTGCCGCTTCCTTGGGGATCACGACGTAGGAAATGCCGCCGCCGACAAGCATCAAGAGCAGCAGGAGCAGCATCGTGCGGCTTCGATCGATCGCTGCACGGATCAGCTGGCTCATGGGTTGGATCCCGCATCCTCCGGCCTGATCCGTACCTTCTCCCCCTCCCTTACGAACCCCTGGCCGACCGTGATGATCCGCACGGTCTCCGGAAGCCCGTCGACCCACAGACCCTCCTCGTCCGCACGCACGGGATCGATGGGGTGGAAGGCCACGCGGTCCTCGTTTTCAAGGATCTTGATGCCGAGACGCCCGTCGGGATCCAGCGTGGCCAGCGCCGGGGAAATCCGGTGTGCCATCACCTCCTCGACCGGGATGCGCACCTGCACGCTGATGCCGGAAGGCAGCCCTCGCTCGGGATTGGGCACTTCGATCTCGATACGGAAGGTCCGCGTCTGCGTATCGGCCCTGGCGGAGACGTGCCGGATGGTCCCTTCCCGGACCAGCTCGTTCCCGAATTCGACGCGGGCCGTCTGTCCCCGCTCGATCCGGTGGATGCTGTGCTGGGGCACCTGGACGATCGCCTTGAGCGGATCGTTTTCCACGATCTCCGCGACCGCCGTGCCGACCGACACGTAGTCGCCCACCTCGGCAGCTCGATGGTTCAGCACGCCGGCGATCGAGGCCTTGACGCGCGTGCGTTCGATATCCAGCCGGACCGACTCCAGGTCCGCCCTCGCCGCCTCCAGTTCCGCACGCGCGGACTCCACCTGCAATTGGGCCTGAAAGCCCTCCCCGGCCAGCTCGTCCGCAGCACGGAAGTCGGCCTCCCGCCCACCGACCGCGGCCTCGGCACGGCGCAGGCGGGCCTCCCGATCGTCCATCCCGATACGCGCGAGGACCGTATCCGCGTCCACGGATTCCCCCAGCGGGACCGGCGTCTCCACCAGGCGGCCGTCGGTCTCGGCGCGCACCGTGACCTGCTGGTCCGGCAGCACCTCCCCCTGCAGCGTGATCAGCCGCTGTATCGGCTCCGCTTCGCTCTCGCGTACCGCAACCATCGGGGCCACGGGGTCCGGCCGCGCTTCGATTACCGGCGGCTCGCGGCCCACGACTCCGCTCGCAATCCAGGCGACCAGCAGCAGGGCAACGCCCGTGATCAGCAGGGTCGAACGGTGACGCCGCAACAATGATATGACGCGCATCCTGCGAGGATAAACCATCCCGGCGGAAGGGGAGCATGGGGTTGAATGCGACCCGGCAGTCCTGCCCTCAGGCCGGTCCAAACAGCTATCCGATCCGCAAACGCGCCGGCAATATCGAGTATATTGAGACGTTTATCACCCAACTGAATCAGCCGTGAGCGGCTGGATGATCCTGAGGAGTCCATGCAATTCCCGTTTTTCCCCGTTGCCCTGTTGCTCGGTGTGGCGCTTGTGGGCGGCGCCAATGCAGGCGAAGCCGATGTCCGCACGATCCACGGCTGGGTCGAACGGATCGAGATCCTGCCCGAGGGCATCTCGCTGAAGGCCAAGATGGATACCGGTGCCACCACCTCGTCCCTGAATGCCCTGAACAAGGAACGCTTCGAGCGTGACGGGGAGCGCTGGATCGCCTTCGACATCATCGATCCCGAGGATGCGGACAACACCGTGCGCGTTGAACGGCCGATCACCCGCCACGTACGCATCGTGCGTCACGATGGCGAATTCCAGCGCCGACCGGTGGTGGCGATCGCTTTGTGCATCGGACCGCATTACCGGGAAGAGGAAATGAGCCTGATCGACCGGACGCAATTGAACTACCAGGCCCTGGTCGGCCGGAATCACATGAACGGGATCATCCTGGTGGATTCTTCGGAGACCTTCCTGCACAGACCCCGTTGTGCAGTGGACGCCGATGATGCCGCCGAACCGGAGGAACACGACGAACCGGCGGATCACGACGAGCCGGATGATCCCGGTTCCGATTCCGGCGCATGAAGCGATTCCATCTGCCGCTGCTGATCCTGGCCCTTGCGGCGGTCAGCCTGGGCATCTTCCAGCACAAGGTCACGAACCTCGGCTTCCCGATGCTGCCCGCCCAGACCACCGACAACTGGATCGTGGAGGCCAGGGTTGCCTTCGAGCCCACTGGCGGCGCCGTTACCGCCCGCCTCCTCATTCCGCATCAACCCCCGGGTCTGGCGCTGCTCGGCGAACACTTCGTGTCACGTGACTACGGCCTCACCACCGGCGTGAGCGGCGAGAACCGCGAGGCGATATGGACCTCGCGCAGTCCCAGCGGTCGCCAGGCCGTCTACTACCGGGCCACATTCTACGAATTGGACCGCCACCTTCGCACCCAGGCCGAATACCCCGGTCCGGCCAGCGTTCCCGAGTTCGAGGAACCCTACGCGTCTGCGGCCGCCTCGATCGTCGAACGGGTGCGTGAGCGCTCTGCCGACATCACCACCTTCGCCACCGTGCTGGTGACCGACATGGTCCATGCCCAGGACGAGAACATCGCGCTGTTCGTTCCGCGGGGCAGCGGCGAACGCGAGCGCGCCCGTGCCGCGATCGAGCTGCTTGCCGGTGCGCGCATCCCCGCCCGCATGGCGCACGGGATCCAGCTCACGGACCGGGCGCGCGACCTGCAGGTGCGGACCTGGCTGGAGGTACACAACACACGGGAATGGGTGCCGATCAACCCGGCCAACGGTGACGTCGGGTATCCACCCAACTTCCTGGTCTGGTGGTACGGCGACAGGGAGCCGTTGGATCTGAGGCGTGCCGGCAACGCGCAGGTCAGCTACGCCGTCACCCGCAATTTCCAGAGCGCGGTAGACGCCGCTCAGCAACGCGCACAGCTGCTGGATTCGCACGTTGCGGATTTCTCCCTGCTCGGCCTGCCGATCCAGACCCAGAACATGTACCGGGTCCTGCTGATGGTTCCGGTTGGCGCGATGATCATCGTCCTGCTGCGCAACGTGGTGGGCGTGCAGACCTTCGGCACCTTCATGCCCGTGCTGATCGCACTGTCGTTCCGCGAGACCGAACTCCTGGGCGGTGTGATCCTGTTCACGCTGATCGTGTCACTGGGGCTCGCGATCCGCTTCTACCTCGAGCACCTGAAGCTGCTGCTGGTGCCGCGGCTGGCCGCGGTGGTGATCGTGGTGGTGATGCTGATGCTGATGCTCAGCATCGTCAGCCACCACCTCGGCATCGAGCACGGTCTTGCCGTCGCGCTGTTCCCGATGGTGATCCTGGCGATGACCATCGAGCGCATGTCCATTGTCTGGGAGGAACACGGAGCCGGCGACGCGATCCGCCAGGGGGTCGGAAGCATGGGCGCCGCGATCGTCGGCTACCTGCTGATGATCAATCCCTACGCGGAACACCTGATCTTCGTCTTCCCGGAGCTGCTGCTGATCGTCCTGGCGGTCACGCTGCTGCTCGGCCGCTACACCGGCTATCGCCTGTCCGAGCTGATCCGTTTCCGCGCCCTCGCGGGCCGCTCGGGCAGATGAGCTGGTTCATCTCGCCCCGCCAGCTCCGCGACCTCGGCATCGTCGGCATGAACGAGCGCAACGTCGGGATGATCGCGCGCCTCAACGCGCGCAGGCACTACCCGCTGGTCGACGACAAGCTGCTGACCAAGAACCTCGCGCTCGAGGCCGGTATCGCGGTTCCCGAGCTCTACGGCGTCATCGAGACCAACCACGACGCCCGGAATCTCCGCGAACTGATCTCGGGCCGCGACGACTTCGTGATCAAGCCGGCCCACGGGAGTGGCGGAAACGGCATCCTGGTGATCACCGGGCGCATGGGTGAACGCTTCCGCACCGCCAGCGGCCTGCTGGAAGACGTGAAAGACCTCGAGCACCACGTCTCGAACATCCTCAGCGGCATGTACAGCCTGGGCGGACAGCCGGACAAGGCCATGATCGAATATCGGGTCCGGTTCGACCCGCTGTTCGCCGGGGTGAGCTTCCAGGGCGTCCCCGACATCCGGACGGTCGTGTACCGCGGCTATCCGGTGATGGCGATGGTGCGCCTGCCCACCCGCGGATCCGATGGCAAGGCCAATCTCCACCAGGGCGCGGTGGGCGCCGGGATCGACATCGCGACCGGAGTGACCGGACATGGTGTCTGGCACAATGAAATCGTCGATCGCCATCCCGATACAGGGGCCCTGATCGGCGGTATCGCGATCCCGGACTGGGACCGACTGCTGGCACTGGCCGCCGGCTGCCACGAACTGACCGGCCTGGGCTACCTCGGCGTCGACGTAGTGCTGGATCGCGACCTGGGACCGCTGATCCTGGAGCTGAACGCCCGCCCCGGCCTCGCCGTGCAAGTGGCGAACGGCGCGGGCCTGCGTGACTGCATCGACCGGGTCGAGGCCGCCGAGCCGAAGGACCCCATGAGTCCCGCGGAACGGGCCGCCCTTGTGCAAGCACTGATGGGCCCGGAACCTGATCGGTCTGCCAACAAGACAGCCGGCAGCGCTTGAGCCCGTGATCATCCAAGGGACCTGGCCATGAACCTCGAGGCATTTGTCCCGATCATCGTGGTGCTGATGATGGCCATCGTCGGCACTGAAATCTCGCGGCACCAGCTGACGGCCTCTCTGCGCATGCGGCGGGCACTCGTCGGGGGGACCCTCGGTCAGCTTCTGTTTCTGCCGCTGCTGGCGGTACTGGTGGTCTGGTTGCTGAACCCGCCCCCGGTTCTGGCGGGCGGACTGCTTCTGGTGGCCGTCAGCCCGGGCGGGGTCTTGTCGAACTATTACTGTTCCCTCGCCCGCCTGAACGTCGCGTTCTCGGTCACGCTGACGACGGTGTCGGGGTTCGTGGCACTGGCGGCGATGCCCTTGTTGTTCGCGGCCATCGTACCGGCGGCGCTGGGCATCGAGGCCTTCGGGGTCCCGGTCGCTGAAATGACGTCCCGCCTCCTGCTCTTCCTGTTGCTGCCAGCGGCGGCCGGAATGGCCCTGAGGCACCTCTTTCCTGCCGCCATCGAGCGCGCCGGACGCACGATCCGGGCGTTCGGCCTTGGCCTGCTGGTGTTTTTCCTCGCGCTGGTGTTTTTCGACCAGCGACATGCGGTTGTCGAGATGTTCGGCGAGGCCGCGCTGCTCACGGTCATCTTCACGCTGCTGGCTCTCCTCGGAGGTTGGCTGAGCGGAAGTATCCTCCAGTTGAACCGGACGGACGGAGCCGTGCTCGCGATCGAGTTCGCAGTGCGCAATGTGGGAATCGCTGCGCTGTTGGCGGTCACGACCTTCCAGCAGCCGGAATTCGCAGCCTTTGGCGCCCTGTTTTTGCTTTTCCAGGCCCCGGTTCTGATCCTCGCCTTCTGGGTCAGTAGGCGCAAACCGGATTCGCCGGCAACGGGCGCGCGCGTCGGCTGATCGCCTGGGCAAAGCGCATCCACACCGAACGGCGATCGCGGATCAAACGTCCTCTCGGATGCTCCGGCTCCCGGCAGGCTTCCAGGAACACGCGCGAGGACTCGGCACCCTCTCGGCGGAGGCCTTCCACGTCCGCCGCGTAGAAGTCGGCACTGCCATCAAGACCCACGAACTCTCCCCGGGACAGGCCGATCTCCGGATCAAAGCGGATCACGGCCTTCACGCCGTTCTCTTCCAGCCATCGGCGAACCGACGCAACCGCGCCCTTGTCCCGATCGGGCGACGGGCGCGGCAAAGATCAGTTCAATTCTTACCGGTCTGGCGAATACCTGTCCTGCCGGGTCTCGTTGGCGTGGGACTGCTCACCGGGACACCGCACGCTCGATCCCCTCGCGCATCACTTCCACGAGAAAGTCGATCTGGTCCTCTGTGATCACATACGGTGGCATCAGGTAGCTGACGTTTCCCAGTGGCCGCAGCAATGCGCCGCGTTCAAGGCCGTGGCGGTAGATCTCCAGACCGCGGCGCTCCTGCCAGGGGAAAGGTGTGCGCGTGGCCTTGTCCTGCACCAGTTCGACCGCAGCGATCATCCCGGTTTGCCGTACCTCGGCGACGTGCGGGTGCTCCTGCAGCGGCGCCAGTGCTCGCCCCATGTGCCGCGCGAGTTCCCGGTTGCGCTCGAGCACCGGCTCGTCTTCGAAGATGTCCAGCGTCGCCAGTGCCGCGCGGCAGGCCAGCGGGTTGCCGGTGTAGGAATGCGAGTGCAGAAAGGCGTTGAGTTTCTCGTAGTCGTCGTAGAAGGCCGCATAGAGCTCGTCCGTGGTCAGCACTGCAGCCAGCGGCAGGTAGCCCCCGGTCAGGCCCTTGGACAGGCACAGGAAATCCGGCGAGATCGGGCCCTGTTCGCAGGCGAACATCGTGCCGGTGCGGCCGAAGCCCACCGCGATCTCGTCCGCGATCAGGTGCACGCCGTGGCGGTCACAGGCATCCCGCAGCAGGCGCAGATACTCGGGATCGTGCATGCGCATCCCGCCAGCGCACTGGACCAGCGGCTCGATGATCACCGCGGCGGTCTCGTGGGCGTGGGCGCTCAGGGTCGCCTCCATCAGCTCGAACTGGCGGCGGGCCACCTCGGCACAGCTCTCGCCCTCCTCGCGCTCGAAGCAGTCCGGCCCGGGCACGGTGATCACCGGGAGCATCAGCGGTGCGTAGGTGGCCCGGTAGAGCTCGACCGCGCCCACCGACAGGGCGCCGAGGGTCTCGCCGTGGTAGCTGTTGGTCAGACAGATGAAGCGTTGCTTCTCCGGATGCCCGCGGTTCTTCCAGTAGTGGAAGCTCATCTTCAGCGCGACCTCGACCGCCGCGCTGCCGTTGTCGGCGAAGAAGCACCGCTTCAGGGGTTCCGGCGTCAGCCCGATCAGGCGCTCCGAGAGCTGGACCACGGGCTCATGAGTGCATCCGGCCAGGATCACGTGCTCCAGCTGCTCCAGCTGGTCCCGGATCGCCGCGTTGATAATGGGGTTCGCGTGGCCGAACAGGTTGACCCACCAGGAACTGACCGCGTCCAGGTATCGCTTCCCCTCGAAATCCTCCAGCCAGACCCCCTCCCCCCGCCGGATGGCCAGCATCGGGAGGGTGCCCTCCTCCCCGTAGTCTTTCATCTGGGTGCAGGGGTGCCACAGGGCCGCAAGGTCGCGCCGCTTCAGAGTATTCGAGTCCATCCCGGCATTGTACCGCCGCGATCGCGAAATCGTATGGAGTGCGGCGGCTTGCCGCCGCTTTGCCCTGCAGGAGGCTTGCCTCCTGCCGCGGAAGCGGGCCACGGCGTGCCAGCGGAAGCGGGCCACGGCGTGCCAGCGGAAGCGGGCCTCCGGCTGCCAGCGGAAGCGGGCCACGGCGTGCCAGCGGAAGCAAGCTTCCGCGGGTGAAAGCGGGAGCAAGCTCCCGCACTCCACAACCCCAACCTGGTTGGGCGATGGTCAGGAGGCCGGCAGCATTCCCGCGTACGCGTCCTCGAAGAAGAAGCGCTCCTCTCCGAAGGCCGGACGCAACTGGTCGAGCCAGGTGGCCTCCGGGTCGAAGCGCGCGAAGAACGGCCGCTGTACCCAGTCCGGGTTCCGGCCCTGCACGAAGCGCAGCACGAAGACCTTCTCGCCGTGGATCTCCGCCACGCCCTGGACCTCCACCTTCCCCGGTCCTGTGCTCATCGATGGGCCCCGTGCGGTACGGGCGAGTCCCGACACCGACTGCATCGCCTCCCGGTAGACCTCCCAGGCGCGTGCCAGCGGGACCTCGAAGTAGCGGCGCGCGCCGGTATCCCGCTCGACGAACATGTAGTACGGGTGAATGCCCACCCCGACCTGGTCGCGCCACAGGCGTGCCCAGTCCTCGGGCCGGTCGTTGATGTGGGCCAGCAGTGGTCCCTGGGAACGGATCGTCACGCCGGTTTCGCGCAGGCGGCGGATGGCGGCCCGGGCAATCGGGGTGTCGAGCTCCCGCCAGTGGTTGTAGTGGGCCATGAGCGCGACGTTCTTGCCTGCGTCCACCAGGCGTTCGAGGAGGCGCAGCAGGTCGTCGGCATCCGGGTCGGTGACGAAGCGGTAGGGCCAGAAGCTCAGGGCCTTGGTCCCGATGCGCAGGTTCTGCACGTGATCGTAGGCGGAGCCCAGCAGCGGCTCGAGGTACTCGGCCAGGCTGCGGGTCTTCATCACCATCGGGTCGCCGCCGGTCACCAGCAGGTCGGAGACACCCGGGTGCGTGCGGAGATACCCGAGCATCTGCCCGGCCTCGCTCGAGGCCATGCGCAGGGACTTGTCGCCGACGAACTGCGCCCAGCGGAAGCAGAAGGTGCAGTAGCTGTGACAGGTCTGCCCCTGGCTCGGGAAGAAGAGCACCGTCTCGCGATACTTGTGCTGCAGCCCCTCGATGACCCGACCTTCAGGGTCACGCGGGCGGTTCAGTTCCAGTTGTCCGGCCGGGTGCGGGTTCAGGGATTCGCGAAGCTCGCCCGCCAGGATCGCGATTTGTTCGCGCCCCGCACCGGAGCGGTGCAGCTCCGCCATCCGCTCGAAGGCCTCCGGGTCCAGCATGCCCCGCTGCGGGAAGGTCAGCTGGAAGATCGGGTCCTCCGGGACGCGGGACCAGTCGATCAGCTCGTCGATCACGTACTGGTTCACGCGGAACGGCAGCACGCTCGCGACCACGCGCATCTCCTCACGCATCTCCCCGGGGAGTTTCGACAGCGCGTCGATGCGATCGAGGCTGCGCTCGTTGAAGACCTTGAAGCTGCGTGGCTCGATGCTCCCCAGATTCGGGTCGCGAAAGAACTTGAGAACTGAATTCATCCAGTTCCTCCTGGAACAATCAAGAAAGGGAGTGGGCGCGAGGGTAGCGGGGCGTTGAGCCCTATACGCGTTACCGGCGCCTGAGGCTCCGGTCATCCTGTGGTCGCAAAATGGTTTTGCGCGAAAACACCCCGTAGCGTACCAATCGCGGAAATGGCCTGGCAAGCCGCGGCCGGAATGGTAAAGGTGGCACCCGGTTGCCTGCCGTGCCCGGCGCTTGACCTGCGGCCCGGATCTGACAGGCTTGGCGGATCCCGCACGGAGTCGACCATGCACCCCGAATTCCCGCAACCCGAGATCATTCACCTGAACCATGCCGCGGTCGGACCCTGGCCCCTGCGGACCGCGAAGGCGGTAACCGCCTTTGCCCGCGAGAACGCCGCCACCGGCTCCCTCCACTACGGCGCGTGGCTGAAGGTCGAGGCGGCAACCCGCGAGCTCGCCCGCCAGCTACTCGGCGCCGCGGCCGCCAGTGACATCGCGTTCGTGAAGAACACCTCCGAGGCGCTGTCGATCGTGGCCTTCGGAATGCAGTGGTCGCCCGGACAGAACATCGTCATCCCGCGCGGTGAATTTCCGTCGAACCGGGTGGTGTGGATCAAGGCGGCGGAGCGCTTCGGTCTCGAGGTCCGCGAGGTCGAATTGCCCTTCGACGACCCGGAGACGGCCCTGCTGGCGGCCTGCGATCGCGATACCGCGCTGGTCTCCACCAGCGCGGTGCAGTTTGCGACCGGCCTGCGCCTGGACCTCGAGCGGCTGGGCGGCGCACTGCGGACGCGAGGCGTGCTGTTCTGTGTCGATGCCATCCAGCATCTCGGCGCCCTGCCCTTCGACGTGGAGGCCGTACAGGCGGACTTCGTGATGGCGGACGCGCACAAGTGGCTGCTCGCGCCCGAGGGGGTTGCGCTCTTCCACGTGCGTCCGGAGCTGCGCGAGCGGCTCGTGCTGCAGGAATACGGCTGGCGCATGCTCGCGGATGCGGGCGACTACAGCAGCTACGAGCTCGCCGATGCCCCGGATGCGCGGCGTTTCGAACCCGGCAGCCCCAACATGCTCGGTATTCACGCGCTGCACGCGAGCCTGTCCCTGCTGCTGGAGACCGGGATGGATGTGGTCGCCGCGGAGATCGAGGCGCGGTGGACGTATCTGCACGAGGGCCTGCGAGGCCTGGGTTGCAGGACCATCACGCCGGAAGACCGGAGACGGCACGCGGGCATCCTGACCTTCGTGCCGGCGCGGGGCGACATCGAAGGGCTCTACCGGACGCTGCAGGAACACGGCGTCCTGTGCGCCAAACGCGGCGGTGGCATCCGCTTTTCGCCTCACTTCTACCTGACAACGGAGGCCCTGGACCGGGCACTGGCGGCAGTCGCGGAGGGTCTGCGGGAATGATGGCTCGAGCGGGTGCCGGTGGCTGGCAGCCCCCGACTGAATACGTCAGAGCGTGTGCGTGCGCCCCGGGGACTGCAGCATGCCCCCAAGGTGGTTCTCGATCAGCCGCCGGGTTGCACCCTTGTCATTGGGGCTGAACTGGACGCCGATGCCGCGGGTCCGGTTGCCCTGGGCCCGAGCCGGGGTGACCCAGACCACCTGACAGGGAACGGGGATGCGCTCGGCCTCGTCGAGCAGCGACAGCAGCACGAAGACCTCGTCGCCGAGGCGGAACGGCTTGTCGGTGGGAATGAACAATCCACCGTTGGTCAGGAAGGGCATGTAGGCCGCGAACAGGGCGGACTTCTCCCGGATCGCCAGCGTCAGAATGCGCCCCCTCGCAGGTGCCGTCATCGTCTCATCACAACCTCGCCGTGCGGGACCGTTCGAAAATGCATGATGCGTTGCCTGTGGCGAAGACGCAGCCGTCCCGGCCTCCACCCTGGCTGCCGATTATCGCCGGTTTCTTCGCGGCAATGCCAGTACCGCGGCGCATTCGCCGGATCAGGATGGCCCGACACGGCGCCAGAATCGCAGGACGATGTCCTCGCAACGCAGATTCGGGTTCAGCGGGGCCTGCAGTTCACGCTGCCACTGCAACGAGTCCTGATACAGCAGCGCCGTCTCGCGCATGCCCAGTCCGGCCGCGAAGGGGCCCAGCAGATCGGTTCCGAACAGCCGTGCAAAGGCATCCGTCTCACCCTGAACGAGGTAGTGCTGGGCGGATACGAGCAGCCGCTGCAGGCGCGGGAGCAGCGAAGCGAGGTCACACTCGAGGAACCGCTGGATCACCGGGAACGGCGATTCGCTGCGCAGCAGCGTCTCGAGCGCGGTCCGGTCCGAACGCCACGCCGCCTGCGCGGCCTCGTCGTCGAGCAGCGCCCTCGCCTCCAGCGGCCGGTCCAGGCATGCGGCCAGGGCCTCGTCCGCGCTCAGTTCGTCCTGCTCGAAGGGAATGAGCCAGTTCCGCAACGCCGCGCGCTCCGGTACGGGGACGCGCAAGAGCCGGCAGCGGCTGCGGACCGTGGCGGGAAGCCGGGCCGGCTGCGCGGCAGCAAGCAGGAGCATCGCGCCTCCGGGTGGTTCCTCCAGTGTCTTGAGCAGGGCGTTGGCAGCGTTCACGTTCATCGCCTCTGCCGGTTCGATGAAGACCATGCGCGCGGGACCGCCGTGGCTGAGCGACAGGAATTCGATCACGGATCGGATGCTGTCCACCACGATCTCCTTCCCCGGTGCCTCCGGCGTGACCTGGAGTATCTCGGGGTGCGTGCCGCCCCGGAAGCTGCGACAGCCATTGCACCGGCCGCAGCCGAACAGGCCCTCTGCTGCCTCGGTACAGGCCATGCGCTGCAGGAAGGCCCGGACGAGCACCCCCTTGCCCACGCCCTTCGGGCCCGTCACCAGCAGGCCGGGCGGTGTGTGGCCCGAACTGATCAGCCGGATCAGCGGGCCGAGATGACCCTCGAGCCAGGGCGGAAACGCCGCCTGACGGCCCCCGTTCACCCGTCACCCCCCGGGGCCGCGCCGTGATCGGTCGCGGCAAGCCAGCCGGACCACGCGGCATCGACGGCCGCCGCGACGCTGTCCACATCGAGCGATCCGTCCAGCACGCGGTAGCGGTGCGGCTGGCTGCGCGCCCGCTCGAGGTAGGCCGCGCGCGCCCGCTCGAAGAACGCGAGGTCCTCGCTCTCCATCCGGTCGCGCTTGCCCCGGGTGAGGGCCCGCTCGAGTCCCAGCCGGGCCGGCACATCGAACAGGAGCACGAGGTCCGGCCGCAGGTCGCCCTGAAGCCAGTCCTCCAGTGCCGCGACCCTGTCCGGGCCCAGGCCGCGCCCGGCACCCTGATAGGCAAAGCTGGCGTCGGTGAAGCGGTCGCAGAAGACCCACGCGCCGCGTGCCAGCGCGGGTTCGATGCAACGGCGCAGGTGTTCCGCACGCGCCGCGAAGATCAGCAGCAGCTCGGTCTCCGCGGCCATGGTTCCGATCGAGGGGTCGAGCAGCAATTCGCGCAGCCTCTCGCCCAGCGGTGTGCCCCCCGGCTCCCGCGTGACCACCACCTCCGGGCCGCGCCCTTCGAAACGGCGCAGCAGGCGCTCGAGCTGGGTCGACTTGCCGGCGCCCTCGATGCCCTCGAAGGTGACGAACCGCCCGCGAGCCCCGGCCGCCATCAGCGCCTCCCGTACCGGCTGGCGTCGCCACCCAGCTGATACTTGATCACCGCCGCCCGGTGCTCGGCGTAGGTGCGGGAGAACTGGTGGGTTCCGTCCTTGCGCGACACGAAGAACAGCGCATCCGTCTCGGCCGGCCGGGCAGCCGCGATGATCGAGGCCTGCCCCGGCAGTGCGATCGGCGTAGGCGGCAGACCGTCCCGCGTGTACGTGTTGTAGGGGTGATCACGCTGCAGTTCCGCGCGCGTCAGCCGCGTGACCTCCGGCCCCAGCGGGTACAGCAGGGTCGGGTCGGTCTGCAACCGCATCCCGCGTCGCAGGCGATTCACGAAGACCCCGGCCACCAGATCGCGTTCCGCGGCCTGCCCGGTCTCCTTCTCCACGATCGAGGCCAGGATCAGGAGTTCGTAGGGGGACTCCAGCGGATGGTCCTCTGCCCTGCCCTCCCAGGCGCGTGCAAGTGCGCGCTCCATCGCATCATGCGCCATCCTGACGATCCGATCGGCCGATGTGTTGCGCCCGAATACATAGGTGTCCGGCAGGAACCAGCCCTCCGGGTGCATGTCCGGTCGTCCCAGCATCGCCATCACCTGCTCGGGATCGACCGGCTCCGCCATCCCCCGCAGGGCCTCGTGCGCCTGCACCGCGTCGAGAAACTGTTGCGCGGTCCAGCCCTCCGGAATGGTCAGCTGGTGCCGGACCACCGCACCCCGGGCCATCCTGTCCAGCAGCTCGGCCGGCGTGATGTCCGTGGGTACCCGGTATTCGCCGGCCTGCAGCCGACCGGAGATGTCGTGATACCGGGCATGCGCCTCCACCAGCCAGGGGTGGTCGATCCAGCCCCGGTCCTGCATCTCGCCGATGATCTGGCGAAAGCCCTGCCCGGGCCGCACCAGGAAGACCTGGTCTTCTTCCAGTGCCAGCGGCTGCAGCAGCTCCTTCTGGTAGAGGCTGGCCAGATGCGTCCCGGCCAGGGCCGCCGCGATCACCAGGAGCAGGAGGGAAAGACTAATCCAGCGCATTCATGTGTTCTCCGATCTCGCGGATGCAATCGAGCGGTTCCGAGCCCGGCGCACTGCAGCCGCTCGCCGGATCCTGACCCGGCAGCGCGGCGCGGCGCAGCCCCAGCCGCGCACTGGTGAGGAAGACGGCGTCGGCACGGCGCACCCGCGGCAGCGTGAGGCTGGCCTCGCGCACGGTCAGGCCGAAGGCCGCGGCGTGATCGAGCAGCCAGCCACGCCGCGTGCCGGGCACACCGTGGGCATTCAGTGCCGGGGTCAGCAGCATCCCCTGCTCGAGGACGAAGACGTTGCTCTGCGTCGCACAGCGTACCCTGCCTGCGGCGTCCAGCATCAGCCCCTCATCCCAGTCTCCGGACCACTCGCGGCGTGCCAGCACGTTCTCGAGCCGGTTCAGGTGCTTGCAGCCCGGGACCGGACTGCGCGCGGCGCGGGTGCTGCACACGCCCACCCGCAGTATCGCCGGGGCGTCCGGAATGTCCAGTGGCGCGCCGCCCATCACAATGCGCGTGGGAAGCGGGTGCGCCGGGACCGCGTAACCGCGCGGACCCGGCCCGCGGGTGACGATCAGCTTCGCCATCGACGGCACGTCGGTGGAGACCCGGGACAACTCCTCCAGGCAGGCGCGTTCGGACGGCGTCGGAATGCCAAGCAGTTCCAGACCGCGGCACAACCGGGACCAGTGACGCTTCCACAGTACCGGCCGACCCGCCCGCATCCGTACGGTCTCGAAGACGCCGTCCCCGAACTGCAGGCCACGGTCGCCCGCCTCGACCGCCGCGCCCGGCTCGCCGTTGACCAGGATCGTCATGGCCGCAGCGCGTCCAGCAGCCCGTGGGCCTTGTGACGTGTCTCGTGCAGCTCGGCCGCAGGTTCCGAATCCGCGACGATACCCGCGCCGGTACGGAACCGGATCTCCGTTCCGCGGGTGACCAGCGTACGGATCAGGATGTTCGTGTCCATCACCCCGTGCCGGCTGACATAGCCGCAGGAACCGGTGTAGGCACCGCGCGGCGCGCCCTGCTCCAGCTCCTGGATGATCTGCATGCTGCGGATCTTGGGGCAGCCGGTAATCGTCCCGCCGGGGAAGGTGGCGCGGATCAGGTCTGCGGGGGTCGTGTCCGGACGCAGCCGGGCCTGTACCGAGGACACGATGTGGTGCACGCGGCGGTAGCTCTCGATGGTCATGAAGTCCGCGACACGCACCGTGCCAGTCCGCGCGACGCGGCCGAGATCGTTCCGTTCGAGGTCGACCAGCATCACGTGCTCGGCCTTCTCCTTGGCATTGATCTTCAGTTCGTTCCAGAGGGCCTGGTCCTTCGCGCTGTCCGCATCCCGCCGGCGGGTCCCCGCGATCGGCCGCGTCTCCGCGATGCCGTTCCGCACGCTGACCAGCCGCTCGGGTGATGAGCTGACGACATCGGCGCCGGGCAGCCGGAGCCAGGCCGCGAACGGTGCCGGGTTGGCCTCCCGCAGCCGTCGGTACAGGTCTGCGGAATCCAGGGGCTCCGGGGCCCGCACCCGCCACTCGCGCGAGAGATTGGCCTGGAAGCAGTCGCCATCCCGGATGTAGCGCAGTGCGCGCCGCACCGCCTGCAGGTAGTCCTCCGCCGGTTCCTCCTCGACCGTGAGTGCAGGCCAGGCCCGGGGGCTCCATGCCCCGGTGTCCCGGAGATCCCGGCAGACCTGTTCCCAGCGGGCCGGGTCGTCCGATTCATCGATGAAACAGGTCCGTGACTCCCGATGATCGAGCACCAGCGCGGCGGGAAATTCCGTGGCCAGCGCGGGCGGCAGCCAGGGATCCGGGTTGCAGGTCCCGAGCGCCGGTTCGAGCGTCCACGCGAGTTCGTAGCCCAGGTAGATGAACCATCCCCCCAGGAACGGCAGGTCCGCGTGTTCCGCAGGGGCCGGCAGCGCGTCGAAGGCACCGGCGCCGTGCAGCTGCGCCATGACCGCAGCCCCATCGCCCGCGATCGTGCGTCCGGGAAAGGCGAACAGGATCGAGAATCGAGCCGGCGCCTGCCCGATCAGGGCCGACTCGAGCAGATGCGGATAGCGTTCCGGATAGCTCCGGGCCAGCGCAAACAGATCCGCGCCGGTCGCGATCGGCCGGACGGACACGGGGCTTGCTACAGCGTGCGGAACAGCAGCGTGCCGTTGGTGCCACCGAAACCGAAGGAATTGGACAGCGCCACCCGGGTCTTCATGTCACGGGCCTCGTTGGCCACGTAGTCGAGGTCGCAGCCCTCACCCGGGTTGTCCAGGTTGATGGTCGGCGGTGACACCTGATCGTGCAGGGCCAGCACCGAGAACACGCCCTCGATCCCGCCGGCCGCCCCGAGCAGGTGACCGGTCATCGACTTGGTCGAATTCACCAGCACCGTGGAGGCGTGGTCCCCCAGTGCGCGCTTCAGGGCCATCGTCTCGGCCAGGTCGCCCGCCGGCGTGGAGGTCCCGTGGGCGTTGATGTAGCCCACCTCGCTCACGTCGACCCCGGCATCCTTGATCGCCCGGAGCATGCAGGCCGCGGCACCCTCCCCGCCCTGCGAGGGCTGTGTCATGTGGAAGGCGTCGGAGTTCCAGGCGAAGCCCCCGAGCTCGCAATAGATCCGGGCGCCACGCTTCTTCGCGTGCTCGTATTCCTCGAGCATCAGAACGCCCGCGCCGTCACTGAGCACGAAGCCGTCGCGATCGCGGTCCCAGGGCCGTGACGCGCGCGTGGGATCGTCGTTGCGGGTCGACAGGGCCCGGGCCGAGGCGAAGCCGCCGATGCCCAGCGGCGTGGTCGCCATCTCCGCACCACCGGCGAGCATCGCATCGACGTCACCGTAGGCGATCATCCTGGCCGCGTCGCCAATGTTGTGGGTACCGGTGGCGCAGGCGGAGACGATGGAGATGTTCGGACCCTTCAGGCCCTTCATGATCGACAGGTTGCCCGCCACCATGTTGATGATCGCACTGGGCACGAAGAAGGGCGAAATCTTGCGCGCACCCCCCTTCAGGTAGCCCGCATAGGAACGTTCGATGTACGGCAGACCGCCAATGCCCGAGCCGATCGCCACGCCGATCCGGTCGGCGTTTTCCTCAGTCACCTCGAAGCCGGAGTCCTCGAACGCCTGCAGACCCGCGGCGAGCCCGTAGACGACGAAGGTGTCCATCTTCTTCTGTTCCTTCACCGGGACGTAGGCGTTCGCGTCGAAGTCGCGCACCGCGCCCGATATGCGCACCGGCATCGCCGAGGCGTCGAAGACGTCGATGGGCGTAATGCCGCTTCTGCCCGCGACGATATTCTCCCAGGCCGTCTTCACCGTTGAACCGACCGGGGAAACGATGCCGAGACCCGTAATCACCACACGACGCTTGGACACTGACTCTCTCTCCCTAAAGGGGGGGACAACAGGGCAACGGGGCCGCACGCGATACGGCGCGGGCGGCCCCTGCCTTCAACGCATTGGAACGGCCGAGGCCGATAAGGCCTGGCAGCCTGTCAAGCTTGGGCTGCTAGTCCTTCAGGTTCGCCTGAATATAGTCGATCGCCTGCTGCACCGTGGTGATCTTCTCGGCCTGCTCGTCCGGAATCTCCGTCTCGAACTCCTCTTCGAGGGCCATGACCAGCTCCACCGTATCCAGCGAGTCCGCGCCGAGGTCCTCGACGAATGACGCCGTGTTGGTGACGTCCTCTTCCTTTGCTCCCAGCTGCTCGACAACGATCTTCTTGACGCGTTCTTCAATGCTGCTCATGTAGGGCATCCCCTCTGGATGTGTGGCGGTCAATTTTCGAGCGCCATTCTAGTGAAAAGCCCCGGCTCGATCCACTAAACGGACTGGAAAGTTCCGGGTCGGCGGGGGGGCTCGTGTATTCCCCCCCTGAAGGTTCATCAATGCATGAACATCCCGCCGTTGACGTGCAGGGTCTCCCCGGTAATGTAGCCACCGTCCGGCGAGGCGAGAAAGGACACCGCGGCGGCGATCTCTTCCGGCTGCCCGAGCCGTCCCAGCGGGATTCCCTCCAGAAGCTTCTCGCGGGTCTCATCCGGGAGTTCGCGGGTCATGTCGGTGTCGATGAAGCCCGGCGCAACGGTGTTCACCGTGATGTTCCGGCTGCCGACTTCGCGGGCGAGCGACCGGGCGAATCCGGCCAGGCCCGCCTTCGCAGCCGCGTAATTCGTCTGTCCCGGGTTGCCGCTGGACCCGACGATCGAGCCGATCAGCACGATGCGTCCGCGGCGGGCCTTCATCATGCCCCTGAGCATCTTCTGCGTCAGCCGGGCCGCAGCGGTGAGGTTGGTCTCGATGATGCTGTCCCATTCGTCGTTCTTCATGCGCATCAGCAGGTTGTCCCGGGTGATGCCTGCGTTGTTCACCAGCACCTCGATTGCGCCCTCGCGGTCGTGGATGTCGCTCAGCGCGGCCTCCACCGACGCGGGATCGGTGATGTTCATCACCACGCCGCGGCCTCCCACGTCCGACAGGGCCGACGAGATGGCCTCGGCTCCGCGGGGCGTGGTGGCAGTGCCGACCACCCTCCAGCCATCTGCGGCCAGCCGCCGGGCGATGGCGGCGCCAATCCCGCGGCTGGCACCGGTCACCAGTGCTGCGCCTCTCGTGTCGGACATCCAGCCTTCCTCCTCGTGTTCGTGGATCAGACTTCCTGGATCGGGGTTCGTGGGTTGGACGGAGCCGGTCAGGCTCCAAGTGCCTCGAGTGTTCGCGCCAGGCCCGCCTCGTCGCTCAGCTCGACGGCCTGCAGATCCCGGTCGATGCGTCTGGCCAGACCAGTCAGGACCTTCCCGGGCCCGGCTTCCACCAGGATCTGAACACCGGCCGCGCGCATGGCCTGCACGGTCTCCACCCAGCGAACCGGGCGGTAGAGCTGCTCCGCGAGGATGGCGCGGAGTTCCTCTACGGTCTGCACCGGGGCGGCGGAGACGTTGTGCAGCACCGGGATCTCCGGCAGCCGCAGTTCGGTGCTGGCCAGCCGGGCCGCGAGGCGTTCGGCCGCCGGGCGCATCAGCGCGCAGTGGGAAGGCACCGACACCGGCAGGCGCAGCGCCCGCTTGGCGCCAGCCGCGGGCGCTGCGGCCACCGCGCGCTCGACCGCCGCCGCCGATCCGGCGATCACCACCTGTCCGGGAGAATTGAAGTTCACGGCCTCGAGCACGTCATCGTCCGCGTGTTCGGCACAGAGGGCCCTCACCGCCGCGTCCTCCAGACCAAGGATCGCGGCCATCGCGCCGGCGTCCGCGGGGACCGCGTCCTGCATCGCCGCAGCGCGCGCGCTGACCAGTGCAACTGCGTCGGCGAACTCCAGTGCCCCGGCCGCGACCAGCGCGCTGTATTCGCCGAGGCTGTGCCCCGCCATCCGTGAGGGGCGCAGATCGGTGGCGCCGGCAAGAACACGCCACGCCGCGACACCTGCGGCAAGCATGGCGGGCTGGGTGTATTCGGTCCGGTTCAGGGTTTCCGCCGGCCCGTTGCAGGCGAGCTCCCAGAGATCCGTGCCCAGTACGTCCGTGGCCTCCGCAAAGGTCTCGCGGACGATCGGCCGGCCCTCGCCCAATGCGCCCAGCATCCCCACCGACTGTGACCCCTGACCGGGGAAGACCACCGCCCACTGCGATTCCATGGCAAACCTGATCCGTTCAAGGATGGCGTAAGGATGGCGTAGTGTATGCGTAACGATTCCCGAGCGGCAAACGCCCGAACCGGCGCCCCTCGCAAAGGTGTGCCGAGCCCCCATGCGCGCCTGCTCCGGAGCCCGCCGGCGGGGGACCAAATAACCGGTCCCGAGGCTGCGCCGGCTTGAGTTCCCGCCGCGCATCCGCATAATGTCGCCTCCTGTGCCACAAAGCTGAGGGCCTGCATGGCGAAAGAAGACGAGATCGAGCTCGAGGGGACCATCCTGGAGACGCTGCCGAACACGATGTTTCGCGTCGAACTGGAGAATGGTCACGTGATCACTGCACACATCTCCGGAAAGATGCGCAAGCACTACATCCGCATCCTCCGGGGCGACAAGGTGATCGTGCAGATGACGCCCTACGATCTCACGAAGGGTCGAATCGTCTACCGCAACAAGTGAGCGGGCCCGGCTGAGCCGGGCCCGGGTCAGCCTCAGGAGACGGCAGGCTCGCGTATCTCGAGTTCCAGCCCGCCCTCGCCGACGCTGACGACCACGTCCCCGCCGCCCTTGACCAAGCGGCCGAACAGCAGTTCTTCGGCCAGGGGCTTCTTGATGTACTCCTGCAGCGTGCGTGCCATCGGCCGTGCGCCCATCTTCACGTCGTAACCGTGCTCCGCCAGCCAGGCACGTGCCTCCGGTGTCACCGTCAGCACCACCTTCTTTTCGTCCAGCTGTGCCTGCAGCTGCACCAGGAACTTGTCGACCACGCCGAGAATGGTCGCCTCGTCGAGGGCACCGAACTGGATCACGCCATCGAGGCGGTTGCGGAACTCCGGACTGAAGGTGCGCTTGAGTGTCTCCATCGCGTCGGTTGTATGGTCCTGCTGGGTGAAGCCCATTGACGGCCGGCTCGCGATCTCGGCGCCGACGTTGGTGGTCATCACCACGATCACATTGCGGAAGTCCACCTTGCGGCCGTTGGTGTCGGTCAGCGTTCCGTGGTCCATCACCTGCAGCAGCAGGTTGAACACGTCCGGGTGGGCCTTTTCGATCTCGTCCAGCAGCAGGACGGCGTGGGGGTGCTTCAGGATCGAGTCCGTGAGCAGGCCGCCCTCGTCGTAGCCGACGTATCCGGGTGGCGCGCCGATCAGGCGGGAGACCGTGTGCCGCTCCATGTACTCCGACATGTCGAAGCGCACCAGTTCGATCCCGAGGATCCGCGCGACCTGCCGGGTGACCTCGGTCTTGCCGACGCCGGTCGGGCCGGTGAACAGGAAGGAGCCGATCGGCTTCTCCTCTTCGCCGAGCCCTGAACGCGCCATCTTGATCGCGGTACCCAGGGTCTCGATCGCCTGGTCCTGCCCGAACACCACCATCTTCAGGTTGCGCTCGAGGTTGCGCAGCACCTCGACGTCGCTGCTCGATACCGACTTGGGCGGAATCCGGGCGATCTTCGCGACGATCGCCTCGATGTCCTGCACGCCGATCGTCTTGCGCCGGTTCTTCGACGGTTGCAACTGCCGGTTCGCACCCGCCTCGTCGATCAGGTCGATCGCCTTGTCCGGCAGGAAGCGGTCGGTGATGTACCGGTCCGAGAGTTCTGCGGCCGCCCGCAGCGCGGGCCGGGTGAAGCGCACGTTGTGGTGGTCCTCGAAGCGCGTCTTCAGGCCGGACAGGATGTGATAGGTCTCCTCCACGGAGGGCTCGGGGACGTCGATCTTCTGGAAGCGGCGCGCAAGCGCCCGATCCTTCTCGAAGATGCCCCGGTACTCCTGGTAGGTGGTGGATCCAATGCACTTCAGCTCGCCGCTGGCCAGCATCGGCTTGATCAGGTTCGAGGCATCCATCACCCCGCCCGAGGCCGCGCCGGCCCCGATGATGGTGTGGATCTCGTCGATGAACAGCACCGCACCGGGCTGGCGCTTCAGCTGCGCGAGCACGCCCTTCAGCCGCTTTTCGAAGTCGCCGCGGTACTTGGTTCCAGCCACCAGTGCACCCAGATCCAGCGCGTACACGGTACCGTTCTCGATGGCCTCGGGCACCTCCTGGTCCACGATCCGCTTGGCCAGGCCCTCGGCGATCGCCGTCTTGCCCACGCCCGCCTCGCCGACGAGCAGCGGATTGTTCTTGCGCCGCCGGCAGAGGATCTGGATGGTGCGCTCGATCTCATGCTCGCGGCCGATCAGCGGGTCGATCTCGTCCTTCGCCGCCCGTGCGTTCAGATTCGTGGCGTACAGCGTCAGGGCGTTCTGTTTCGGTTCCCCGTCCTCGCCGGACGGCGCGCCCGGGGCCGCGGACTCGCTGGTGCCCGGCTGCGACTGCGCGGGATCCTCGTCGGCCACCTTGGAAATCCCGTGCGAGATGTAGTTGACGACGTCCAGCCGCTGGATGTCCTGCTGTGCAAGCAGGTGCAGCGCGTGGCTGTCCTGTTCCCCGAACAGGGCCACCAGCACGTTGGCGCCGCTGACTTCCTTGCGCCCGCTCGACTGCACGTGGAAGACGGCGCGCTGCAGCACGCGCTGGAACCCCAGCGTGGGCTGCGTCTCCCGGCCGTCCCGGGGCGGGATGCGCGGGGTGTTGGCATCGAGCCAGGTATCCAGCTCCGAGCGCAGGCGGTCCAGGTCGGCGCCGCAGGCACGCAGCACGGTCGCCGCGCTGGGGTTCGAGATGAGTGCCAGCAGGAGGTGTTCCACAGTCACGAATTCGTGACGCTTTTCCCGGGCGTCCTTGAACACCAGGTTGAGACTGAATTCAAGTTCGCGGTCAAGCATGGGGTCAGGCCTCCTCCATCGAGCAAAGCAGCGGGTGTTGGTGATGCCGTGCGTATTCGTTCACCTGGGCAACCTTCGTCTCGGCCACGTCGCGGCTGAACAGGCCGCAGACACCCTTGCCGCGGGTATGCACGTGCAGCATGATCCGCGTGGCCTTCTCCCGGTCCATGGCGAAGAAGGTCTCGAGGACCTCCACCACGAATTCCATCGGCGTGTAGTCGTCGTTCATCAACACCACCTTGAACCTCTTCGGTGGCTTGACTTCGGGGCGGGCCTCGTCGACCGCAATCGATTCATCCCGCGACGTCTTCTGTTTCGAGTCACTCATGGCTCGCTGGCTTCACCTTCCGCCCTTGCAACATGTTCCCTCGCATCTTCATCGACGCCGGCGAGCCGGGCAAAAATACCGTAATGCGCGTCCCCTTGACGGCTGACCTCCATTCTGCTCCGTGCCCCGGTCCGCGCCGAATACCCCAGCCACGGCGGGATCGCACTGGCGACATCTCCGCCCGTCACCCGTCCATGTGCTCCGTCACGGCCGCCCCGAAGCCGGAGCAGGACACGGGTTCCACGCCATCGAGCAGACGGGCGAAGTCATAGGTCACCGTCTGCGAGCTGATGGCACCCGACATCCCCTTCACGATCAGGTCTGCCGCCTCGACCCAGCCGAGGTGACGCAACATCATTTCTGCAGACAGGATCAGCGAGCCGGGGTTCACCTTGTCCTGCCCGGCGTAGCGCGGCGCGGTCCCGTGCGTGGCCTCGAACATCGCGACGGTGTCGGATAGGTTCGCGCCCGGCGCAATCCCGATGCCGCCGACCTGGGCCGCGAGGGCATCGGAGATGTAGTCCCCGTTCAGGTTCAGGGTCGCGATCACGTCGTAGTCGGCCGGACGCAGCAGAATCTGCTGCAGGAAGGCGTCCGCGATCACGTCCTTGATGACGATCTCCTGCCCGGTGCGCGGATTCTCGAGGCTGCACCAGGGTCCGCCGTCGATTTCCTCGGCCCCGAACTCCTCCTGCGCCAGTTCGTAGCCCCAGCTCTTGAAGGCCCCCTCGGTGAATTTCATGATGTTGCCCTTGTGCACCAGCGTCACCGAGGCGCGGTCGTTGTCGATCGCATACTGGATGGCCTTGCGCACCAGCCGCTTGGTGCCCTCACTGGAGACCGGCTTCACGCCGATCCCTGCCGTGTCCGGAAAACGGATCTTGGTGACGCCCATCTCGTTCTGCAGGAAGTCGATCACCTTGCGGGCCTCGTCCGTACCGGCCTCGTATTCGATCCCGGCGTAGATGTCCTCGGAGTTCTCCCGGAAGATCACCATGTCGGTCTTCGTCGGGTCGCGCAGCGGACTCGGAGTCCCGGGGTAGTAGCGCACCGGCCGCAGGCACACGTAGAGGTCCAGCTGCTGGCGCAGCGCCACATTCAGGGACCGGATGCCGCCGCCGACCGGCGTGGTCAGCGGGCCCTTGATCGAGACCACGAACTCGCGGACCGCGTCCAGGGTCTCCGCCGGGAGCCAGGTGTTCGCCCCGTACACCGCGTTCGCCTTTTCGCCTGCGTAGACCTCCATCCAGGCGATGCTGCGCTGGCCACCGTAGGCCTTGTTCACCGCCGCGTCGACCACCGTGCGCATCACCGGCGTGATGTCGACACCGATGCCGTCGCCCTCCACGTAGGGGATGATCGGACGGTCGGGCACCTGCAGCGTGCCATCGGAATCAACGCCGATCCGTTCGGCGTCTGCGGGGATCTTGATGTGCTCGTAGGCCATGGCTGCTCCAGGGGTCGAGGGTGGACGGTTTGCCGGATTATACAAACGATGAAGGTCCTGTGGTTCGCGCCACTGCCGCACCCCCCTCCATGCGGCGCTAGCGCGTTCACTCGTGGGGCTGCCGCCGGCGCCGGATGGTCGCGTTATCATGGGCGGATGATCGAAACCATGCTGCCAGCTTCGGCAGACGGGCGATGACCGACCGTCTGCGCTGCCACGTCACCGTCGCCGCGGTGGTCGCCGACGCCGGGCGATACCTCTTCGTCGAGGAGATGATCCGTGGGCGGCGCGTCCTGAATCAGCCGGCCGGGCATCTCGAGGCCGGCGAGGACCTGCTGCAGGCCGTGATCCGCGAGATGCGCGAGGAGACCAGCCTCGACTTCCTTCCCGCCTTCTGGCTCGGCTGCGACCTGCTCCGGCTTCCGGACGGCGTGGTGACCCTCCGCGTCGCCTTCACCGGCGAGACCCGACCCCTGCCGCAGCCGGTGGACAGGGACCCGGTGATCCTCGCAACCCACTGGCTCACTCCATCGCAGGCCGCGGCCCGGTTCACCCTGCGCAGCCCGCTGGTCCAGCGGTCGCTGCAGCGCTACGAAGCGGGCGTCCGGCTGCCGCTGGACAGCCTCGGCGGTCTGGTGCCCGCCCCGGAATGACCCGGAGCCCGAAGGTCATCCTGGGCCTGTCCGGCGGCGTCGACTCGGCGCTGGCGGGGGCGCGCCTGCTCGAGGCCGGCTACCGGGTCGAGGGCCTGTTCATGAAGAACTGGGAGGACGACGACGAACCCGGCTATTGCGCCGCCGAGGCGGACCTGGCGGTCGCCCGGGAGGTCGCGGACACCCTCGGCATTCCCCTGCACAAGGCCAACTACACCACGCGCTACCGGGAACGGGTGTTCGCGCTGTTCCTCGCCGAGTACGCGGCGGGCCGAACCCCGAACCCGGACATCCTTTGCAATCCGGAGATCAAGTTCCCGGCACTGCTGGAGCACGCACACAGACTGGGCGCCGACCACGTGGCCACCGGGCACTATGCGGAAGTCCGCCACGACCCCGATGCCTCCAGCCTGCTCCGCGCCGCCGATGCCGGCAAGGACCAGACCTATTTTCTCTGCCGCCTGACTCAGGAGCAGCTGCGTCCGGCGCTGTTTCCGCTCGGGCCGCTGCTGAAGAACGCGGTCCGCCAGCAGGCCCGGGTGCTGGGTCTGCCCAATCACGCGCGCCGGGACAGCACAGGGATCTGCTTCATCGGCGAACGTCGTTTCCGGGACTTCCTGTCCCGCTACCTGCGCGCGGCGGAAGGGGAAATCCGCACCCCGGAGGGGCAGTTCCTGGGCACGCACCGGGGCCTGATGTTCTACACGCCGGGACAGCGCCAGGGGCTCGGCATCGGCGGGGTCGCCGGCGGCACGGAGTCGCCGTGGTACGTGGTGGACAAGGATACGGCGAACAATCGCCTGATCGTTGCACAGGGAGCCGACCACCCGCTGCTGCAGAGCCGCGGGCTGACGACCGCGGCGCCCCACTGGCTCCGCGAGCCGGCGGCGTGCGGCGAGCCGCTGATGGCCCGGATCCGGCATCGCCAGCCGCTGCAGGCCGCACGGATCGTCCGCGCGGACCGATCCGGACTGGAGGTCGCGTTCGAGACACCCCAGCGCGCGGTCGCGCCGGGGCAGTCCATCGCCTTCTACCGCGGCAGGGAGTGCCTCGGCGGAGCCGTAATCGCCACGCGGACACGCGAGCCGGCGGACCCACTTCCGGTATAGTGGCGGCCTTGTTCAACCCTCCAACCAGCGGGATGCGCGATTCTTGGAGCGAAGCGACTACAACCGAGCCCTGGCCCTCGCGGCCATCTTCCAGACCGCATCGCTGGTGAAGGACCTCGCCTGGCGCGGCCAGTGCGACGATCACGAGTTCGAGATCATGATCGGCAGCCTGTTCGCCTTTGATGTCGATGCGCCCGCGGAGATCTTTCACGGCGAGGCCAACCTGCGCAACGGGCTGGAACGGATCGAGGTGCAGCTCAAATCCGGCGGGAAGCCGCCGGACATGGAGATCACGCGCTACGCGATCGGCCTGATCTTTCTCGAACGCAAGCTGCAGGCCCGGCCGGACATGCTGTCGGCCCTCGGCGACGGGCTGAAGGCCGCGGAGCGGCAGGTCGAGTACTTCAACCTCACCCACGACAGCGTGGTCGCCCGGCTCGCCGAGGTGTACCAGGAGACCATCTCGCCGCTGGGGCCGCGGATCATCGTGCAGGGCGAGCAGACCCACCTCTCCAACCCGAACGTTGCGGCGCGCATCCGTGCCGCACTGCTCGCCGGCATCCGGACCGCCGTGCTCTGGCGCCAGGCCGGGGGTTCACGCTGGAAACTGCTGTTCGGGCGCAACCGTCTGATGGAGGAAGCGCGCGACCTCCTGCACCGTCTCAACACCTGACCCCGGGAGCCGACCCCATGACCGCACCCACCGACAAGTTCACCCGAACCCTGAAGGCCGGCGGCCGCGAGTGCGCCATCGTCCCGATCACCGAGGACAGCCGGGCCGCGAGCCTGCCCTATTCGCTGAAGATCCTGCTGGAGAACCTGGTGCGCTTCGAGGACGGACGCACCGTGCGCGCCGGCGACATCGAGGCCCTGCTGGACTGGGACCCTGCCGCCGAACCCACGCAGGAGATCGCCTTTCGCCCCGCGCGGGTGCTGCTGCAGGACTTCACGGGCGTGCCCGCGGTGGTCGATCTCGCCGCGATGCGCGACGCAATGGTCGCCCTCGGCGGCGACCCGGCGAAGATCAACCCGATGCAACCCGCCGAACTGGTGATCGACCACTCGGTGCAGGTGGACGCCTACGGCAGCATGAATGCGCTGCAGCTCAACGCCGAACTCGAATACTCGCGCAACCGCGAACGCTACAGCTTCCTGAAGTGGGGCCAGCAGGCCTTCTCCACCTTCAAGGTGGTGCCGCCCGACACCGGCATCGTGCACCAGGTGAACCTCGAGTACCTCGCCCGCACGGTGTTCGTGGAGGACGGCCCCGACGGGCGCTGCGTCGCCTACCCGGACACCCTGGTCGGGACGGATTCGCACACGACGATGATCAACGGCCTCGGCGTGCTGGGCTGGGGTGTCGGCGGCATCGAGGCGGAGGCGGCGATGCTCGGTCAGCCGATCTCCATGCTGATTCCGCAGGTGGTCGGCTTCAGGCTCTCCGGACGGATGTCCGAGGGCGCAACCGCCACCGACCTTGTGCTGGTGATCGTGGAGATGCTCCGCAAGCACGGTGTGGTGGGCAAATTCGTCGAGTTCTTCGGGGACGGTCTGGGGTATCTGCCGCTGGCGGATCGCGCGACCATCGCGAACATGGCTCCCGAATACGGTGCCACCTGCGGCATCTTCCCGATCGACGAGGAAACCCTCGTGTACCTGCGGCTCACCGGGCGCGATCCGGACCACATCGAACTGGTCGAGGCCTATGCACGTGCGCAGGGCCTCTGGCGCGAGGACGGAGCACCGCAGGCGCGCTACACCGACGTGCTCGAGCTGGACCTGGGCACCGTGGAGCCGAGCCTGGCCGGCCCGCGACGGCCGCAGGACCGCCTGCTGCTCGGCGAAGTCGGCCCCAGCGTGTCGAGCATGATCGACACCATCCTGAAGGAACGGGCCTCTGCCGCGGCCGAGCCGGAAGAGGCCGAGCGCTTCGAGGGCGAAGGCGGCCACACCGCGGTCGGCGTGGAGCAGCAGGCGGTCGCCGCCAAGCCGCGCACGAAGGTCACCCTGGGCGGCGAGGACTTCACGCTCGATCACGGGGACATCGTGATCGCGGCCATCACCTCCTGCACCAACACATCGAACCCGTCAGTGATGCTGGGGGCCGGGCTGGTTGCGCGCAAGGCGCGCGAGCGGGGCCTGAACGTGAAGCCTTGGGTCAAGACCTCGCTGGCCCCGGGATCCAAGGTCGTCACCGAATACCTGCAGGACTCCGGTCTGATGACCGATCTCGAGGCGCTGGGCTTCCACCTGGTCGGTTACGGCTGCACCACCTGCATCGGCAATTCGGGTCCGCTGCCCGAACCGATCAGCGAGGCCGTGCTGAAGGACGACCTGATCGTCAGTGCGGTGCTGTCCGGGAACCGCAATTTCGAGGGGCGCATCCACTCGGAGGTGCGCATGAACTTCCTCGCCTCCCCGCCGCTGGTTGTCGCCTATGCACTGGCCGGGACGACGGCGATCGACCTGCAGAACGACCCGATCGGCGAAGACGCGCTCGGCAATCCGGTGCACCTCCGGGACATCTGGCCGAGCAACGCCGAGATCCAGGCCGCCGTGACCGGCAGCGTGAACGCGAAGAGCTTCCGGAGCACCTACGAGGACGTCTACCGGGGCGAGGATCGCTGGATGCGCCTGACCGCGCCCGAGGGCGACCGCTTCGACTGGCAGGAGGAATCGACCTACGTGCGCAATCCGCCGTACTTCGAGGGCATCACGATGGAGCCCGTACCCCTGACCAAGATCGAGGGCGCGCGCGTACTGGCGCTGCTCGGCGATTCGGTGACCACCGACCACATCTCGCCGGCCGGTTCGATCCACCCGGACAGCCCGGCCGGCCAGTACCTGTCGAGCAAGGGCGTGAAGCACGCGGACTTCAACTCCTATGGCTCCCGCCGCGGCAACCACGAGGTGATGATGCGCGGCACCTTCGCCAACGTACGCCTGCGCAACCAGCTCGCCCCCGGGACCGAGGGCGGCGTCACCCTGCACCTGCCGGATGGCAGTGAGATGCCGATCTACGATGCCGCCATGCGCTACCAGGAAGAAGGGGTCCCGCTGGTGGTCATCGCCGGCAAGGAGTACGGGACCGGGTCCTCGCGGGACTGGGCTGCCAAGGGGACGCTGCTGCTGGGCGTGAAGGCGGTGATCGTCGAGAGCTACGAGCGCATCCACCGCTCGAACCTCGTGGGCATGGGCGTGCTGCCGCTGACCTTCCTGCCCGGGGAGACCGCCGCTTCACTGGGTCTGACCGGGCGCGAGGTCTTCAGCATCGAGGGCCTCGACGAGGGCCGGGCCTCCCAGGTCACCGTCCGCGCGACACGCGATGACGGATCGGTGACCGAGTTTCAGGCCCGGGTTCGCCTCGATACGCCGCAGGAGATAGACTATTTCCGGCACGGCGGGATCCTGCCCTACGTGTTGCGGCAACTAGCAGCATAGATCTACAGTCCCGACGGTCCGAATCGATCCGGGCGCGATTCATAACCTAAAAAGGGGGGGTTCGGGCCGATGCAGGTCAACAGGGGTAAGCGCCTGCAGGCGGCTCGGGCCGGGGTGCAATGGCTGGGAATCGTGGCGGGTGCCGCCGCGATCCTGCTCGCCGGCTGCGGCACGGAAGATCCGGCGGCCACACAGGCGGGTCCGCCGCCGGCGGTAACCGTCGTTCAGCTGGAAACCGAGCCGGTCACGGAGACCCGTGAATTCGTCGGGCGCGTATCGGCCGCCGAACGGGTCGAGATACGTGCCCGCGTCCAGGGGTTCCTCGAGGCGCGTCTATTCGTCGAGGGACAGACCGTGGCCGCCGGGGATCCCCTGTTCCGGATCGAGCCCGATGCCTACGAGGCAGCCGTCGCACAGCGCGAGGCAGATATCGAGCGCGCCCGCGCCGAATCCGAGAATGCCCAGGCGCAGCTGCGCCGCGGCGAGGAACTCCTGCAAAACAACGACATCCCGCGCGCACGGGTGGATGAGCTGAGGGCGGCTGCGGCCACCGCGCGCGCTGGAATCGCGCAGGCGGAGGCCGGACTGAAGGCGGCCCGCCTGAATCTCGACTACACCGAGATTCAAGCCCCGATCGACGGCCGTATCGGACTCTCGCGTTATACGGTGGGCAATATCGTCGGCCCCGAATCCGGTGGGCTCACGACCCTGGTGCAGCTGGACCCGATCGACGTGCAGCTTCCCCTGCCCCAGCGGGAACTGCTCGAGTACCGCAGGGCGGTGCTCGATCAGGGCGGGGATCCGGCGGCAGTGCGGGTCTCCCTGCGGCTGGCCGACCGCAGCCGCTACGATCACGCCGGATTCCTGGATTTCGTCGACGTGGCCGTGGATCCCGGGACCGACTCCGTGCTGGTCCGATCCCGGCTCCCGAACCCGGACGGCCTCCTGGTGCCGGGCCAGTTCGTCACCGTGATCCTCGAGATCGGCGAACCGCAGACCGCGATTCTGGTGCCCCAGTCCTCGCTGCAGGTCGACCAGATCGGCCCCTTCGTGCTGGCACTGGACGATCGGCAGCAGGTTGAGGTGCGGCGCATCACCACCGGTCGGCAGGTCGGCGGTCGCGTGGTTGTGCGTTCGGGTCTCTCGGAAGGGGACCGGGTCGTCGTGGAGGGCGTGCAGAAGGTGCGGCCGGGTCAGGCGGTCACCGCGACGCCCTGGCAGCCGCCGGCAACGGACTGACGCGCCATGTTCTCGCACCTGTTCATTGACCGCCCGCGGCTGGCGATCGTGATCTCGGTAGTGATCACGCTCGCGGGCGTGATCGCCCTCACCCGCCTTCCGGTCGCGCAGTTCCCCGATATCGTGCCGCCGCAGGTGCAGGTCTCCGGCTTCTACCCGGGCGCCAGCGCCGAGGTCGTGGAGTCCACCATCGCCCAGCCCGTCGAGGGCAAGGTGAACGGCGTGGACAACATGCTGTACATGAAGTCCACGGCGACCAACGCCGGCTTCTATTCACTGACCGTCACCTTCGAACTCGGCACCGATCCGGACATCAACACCGTAAACGTGCAGAACCGTGTGGCGCTGGCCGAGGCGCAACTGCCCGAGGAGGTGAAGCGCCAGGGCCTGACGGTGCGCAAGAAGTCCTCGGCGCTGCTGCAGGTGGTGGCCCTGCACTCGCCGGAGCAAACCTACGATGGCCTGTTCCTGAGCAACTATGCGACCATCAACCTGCTCGACACGCTCGCCCGCGTGCCCGGCGTTGGGGAGGTCTCGCTGTTCGGTGTGCAGGACTACAGCATGCGCATCTGGCTCAGCACCGAGCGTCTGACCGCGCTCGGCCTGACGCCGACGGACGTGGTGCAGGCGATTCGTGCCCAGAACGTGCAGGCGGCGGTCGGCCGCATCGGCGCGCAGCCGATGACCGAGGACGCCCAGTTCCAGATCACCCTGCAGACCCGCGGACGCCTGTCCGAGGTGGAGGAGTTCGAAGCGATCGTGGTGCGCGCGAACCCCGACGGCTCCACGGTGCGCGTGCGGGACCTCGGCCGGGTGGAGCTCGGGGCGAAGAGCTCCGACGCGCTGGCACGGCTGAACGGCAGCGACACGGCCGGGATCGGCATCTACCAGGCGCCCGGGGCCAACGCCCTGGCGGTCGCCGACGGCGTGCGCGACGCGATGGAGGATCTCGCCGAGCGTTTCCCCGAGGACCTCGACTACCGTGTGGTGTACGACACCTCGGAGTTCGTCAGCGCGAGCCTGGAGAAGGTCGTGCACACCCTCTTGGAGGCCTTCGTACTCGTAGTGCTGGTGGTCTTCCTGTTCCTCGGGAGCCTGCGGGCGACCCTGATTCCGATGATCGCGGTGCCGGTGGCCCTGGTCGGCAGCTTCGCCTTCCTGCTGATGCTGGGATTCTCGATCAACACGATCTCGCTGCTCGCGGTGGTGCTCGCGATCGGCATCGTGGTCGACGATGCGATCGTGGTGGTGGAGAACATCGAGCGGATCATGGAGGAGGAAGGCCTCGAGGCGCGGGAGGCCGCGAAGAAGGCGATGACCCAGATCACCGGCCCGATTCTGGCGATCACGCTGGTGCTGCTGTCCGTGTTCGTGCCGGTGGCCTTCATTCCCGGGATCACCGGCCAGATGTTCCAGCAGTTTGCCGCGGTGATCGCGTTTGCGATGGTGATCTCGGCGGTGAACGCACTGACCCTTTCCCCCGCCCTGAGCGCGCTGCTGCTGAAGAGAGTGGAACACCGGCGTGGCCCGATGCGCTACGTGCTCGGCGGGATCGACCGCGTGCGCGACGGCTATGCGTGGGCGGTGGGACGCATCGTGCGTGTCTCCGCCATTGCCGGCGTGATCGTGCTGGTGCTCGGGTTCGGCAGCTTCGGCCTGTTCAAGGCCACCCCGACCGGCTTCCTGCCACAGGAGGATCAGGGGGCCTACATGGCCGAGATCCAGCTTCCGCAGGGTGCCTCGGTGAGCCGCACCCTCGAGGTGGTCAAGCAGGTGGAGGCCATCGCCGCGGAGGACCCAGCGGTGGAGGATGTCCTGTCGGTCGTCGGCTTCAGCATCCTCGACGGTGCGGTACAGCCGAACAGCGCCTTCCTGATCGGCCGCCTGAAGCCCTACTCCGAGCGCACGACCGAGGACCTGAAGGTGGACGCCGTGATCCGCCGGCTCGCGGTACAGGGAAATGCGCTGCCCGGCGCACGGGTGATGCCGTTCAACCTCCCCCCCGTGGTCGGCCTTGGCACCGGCGGCGGATTCGAGCTCCAGCTGCAGGATCTGCAGGGGCGGTCGCCGGAAGAGCTCGCCGCCGCGATGCGCGCGCTGGTCTTCGCCGCGAATCAGCACCCCGATCTCGGCGCCGTCTATTCCACGTGGGCGACAGACAACCCGCAGATCTACCTGCACATCGACCGCGACAGGGCACAGGCCCTCGGGGTGCAGATCGGCGATGTCTTCTCCGCGCTGCAGGCCACGCTCGGCGGCGCCTACGTGAACGACATCAACCGCTTCGGCCGCGTGTGGCAGGTGAATGTTCAGGGTGAAGCGGAGGACCGCGCTCGCGTCGACGACATCTTCCGCATAAACGTGCGCAACCGCGACGGCGAGATGGTCTCGCTGCGCGCACTGGTCGAGCCGGAGCTGATCCTCGGGCCGCAGTCGCTGCAGCGCTACAACAACTACCGCAGCGTGACCGTCAGTGGCGGACCCGCGCCGGGACGCAGTTCGGGAGACGCGCTGGCGGCGATGGAAGCGGTGTCCGAGGAGACCCTGCCCGCTGGCTTCGGCTTCGAATGGACGGGTACCGCGCTGCAGGAGAAACAGGCCGGCGGCCAGACGGTGATCGTGCTGGCCCTGGCGGTGCTGTTTGCCTACCTGTTCCTCGTCGCACTCTACGAGAGCTGGTCCATGCCCGCCGCGGTGCTGCTCTCCGTGGTGGTCGCGGTCCTCGGTGCGATGGTGGCATTGTGGGTCACCGGTCTCTCCAACGACCTCTATGCCCAGATCGGGATCGTGGTGCTGATCGGGCTCGCGGCGAAGAACGCAATCCTGATCGTGGAGTTTTCGATGGAGGAGCGGCGACAGGGCGTGCCCATCCTCGACGCGGCCACCAACGGGGCCCGGCTGCGCATCCGCGCGGTGCTGATGACCAGCTTCGCCTTCATCATGGGCCTGGTGCCGCTGATCACCGCCACCGGCGCGGGCGAGGCGAGCCAGCGGGGTGTGGGGACGGCCGTCTTCGGCGGCATGCTCGCGGCCGCCCTGGTCGGAGTGTTCCTGATCCCCATGCTCTACGTGATCTTCCAGCGCCTGCGCGAGCGCGTCCACGGGGCGGCCCGAACTGCAGAGGCCGATCCCGCGGGCACTTCCTGACGCCGGGGACGCGCACCGCCGGCACCCTCTCCATGGCAGGCACGGGCCACCGCAGAGCGCCCGGGCATCAGCATCAACGCGGCCCGGTGAGCCCCATGGGGTCCAGCAGCGCCGCCAGCCGTTCGCGTTCGATCCCGGTCTCCTGCGCGGCGACGTCGAGGATCGGGCGCCCCGTCTCGTAGGCCAGCTTGGCGATCCGGGCCCCGGCCTCGTAGCCGATCTCCGCATTCAGGGAGGTGACCAGGATCGGATTGCGTGCGAGCGCCTCCTCCAGGCGCGCCCGGTTCACGGTGAAATCCGTGATCGCGCGGTCCGCGAGGTGGTTCATCGATCCGGCCAGCAGGCCGATCTGGGTCAGCAGGTTGTCGGCGATCAGCGGCAGCATCACGTTCAGCTGAAAATTACCGGACTGCGCCGCGCCATTGATCGCGGCATCCAGCCCCGTCACCTGCACGCAGGCCATCGCCACGGCCTCCGGGATCACCGGGTTCACCTTGCCGGGCATGATCGAGCTGCCGGGCTGCAGGGCCGGAAGCCCGATCTCCGCCAGGCCCGTCAGCGGGCCCGAGTTCATCCAGCGCAGGTCGTTCGCGATCTTCAGCAGCGTGGTCGCAAGGGTTCGCAGCTGACCGGAGAGCTCGGCCGCCGTGTCCTGACTCGCCAGCGCGGCAAAGCCGTTCGTCTGGCGCACGAAGGGCAGCTCCAGCCGTTCCGAGAGGCGCCGGGCCACACGCTCGCCGAAGCCCTCGGGTGCGTTGACGCCGGTGCCGACCGCGGTCCCGCCGATCGCGAGCTTCCCCAGGCGGCGTCGCAACTCGTCAAGCCTGGCCTCGCCGAGTTCCAGCTGCGTGCGCCAGCCGGAGAGCTCCTGGTCGAGGCGGATCGGCATCGCGTCCATCAGGTGCGTGCGCCCCGTCTTCACCACGTCTCCCAGCTCGCGTTCCCGGCGTGCGATCACCGCGATCAGGTGGCGCAGCGCCGGTCGCAGCTGCTGTTCCAGCTCCGTCGTCGCAGCCACGTGGATCGCGGTCGGGATCACGTCGTTCGAGCTCTGGCCGCGGTTGACGTGATCGTTCGGGTGAACGGGGGTGTCGCCCGAGGCCGCGAGGTGCGCGATCACCTCGTTCATGTTCATGTTGGTGCTGGTCCCGGACCCGGTCTGGTAGACGTCGACCGGGAAGGCCTCGCGGTGTTGCCCAAGCGCGATCGCGTCCGCCGCCGCGACGATCGCCGCCGCCTGTTCGGCCGTGAGCCCGCCGAGCTCGCGGTTCACCTCGGCGCAGGCTGCCTTGATCTGCGCCAGTGCGCGGATGAAGGCCTCCGGGAGTGGCCGGTGGGCGATCTGGAAGTTGTCGACGGCACGCTGGGTCTGGGCACCCCAGGGCGCGTCGGCCGGAATGCGGACCGGCCCCATGCTGTCGTGTTCGGTGCGGGAGTCGTTGGTGGCCATCATTGCGCTCCGAAGCAAATAGCGAATGAGGCCCCATTCTATCCCGCTGTACCGCGGGAGCGACCTCCGGTCGCGATGCGGCCCTGGAAGACAGCCCCATGCTGATCGCGGCTGGCAGCCGCTCCTGCGGCGCCGTGGGCTGAACCGTGCGGGATCCGGGTTATAATCGCCGGCCGAATGGGATCCCCCGGAGCCGTTGATGACCCTGTCCCCGCTCACCGCCGTCAGCCCGGTCGACGGCCGCTATGCCCGCCACACCGAGGCGCTGCGCGCGCACTTCAGCGAACAGGCGCTGATGCAGGCGCGGGTGCGGGTCGAGGTCGCCTGGCTGAAGGCGCTGGCCGAGGAACCGGGCATCACCGAGGTGCCCGCGCTGAACCCCGATGCCGCGGCCTTCCTGGACCGTATCGCGAGCGACTTCGGCACGGAGGACGCGGAACGCGTGAAGGCCATCGAGGCCACCACCAACCACGACGTGAAGGCGATCGAGTACTACATCAAGGAGTGCATGGCCGAACACCCCGCGCTGTCCGCGCAGATCGAGTTCGTGCACTTTGCCTGCACCTCGGAGGACATCAACAACCTGGCCTATGCGCTGATGGTGCGCGAGGCCCGTGACGCGGTGATGCTCCCTGCCCTGCGCGCGCTCTCGCTGAACCTTGCGACCCTCGCACGCGCCCTCGCCGGCCACCCGATGCTGTCACGGACCCACGGGCAGCCGGCCTCGCCGACCACCCTCGGCAAGGAACTGGCGAACGTGGTCGCACGCCTCGAGCGACAGGTCGCGCAGCTGGAACGTTCGCCGATCCTCGGCAAGATCAACGGCGCGGTCGGCAACTACAACGCCCACGTGGTCACCTATCCCGAGGTCGACTGGCCGGCGCTGGCCACGCGCGTGATCGAGGGGCTCGGCCTCCAGCCCAATCCCTACACGACCCAGATCGAGCCGCACGACTTCCTCGCCGAGCTCTTCCACGCGCTGATGCGCGCGAACACGGTGCTGATCGACATCAGCCGCGACATCTGGGGCTACATCTCCGCCGGGTACTTCCGCCAGCGCGTGGTCGCCGGCGAGGTCGGCTCCTCCACCATGCCGCACAAGGTCAACCCGATCGACTTCGAGAACGCCGAGGGCAACCTCGGTCTCGCGAATGCCGTGCTGGACCACCTCGCGGGGAAGCTGCCGATCTCGCGTTTCCAGCGCGACCTGACGGATTCGACCGTACTGCGGAACATCGGTGTCGGCTTTGCCTGGTCCCTGATCGCCTACCGCTCCTTCATCCGGGGCCTCGGCAAGCTGGATGCCGATCCCGAGCGCATGCAGGCAGACCTGGACGCGAACTGGGAGGTGCTCGCAGAGGCGATGCAGACCGTGATGCGCCGCCACGGGATCGAGGCCCCCTACGAGAAACTGAAGGAACTGACCCGCGGCCAGCGGGTATCCGCCGAGCGGCTGCGGGCCTTCGTCGACGGGCTCGAGATTCCGGAGGAGGCCCGCGACCGGCTGCGGGACCTGTCTCCGGCGGGCTATGTCGGCCTGGCCGTCGAACTCGCGAGCCAACTCCCCGACCGGGCCTGACGTGGCGATCGCGGGCGGCCCGACTCCCCTTGAACGCCGGTAATTTCATACCGATGCAGCCACCGCTCGGCGGACTGGACCCGACGGAATTCCTGCGCGATTACTGGCAGCGCCGTCCGCTGCTGATCCGCGGCGCGATCCCCGATTTCCGGAACCCGATCGACGGCGACGACCTCGCCGGTCTCGCCTGCGAACCGGGCATACGCTCGCGGATCGTGCTCGGGCATCCCGACCGCAGGGACTGGAGCGTGGAATACGGCCCCTTCGACCCCGAGCGCTTCACCCGGCTGCCGCCGACCGCCTGGACGCTGCTGGTCTCCGGGGTGGAGCACTACTGGCCCGACGGCCCTGACTGGCTGCGCCGCTTCGATTTCGTGCCGCACTGGCGGCGAGACGACCTGATGATCTCCTGCGCGGCCCGCGACGGCTCGGTCGGGCCGCACATCGACGCCTACGACGTCTTTCTGTTCCAGGCACAGGGGCGCCGGCGCTGGCAGATCCAGGAACCGCCGCCGAAGTCTCCGATCTGCCTTCCCGCCCTGCCGCTGGCCATTCTCAGGCGCTTCGAGGCGACCCGCGAATGGGTCCTGGAACCGGGGGACATGCTCTACCTGCCGCCCGGCCTCCCGCACCTCGGCATGTCGCTCGACGACGAATGCATGACCTGGTCGATCGGCTTCCGGGCGCCGGCCTGGCGTGACCTCGTCGGTGGTTTTCTCGAAGACCGGCTGGACTCCGTGGGCCCCGAGCGCGTCAGCGATCCCGGACGCGAACCCTCGGTGCACCCGCACGAGCTCGGAGCCGGGGATCTTGCCGCGCTGCGCGCCGGCCTGCTGGAGCGCCTCCGGTTGCAGCCGGAGGCCGTGGACCGCTTCCTGGGGGAGTTCATCAGTCGCCCGCAGCAGGACGACGCTGGAGAGCAGGGCCCGGTGGACGCTGAAGAAGGCCCTCGGGCGGTGCTGGATCCCGCCACGCGCTATCGGCTCGATCCCGAGCTCGGACGTTACTGGATCCGGGATGAGGCCGGCGTCCTGCTGTTCGTGGCCGGGCGGTCCCTCGCGGCGCCCGGCCTGTCCACGACCACCGCGGAGTCCTTCTGCGCCGCCGAGACCCTGGTTCCGGAGGAATGGACCGCTGCGCTGCCGGAACTCGAAACCCTGCTCAGCGACCTCCTCGACCGCGGCCTGATCGAGCCCGACGAATGACCCCTGGAGTGCGGGAGCTTGCTCCCGCTTTCCAGCGCGGAAGCTTGCTTCCGCTGCAGGGAGCAAGCTCCCTGCTCCAGAGCGGGAGCAAGCTCCCGCACTCCACAGGGGCCCGCCCCGCGGACAGGCGCATTTCACGAGGCACTGCACATCCTTGACCGGATCGGCACCGGCAGGGTATTTTTCCGCGGCTAGGGGGCCGGCCGTCCGCGCTCCTTCCTGCCGGGCACTTTTCATCCGCGGGCCTCTCTCCGGCGCACGGTTTTCGCACGAGCGGCGCATGAATTGCACCATCCCGATGCATCACCGCCGATGACGAGGCCCCCGATCGCCACAACGCGCATCGCGGAAATGGCACGATTGCTGCGTGATGACTAGGCTGACGATCTGTGGGGCAGCGGGCGGCATGCCGAAGCCGTGCCCGCGGTCACGGCTTCCGTGCGCCCGTATTCGCCAACGAACTGGCATCAACGAGGTCCTATGATGAGCATTCGCGCCCTACCCCCCGCGCAGGGGATGTACGACCCTGCCCTTGAACGTGATTCCTGCGGCGTCGGGTTTGTCTGCCATATCAAGAACGAGAAGAGCCACCGGATCGTGGCTCAGGGCCTCGAACTGCTGGAACGCCTGCACCACCGCGGCGCGGTCGGTGCCGATCCAAAGGCGGGCGACGGGGCCGGCATCCTGGTGCAGATGCCCGACGCATTCCTGCGCGCGGTGGTGGACTTCGAACTGCCCCCGGCCGGCGAGTACGGCGTCGGGATGGTCTTTCTGCCTCGCGACGACCAGCCGCGCGCCGAGATGGAGGCCGTGATCAACCGGCACATCGAGGACGGCGGCCAGACGGTCCTGGGCTGGCGCGACGTGCCGGTGGACAACAGCGACCTCGGAGAGACGGTGCGCCCGAGCGAGCCGGTCGTTCGGCAGGTCTTCATCGGGTGCAGTCCGCAGTGCCCGGACCAGGAGAGCTTCGAGCGCAAGCTCTTCGTGATCCGCAAGCGCATGGACAACGAGATCCGTGCGGCGGGTTACGAGACCACCGCCTATTACGTGACCTCGATGTCCTCGCGTACCCTGAACTACAAGGGCATGCTGCTCGCCTATCAGGTCGGTAACTACTTTCTGGACCTCCGCGACGAACGCTTCGCCAGCGCGCTGGCCCTGGTGCACCAGCGCTTCTCCACCAACACCTTCCCCACCTGGGACCTCGCCCAGCCCTTCCGCATGATCTGCCACAACGGCGAGATCAACACCCTGCGCGGCAACGTCAACTGGATGGCTGCCCGTCGCCACACCATGCGTTCCGAGGTGCTCGGCGACGACCTGGCGACCATCTGGCCGCTGATTCCCGAGGGCCAGTCGGACTCCGCCTGTTTCGACAACGCGCTGGAGCTTCTGCTGATGGGCGGCTACTCGCTCGCCCACGCGATGATGATCCTGATCCCGGAGGCCTGGGCCGGCAACCAGCTGATGGACGAGGACCGCCGCGCCTTCTACGAGTACCACATGGCGCTGATGGAGCCGTGGGACGGACCGGCCGCAATCGCGTTCACCGACGGCCGTCAGATTGGCGCGACCCTCGACCGCAACGGACTGCGCCCCGCACGCTACCTGGTCACGGACGACGACATGGTGATCCTGGCCTCGGAGATGGGCGTTCTCGACATCCCCGAGGAACGGATCGTCACCAAGTGGCGCCTGCAGCCCGGCAAGATGCTGCTGATCGACCTCGAAGAGGGACGGATCATCGACGACACGGAGATCAAGTCGACGCTGTCGCGGGCCAAGCCCTACGCCGAGTGGCTGAAGAAGACCCAGATCCGGCTCGAGGAACTGCCAACCGGCGTGGGCCCGATGGCCCCGGACGACGCCACCCTGCTCGACCTGCAGCAGTCCTTCGGCTACACGCAGGAGGACCTGAAGTTCCTGCTGACCCCGATGGTGGTCACCGGGCAGGAGGCGGTCGGCTCCATGGGCGCCGACAACCCGCCATCCGTGCTTTCAAGCCGCCCGAAACACCTGTCGAGCTACTTCAAGCAGAACTTCGCTCAGGTGACGAACCCGGCGATCGACCCGATCCGCGAGGAGCTGGTGATGTCGCTGGTCTGCATCATCGGGCCGCGCCCAAACCTGCTGGGTATCAACGAGGCCGGCACCCACTGGCGCCTGGAGACGCCGCAGCCGGTGCTGACCAACCAGGACCTCGAGCGAATCCGCCACATCGAGTACAACTCCGGCGGCGCCTTCCGCACCCGGACCCTGCACACCGTCTACCCCGCCGCCGAGGGCTCCGAGGGCATGAAGGAAGCGCTGGCGCGCCTCTGCAGTCAGGCGGAGAAGGCGGTGCTCGACGGCTTCAACATCCTGATCCTGTCCGACCGCAACACCAACCAGGACTCGATCCCCATCCCGATGCTGCTGGCCACGTCGGCCGTGCATCACCACCTGATCCGCACCGGGCTGCGCACCAGTTCCGGCATCGTGGTCGAGACCGGTGCCGCGCTGGAGGTCCATCACTACGCCACGCTGTCCGGCTACGGCGCCGAGGCCATCAATCCGTACCTCGCCTTCGACACCATCCATTCGATGCTCCCGCGCTTCCCGGAGTCGCTGAGCTTCGAAGAGGCGCAGAGGCGCTACATCAAGGCCGTGGGCAAGGGTCTGCTGAAGGTGATGTCCAAGATGGGCATCTCCACGCTGGAATCCTATTGCGGCGCGCAGATCTTCGATGCCGTGGGCCTGAACAATCCGTTCCTTGACGCGTATTTCACCGGCACCCAGTCCCGGGTCGGGGGCATCGGTCTGCCCGAGGTCGCGAAGGAGGCGGTGCGCTGGCACGCGCTGGCCTTCGGCAACGAGCACGTGTACCGGCGGCAGCTCGACGTTGGCGGTGACTACGCCTTCCGGCTGCGCGGCGAGGATCATGTGTGGACACCGGAGACGATCTCCAAGCTCCAGCACGCAACGCGCGCCAACGATGCCAAGACCTACGCGGAGTACTCGCGCCTGATCGACGAGCAGAACGAGCGACTGCTGACCTTTCGGGGTCTGATGGACTTCCGCTATGCGGAGAACCCGATCCCGATCGACGAGGTCGAGCCGGCATCGGAGATCGTGAAGCGCTTCGCCACCGGCGCGATGTCCTTCGGGGCCATCTCCCACGAGGCCCACTCGACGCTGGCCGTGGCGATGAACGCGATCGGCGGCAAGTCCAACACCGGCGAGGGTGGCGAGGAGGCGGAGCGCTTCCTGCCCCTGCCGGACGGTTCGCCCAACCCCGCGCGCTCCGCGATCAAGCAGGTCGCCTCCGGCCGCTTTGGCGTCACCGCCGAGTACCTGGTGAATGCCGACGACATCCAGATCAAGATCGCGCAGGGGGCGAAGCCCGGCGAGGGCGGCCAGCTGCCCGGCCACAAGGTCAACGCGCAGATCGCGCGGGTGCGCCACTCGACACCGGGCGTGGGCCTGATATCGCCACCCCCGCACCACGACATCTACTCCATCGAGGATCTGGCGCAGCTGATCCACGACCTGAAGAACGTGAACCCGCGGGCCCGGATCTCGGTGAAGCTGGTCTCCGAGATCGGCGTCGGCACCGTCGCCGCCGGCGTCTCGAAGGCCCACGCCGACCACGTGACCATCGCCGGTTACGACGGCGGCACCGGCGCCAGCCCGCTGACCTCGATCAAGCACGCGGGCAGCCCGTGGGAGATCGGCCTCGCCGAGACCCACCAGACCCTGGTGCTGAACCGCCTTCGCGGCCGGATCGCGGTGCAGGTCGACGGCGGGATGCGCACCGGGCGGGACGTGGTCGTCGGCGCGCTGCTCGGCGCGGACGAGTTCGGCTTCGCGACTGCACCGCTGATCGTCGAAGGCTGCATCATGATGCGCAAGTGCCACCTGAACACCTGCCCGGTGGGCGTGGC
>RECA01000047.1 GCA_007692435.1 Thioalkalivibrio sp.
CCTCCTACGGTGCCCGCCCCGGCCACCTGTAGGAGGCGAGCCCTCTCGGCGATTCGGCGCCGGGGACGGTCGCCCAGGGGGCTGGCCTCCTACGGTGCCCGGCCCTTCCAAACCACCTCGTACAGATCCCGGCGCCGGTCGCGCAGGTTGCGCACGGAGCCGTGGTTGCGCAGCTCCTTCAGGTTGTCGAGGTCCAGGTCCACGATCAGGGTCATCTCGGTGTTCGGGGTGGCCTCGGCGGCGACCGCGTCGTGCGGGAAGGCGAAGTCCGAGGGCGTGAACACCGCCGCCTGCGAGTACTGCATGTCCATGTTCTCGACCTTCGGCAGGTTGCCGACGCTGCCCGAGATCACCACGTAGCACTCGTTCTCGATCGCCCGGGCCTGCGCGCAGCGGCGCACCCGCAGGTACGCGGTCTTGGTGTCCGTCCAGAACGGCACGAACAGGATCTGCAGCCCCTGCTCCGCCATCAGGCGCGGCAGTTCGGGGAACTCGACGTCGTAGCAGATCAGGATGCCGACCTTCCCGAAGTCGGTGTCGAAGACGCGCACATCGTCGCCGCCCTGCAGGCCCCAGAAGCTGACCTCGTCCGGGGTCACGTGGATCTTGTACTGCCGGTCCCAGGTGCCGTCGCGGCGGCAGAGGTAGGAGACGTTGCGCAGCTCGCCGTCCTCGTACTCGGGCATGGTGCCGGCGATGATGTTGATGTTGTAGGCGAGCGCCAGGCGCACCATCTCCTCGCGGATCGCATCGGTGAATTCGGCCAGGCTGCGCACCGCCTCGGCGGGGTTCTCCTGATTGAACTGACCCATCAGCGGTCCGTTGAAGAACTCCGGGAAGAGCACCGCGTCGGCGCGGTAGCCGGATACCGCGTCGACGAAGTACTCGATCTGCAGGAAGAGGTCGTCAAGGGTCGCGGTCGGCCGCATCTGCCACTGGACCACGCCGACGCGGACGTCCGAGCGGCTGCCGCCGATCAGCTTCTCCTTCTCCTCGTGGTAGATGTTCAGCCACTCGATCAGCGTGGCGTAGGCGACGGACTTGTCGTCCGCCGGCAGGTAGTCGGTGATGATCTTGCGCACGTGGAAGTCGTTCGCGAGCTGGAAGCTCAGGATCGGGTCCCTGATCTCGTGGTTCTTCACCTTCTCCACGTACTGCTGCGGGGTCATCTCCCCGGCGACCCTTGCATAGCCGGGGATGCGCCCGCCGGCCACGATCGCGCGCAGGTTCAGCTTCTCGCAGAGTTCCTTGCGCGCGTCGTACAGGCGCCGCCCGAGGCGCAGGCCGCGATAGTCCGGGTGCACGAAGATGTCGACCCCGTAGAGGGTGTCGCCATCCGGATCGTGGGTGGTCAGAAAGCCGTTGCCGGTGATCTGCCAGTAGTTGTGCTGGTCCCCGAAGCGCCGGTACTCGACGATCAGGCTGATCGCGGCCGCGACCACCTTCCCGTTGTCCTCGATGCAGATCTGGCCCTCGGGAAAGCGCGTGATCTGCGAGGTGAACTGGTCCTGGCTCCAGGCGCCGTCCAGGTCCGGGTAGACCCGCTCCATGATCTCGTAGATGTCCGGGTAGTCATCCAGGCGCGTCTGGCGCAGGGTCAGGTGGTGGGGCGTGGCGGCGGGATCCTGGCTGTCGGTCATCGCGGGCATTCCGGTGGGCAGATGGGGAGGTGGATTCTGGCCCGCGGATCGAAAACGGGCAACCACCGGAAGCGGCACGCGCAGCGGACGTGCGCGACCCGCCGCATTCCACCGTGGCGGCGCACCGCCCGGCGCAACCTGCGGCCTTCGGGTTCCTGCAGGCCGGACCGCGCGCAGCGGGTCCGGCAAGCCGGTCTCAGAACACCCAGGCGATCATCAGCCAGAAGAAGACGAAGAACAGGAAGAAACCCGGGATCATGAACTGGATCTCTCCGATCACCCCCTCTCCCGCCGCCAGCGCGAACACGACCAGCACGATCACGCTGATCACCGCCGACACGATCGCCGCGGTCTGCAGGCCGATGCCGTCGTCGAAGGTGACCGCGACCCACTCCGAGATCGCCGGCAGCGTCGTCGCCGCGGCCAGCACCAGCAGCGCGACCAGGAACGCGACGATCGCCGAGAATCCGAGCAGGATGCGCAGCGCGAAGCGGCTGTCGCGCAGACCCGTGTCGCTCACTCCAGGCTCCCCCGGCGGTTGCGCACGTGGTCGCGCACGTTGTGTGGGCGCGGCATGCCCGCGACCACGAACTCGGGCTGATCGCCGGTGGTGAAGACCTCGATCCGCCCGACGCGAAAGACCCGGTCCAGGAAGCCCTGGGAGACCCGGACCGCGCGGATCTGGCTCACGTGCAGGTCCACGTGGTGCTTGCTGAGCAGGCCCTCCTCCAGGTGTACCTCGTCCCCGGTGATGCGCAGCCGCGTGGCCCGCGTCTTCAGGAACCAGTACAGCAGGATCAGGATGCCGAGACCGGTGGCGCCCAGCAGCAGCGCGGGCGGAAAGTCGCCCATGCCGGCGATCTGCTCCCGGAACAGCACAAGGAGCACGAACGGCAGGATGATCAGGACCAGGATGATGAGATATCCCAGCGGATGGTTCCGGAACATGGCCGGGTGGGAATCGTAGGATGCTTGATTATCGTTTGACATGGTCCTCCCCTTGGCAATCCATAAGCGCCAAGTTTGCCAGAAGCCGCAGGCAAAGCGTGAGCGGAAGCTCCTGCAGGAGGAAAAAGGGACAGCCTCCCCCATGAGCGGCGGATCTGTGCCGCACGCGGGGGAGCGGGACGGGGTCAGGCCGTCCTGGCCGCCGGGGGCACCGCCTCCACCTGCACCTCGGCCGGGTCGTACCCGAGGTTCGGCGCGAGCCAGCGCTCGGCCTCTTCGATGCTCCAGCCCTTGCGCCGCGCGTAATCCTCCACCTGCTCGCGGTTGACCTGCCCGAGGCCGAAGTAGCGCGACTCGGGGTGGGCGAAGTACCACCCGGACACCGCCGAGACCGGCAGCATCGCGTAGCTCTCGGTCAGCGTCATGTCGGCGTTCCGTACCGGGTCGATCAGCTCCCAGAGCAGGCCCTTCTCGGTGTGCTCCGGGCAGGCCGGGTAGCCCGGTGCCGGGCGGATGCCGCGGTAGCGCTCGCGGATCAGTGCCTCGTTCTCGAGGTCCTCGTCCGGCACATAGCCCCAGAAATCGCGCCGCACGCGCCGGTGCAGGGCCTCGGCGAAGGCCTCGGCGAGACGGTCGGCCAGGCTCTTCAGCAGGATCGAGTGGTAATCATCGTGCGCCGCCTCGTAGGCCTTGGCGCGCGCATCGACCTCGCCGCCGGCGCTGACCGCGAAGGCGCCCATCCAGTCGGCCACCCCGCTTTCCTTCGGCGCCACGAAGTCCGCGAGCGAGTGGCTGGGTGCACCCCGGCGCTTCTGCACCTGCTGGCGCAGGTGGTGCAGGCGCTTCAGCACCTTGCGGCGCTTCGCGTCGCGATAGATCTCGATGTCGTCATCTTCGACGGCGTTCGCCGGGAACAGGCCGACCACGCCGCGCAGGCGCACCCATTGCTCCTCGATCATGCGCTCCAGCATCCGTTTCCCGTCCTCGAAGAGCTTGCGCGCCTCGACGCCCACCACCTCGTCGTCGAGGATGCGCGGGTAGGCTGCGTGAAGCTGCCAGGCGTGGAAGAACGGCGTCCAGTCGATGTACTGGCTGACCTCTCGCAGGTCGTAGTTGTCGAGCCGCAGCAGCACGGAGTCCGGGCCGTGGGGCTGGAGACGATCGACCCCCGCCGGCGGCTGCCAGTCGGGGTCCAGAGCGCGCGGGCGCACCGGCTCGTAGGCGCTCCAGTCGATCACCGGACGGTTGTCCCGTGCCTCCTCCAGCGTGAGCCACTCGACGCGCTTCTTGCGCCCCGCCAGGCTCGTGCGGAGTTCCGCGTATTCCTCGCGGATCTCTGCCGCGTACTTCTCCCTCGGTCCCGCGCTGATCAGCTTCTGCGCGACGCCGACCGCGCGCGAGGCGTCCTTCACCCAGACCACCGGGCCGGCATCGTACTGCGGCTCGATCTTCACCGCCGTGTGTGCCCGCGAGGTGGTCGCGCCACCGATCAGCAGCGGAACATCGAAGCCCTGGCGCTGCATCTCGGCGGCGACGTGGGACATCTCCTCCAGCGAGGGGGTGATCAGCCCGGACAGGCCGATGATGTCCACCTTCTCCTCGCGCGCGGTGTCCAGGATCTTCTGGGCCGGCACCATCACGCCCATGTCGATCACGTCGAAGTTGTTGCACTGGAGCACCACGCCGACGATGTTCTTGCCGATGTCGTGCACATCGCCCTTGACCGTGGCCATCAGGATCCGGCCGTTGGAGTCGCCGCTACCGGTCTTCTCGGCCTCGATGTACGGGATCAGGTGCGCGACGGCCTTCTTCATCACGCGCGCCGACTTGACCACCTGCGGCAGGAACATCTTGCCCTCGCCGAACAGGTCGCCGACCACGTTCATGCCGTCCATCAGCGGGCCCTCGATCACGTGGATCGGGCGCTCCGACGCCTGGCGCGCCTCTTCGGTGTCCTCGACCACGTAGGCATCGATACCCTTGACCAGCGAGTGCTCCAGACGCTTGGCCACCGGCCAGCCGCGCCACTCGAGATCCTCCTTCTTCGCGACCGCACCGTCGCCGCGGTAGCGGTCGGCAAGGTCCAGCAGGCGCTCGGTGGAATCCGCACGGCGGTTCAGGACCACATCCTCGACCGCCTCCTTCAGTTCGGCATCGATGTCGTCGTAAACCGCGAGCTGCCCGGCGTTGACGATGCCCATGTCCATGCCGGCACGGATCGCGTGGTACAGGAATACCGCGTGGATGGCCTCGCGCACCGCATCGTTGCCCCGGAAGGAAAACGACACGTTGGACACGCCGCCGGAGATCAACGCGTGCGGCAGGCGCTCCTTGATCGCGCGCGTGGCCTCGATGAAGTCCACGCCGTAGTTGTTGTGCTCCTCGATCCCGGTCGCGATGGCGAAGATGTTCGGGTCGAAGATGATGTCCTCGGCCGGGAAGCCGACCTGCTCGGTCAGGATGCGGTAGGCCCGCTCGCAGATCTCGACCTTGCGCTGCTGCGTGTCGGCCTGGCCCTTCTCGTCGAAGGCCATCACGATCACCGCGGCCCCGTAGCGGCGCACCAGCCGGGCCTGCTCGATGAATTGCTGCTCGCCCTCCTTCATGGAGATCGAATTCACCACGCCCTTGCCCTGGATGCACTTCAGGCCCGCCTCGATGATCTCCCACTTCGAGGAGTCGACCATCACCGGCACCCGGGAGATGTCCGGCTCGGAGGCGGCCAGCTTCAGGAAGCGCTCCATCGCCGCCAGCGAGTCCAGCATCCCCTCGTCCATGTTCACGTCGATCATCTGGGCGCCGTTCTCGACCTGTTCCGCGGCCACCTCCAGCGCGGTCTCGTAATCCTCGTCGCGGATCAGTCGGGCAAAGCGCCGGCTGCCGGTCACGTTGGTCCGCTCGCCCACGTTCACGAACAGCGAGTCCGCGCCGATGTTCAGCGGCTCCAGGCCGGAGAGCCTGCAGGCGGGCACGTTTTCGGGGATCGCGCGCGGCGCGTGGGGCGCAACGGCCTCGGCGATCGCCTTGATGTGCTTCGGCGTGGTGCCACAGCAGCCGCCGACGATGTTCAGGAAGCCGGATGCGGCCCACTCGCCGATGTCGGCCGCCATCTGCTCCGGGCTCTCGTCGTACTCCCCGAACTCGTTCGGCAGGCCTGCATTCGGGTGCGCGGAGACCGCCACGTCGGCGAGCTTCGAGAGTTCCTCCACGTACTGGCGCAGTTCCTTCGCGCCCAGGGCGCAGTTCAGGCCGAAGGACACCGGCCGCGCGTGGCGCAGGCTGTTCCAGAAGGCCTCGGTGGTCTGTCCGGACAGCGTGCGCCCGGAGGCATCGGTGATCGTGCCGGAGATCATCACCGGCACGCGCTGCCCGGTCTCCTCGAACAGCGTCTCCAGCGCGAAGACCGCGGCCTTCGCGTTCAGCGTGTCGAACACGGTCTCGATCAGCAGCAGGTCCGCGCCGCCCTCGATCAGCGCCGTGGCCGACTCCCGGTAGTTCTCGACCAGGGTATCGAAGTCGACGTTGCGGTAACCCGGGTCGTTCACGTCCGGGGAGATGCTGGCGGTCCGGTTGGTCGGCCCGAGCACGCCGGCGACGAAGCGCGGCCGCTCCGGCGTCTTCGCGCTCCACTCGTCGGCAACCGAGCGCGCGATACGCGCGGCCTCACGGTTGAGCTCCGGCACCAGAGACTCCATCGCGTAGTCCGCCATCGCGATCCGGGTGCCGTTGAAGGTGTTGGTCTCGATGATGTCGGCACCGGCCGCCAGGTAGTCGCCGTGAATCGCCCTGATCACGTCCGGGCGGGTCAGCGTCAGCAGGTCATTGTTGCCCTTCAGGTCGCTGGCCCAGTCGGCGAAGCGTTCCCCGCGGTAGTCGGCCTCCTCCAGGCGGTATTCCTGGATCATCGTCCCCATCGCGCCATCCAGGATCAGGATGCGCTCGGCGAGGGCCCGTTGGATCTGCTCTTTGCTCGTTGTCATCACAACCAAAACCTTTTCAAAGTTCGCGAAAAATACCACAAGCCCCCGGACGCCCCGGCTAAGCCCCCTGGCTTCGGGTGCTTGCGGAGGACGGCCGGGCGCGGCGACCCGGAGGTCCGTCTCCCGGGGTTCCGTCGGCCCACTTTTCCGCCGACGTCCGGAGCTGTCACGATAGGCCGATGCAGAGCAGCCCCATCAACTGGTACATGACCGCGCCGCAGACCTGTCCCTACCTCGAGGGCCGGGAGATGCAGACGGTGCTGGTCGACCCGGCCGTCAGCCTCGAAGACCATCATTACGGCCAGCTGCTGGCGCGGGGCTTCCGGCGCAGCGGTCAGTTCGTCTACCGCCACCAGTGTCCCCGCTGCAATGCCTGCGTGCCCGTCCGGGTCCCGGTGCACGCATTCCGGCCGAACCGGGCGCAGCGCCGCTGCCTCCGGCGCAACGCCGACCTCGACGCACGCCTCGTGACGCGGCCGGACCTCGACGAGCACGTGCAGCTGCTGCGCCGCTATCTCCGCAGCCGGCACCCGGGCGGCGGCATGGAAGACACCACCCGCACCGACTACGCCGGCATGCTCAGCGACCGCAACTGCGGCGTGCTCCTGATCGAGTTCCGGCGCGGACCGACACTGCTGGCCGTCGCGGTCACCGATCACACGCCCCAGGGCCTGTCGGCGATGTACACCTTTTTCGATCCCGATCTCCCGGAACGCAGCCTCGGGACCTTCGCGATCCTCCACCAGATCGAGGAGGCGCGATCCCGGGGACTGCCGCACCTGTACCTGGGCTACTGGATCCCCGGCTCCGGCAGGATGGGCTACAAGACCCGGTTCCAGCCGGTGGAGGGCCTGATCGGAGGGGGCTGGCAGCGCCTCGACCCGGGTTGAACCGGGTCGATCACGGCGCCGCCCCCGGCATCAGGCCACCCCCGTGCCCGGTCTCCGGCCCGCCATCACCGCAACACCCCTCACGCTCATGCGCGGGCGATGCGCGACGGTGCTGCCTGCATCCGGCGCCGTGGCGTGTGTCGCACCGACCGTCAGGCCGAGGCCTTGCGGGGGCTCGCGCCGGCATCGTCGGCCAGCGCCTGCGCCTTGTCGGTGCGCTCCCAGGACAGATCCAGGTCCTCGCGCCCGAAGTGGCCGTAGGCCGCGGTGGGGCGGTAGATCGGGCGTTCCAGGTCCAGCATCTTCAGGATGCCGTAGGGGCGCAGGTCGAAGTGCTTGCGCACCAGGGCCGTCAACTGGCTCTCGTCCACCTTGGCGGTACCGAAGGTCTCGACCGCGATCGAGGTCGGCTCGGCCACGCCGATCGCGTAGGACACCTGCACCTCGCAGCGCTCGGCGAGGCCCGCGGCGACGATGTTCTTGGCCACGTAGCGGCAGGCATAGGCCGCGGAACGGTCCACCTTGGACGGGTCCTTGCCGGAGAAGGCACCGCCGCCGTGGCGCGCCATGCCGCCGTAGGTGTCCACGATGATCTTGCGCCCGGTCAGTCCGCAGTCGCCCATCGGCCCGCCGGTGACGAAACGGCCGGTCGGGTTGATGTGGAAGCGGGTGTCCGCGTGCAGCCACTCCTGGCCCAGCACCGGCTTGATGATCTCCTCCATCACCGCCTCGATCAGCGTCTTCTGCTCGATCTCCGGCGCGTGCTGGGTGGACAGCACCACCGCGTCGGCGGCGACCGCACGGTTGTTCTCGTAACGGAAGCTGATCTGGCTCTTCGCGTCGGGGCGCAGCCAGGGCAGCGTGCCGTTCTTGCGCACCTCCGCCTGACGCCGCACCAGGCGGTGGGCGAAGTGGATCGGGGCCGGCATCAGCACCTCGGTCTCGTTGCAGGCGTACCCGAACATCAGGCCCTGGTCGCCGGCGCCCTGCTCCTCCGGGCGCTGGCGGTCGACGCCCTGGTTGATGTCGGCGGACTGCTTGCCCAGCGTGACCGCGACGGAGCAGGTTTCATGATCGAAGCCCTTGTCGGAGCTGTCGTACCCGATGTCCTTGACCACGTCACGCACGATGTCCTCGATCTCGACCCGGGCGCTGGACTTCACCTCGCCACCCACCAGCACCAGGCCGGTCGTGGTGAAGGTCTCGGCGGCCACGCGGGCCTTCGGGTCCTCGGCGAGGTAGGCGTCCAGGATCGCGTCGGAGATCTGGTCGCACATCTTGTCCGGGTGGCCCTCGGACACGGATTCGGAGGTAAACAGGTAGCGTTTGCTCATGGGGAGTGGGACTCCTTTTTGAAAGGTCGTTAACGTGAAAGAGATGCGGTTCGCGTCTCGATGAGCGGCAAGGGGGGGGCAGAAGCCCAGCGACGCCGTCCGGCGCCCCTGACGGGCCCGGACCGGCGGCTTGGGGATGATTCCGGTCACAGCCCCCCTGCCGACCCGGAAAGCGGCCCGGCTGCCGTGGCGCCTGTCCGGTGAACGTGCCGGGTCAGGCCGCCTTGCGGAACCGGAAGATGCCCCAGGCGAGGTGGCCGGCCTGACCGCCATCCACCCAGTGTCCGAGGCCCTTCTTCATGCGCTCGATGTACTCCGGCGAGATCTGGCCGGCAAGATCCGTCTCGCGGGACTCCAGTTCCTCGCGCACGCGGCCGTAGTGCCGCGGCAGCTGGGGGGTGTGGTCCTCGAAGCCGATCGGCTTGAACCCGAGATCCGCCGCCGTCTGCTGGTAGAAGCCGGGCGAGCCCAGGCTGTCGAGGTGGATCCGCTCGAGGATCGGATCGAGCACCCCCTCGGGGCAGGCGTCGTCGGCCATCGGGTCGGTGAAGATCAGGACCCCGCCGGGCTTCAGGACCCGCAGGGCCTCCCGCATCACCTGTTCCCGTGCACCGCTGTGCAGGAAGGCGTCCTGGGACCAGACCACGTCGAATTCCGCATCCGGTGCGGACACGCTCTCGAAGCTGCCGTCGACGACCTCGATCAGGGAGTCGAGACCCCGCGCCTTGTTGATCGACCGGTTGCGCTCGTTCTCCACCTCGCTGAGATTCAGCGCGGTGACCCGGCACCCGTGGTTGTCGGCCAGATAGCGCGCGGACCCGCCGTAACCGGCACCCAGGTCCAGCACCCGCCATTCCGGCTGCGGCTCGCCGAGCAGGTCGGCCATGTGCGCCACGGTCCGGCGGCTGGCGTCCACGATCGGCTCGCGATCGTGCTCGTACAGGCCGATGTGGATGTCCTCACCGCCCCAGATGCTGTGGTAGAAGTGATCGGCATCCGGGCTGTTGTAGTAGTCGCGCGCGGTCGCGACGGGGCTGGAATAGTTCTGCATCATTCGATCTCCTCTGCATAGCGCTTGTCGGCGACGTGAATGAAGAAGTCCGGCTCCGCCTCGTGGTAGGTCTCCTTGAAGTCGCCGTAGGTGTTGACGGTCTGGAACCCCACCTCGCGCATCAGCCGACGCACGTAGGCCTTGCGCAGCGGAAACATGTTGAGGTGGTACGTGGACTTGTCGGGGAAGGAGTACTGGAACCGGGCCAGCCCCTCGTCGACGTGCTCCGGCGCCACCGACACGTTGTCGCCACAGTAGTAATAGGTGTGGCTGCTGGAATAGCCGTGGTCCAGGATCGCATCGTAGTTCCGCTGGTCGAGAATCAGCACGCCATCGTGATTCAGCGCGGAGTAGAACTCGGCCAGCGCCTTGCGGCGGTCGTTTTCCATGAACAGGTGGGTGAAGGAATTGCCGAGGCATACCACCGCGTCGTAGCGGCCGTAGATGTCCCGGTTCAGCCAGCGCCAGTCGGCCTGCGTGGTCCGCAGGATATGCCCCCGCTTGCGGCCGTTCTCGAAGGCCTTCGCCAGCATCTCCGGGCTGCCGTCGGCGGTGACCACGTCGAATCCCGCCTCCATCAGCTGCACGGAGTGAAAGCCGGTGCCGGCGGCCACGTCCAGCACGCGCTTCGCACCACGGTCCTTCAGGACCTGGATGAAGAAGTCGCCTTCGCTGCTCGCCCGGCTGTCCCAGTCGATCAACTCGTCCCACTTGTCCACGAAGGACGTGACGTATTCGGCACGGTAGTTGTCGGTCTCGCGGCGCTCGATGGGTGTGTCGCCGAAATCCTGCTGTATCTTCGCTGACATGCTGTTCCTCGCTGGCAAAGGGGCGCTGTGCGCCATGCTTCGGGCCGGACCGCGGTCCGGCGGTGACGAATGGCGAAATGAACAGATACGCCACGCCGTAGGCCGGGGAATCCCCTGCAGGCTCGACAAGAACGCTGAACCCGGCCTGATCGACTCCCGCTCCGCGGAGGTCGTCCCGGGCGCACTCGTGGCGGCCCGGTCGGCGCGCGGCCGCTGCGGCCACGCCCTGAATCAGCCCCCGGGAGGGGGGCGGGGTGCCGGGGATGTGCGATGGTTCGGAATTCGGCCGGCACCGGAGATGTGCGTCAGCTCCCGGTCAACCCCGGGAGACGCAACGCTTATTTACCCTGAAGCTTTCTCACGACGATTTCAAGGCCTTCTTTCGGGAACGGGTGGGAAAGGGGTGCAGATGCGGCCCGGTTTCCGGGGTCGGCGGTGGGGAATCGCGGCCGCGCGCGACCCTCGATCTGCCGGGCTGCAGCGCATGGCAACGCCCCTCCGCAGCCGGGTCCAGTCCGTTATACTTGAAGGCTTTTCTGCAGAGAGGACCCCGAATGTCCGATTCCCGACCCATCCGCCGCGCGCTGCTCTCGGTCTCCGACAAGACCGGCCTGGTCGAGCTCGCGCGCGTGCTGCAGGCGCAGGGCGCCGAACTGCTGTCCACCGGCGGCACGGCGAAGCTGCTGACGGAGCACGGGCTGCCGGTCACCGAGGTATCCGGGCACACCGGGTTTCCGGAGATCATGGACGGGCGGGTGAAGACCCTGCACCCGAAGATCCACGGCGGGCTGCTCGGCCGGCGCGGCACCGACGACGCGGTGATGGCCGAGCAGGGCATCGCGCCCATCGACCTCCTGGTGGTGAACCTCTACCCCTTCGAGGCCACGGTGGCCCGGCCGGGATGCACGCTCGAGGAGGCGATCGAGAACATCGACATCGGCGGGCCGGCGATGCTGCGCGCGGCGGCGAAGAACCTCCGCGACGTGGCCGTGGCCACCGACCCCCTGCAGTACCCGGAGATCGCGCAGGCCCTGGAGGCCGGCGGCGTGTCCGCGGAACAGCGCTTCCGCCTCGCGGTGGCCGCCTTCGATCACGTCGCGCGCTACGATGCGGCGATCAGCAACCACCTGTCGGCGCTGGACGACAACGGCGCGGCCGCCGGTTTCCCCGGCCAGCTGAACCTCGGCTACACCAAGGTGGACGACCTCCGCTACGGCGAGAATCCGCATCAGGCCGCCGCCTTCTACCGCGAGATCCAGCCCGCCCCCGGCACGCTCGCGAGCTTCCGCCAGCTGCAGGGCAAGGCGCTGAGCTACAACAACCTCGCCGACGCGGACGCGGCCTGGGATTGCGTGCGCCAGTTCGAGGAACCGGCCTGCGTGATCGTGAAACACGCGAACCCCTGCGGCGTCGCGCTGGCGCAGAGCCCGCTGATGGCCTACGAACGCGCCTTCCAGACCGACCCGACCTCGGCCTTCGGCGGCATCATCGCCTTCAACCGACCGCTCGATGGCGACACCGCGCAGGCGATCGTCAGCCGCCAGTTCGTGGAGGTCATCCTGGCCCCGGAGATCAGGCCCGGGGCCCTGCGTGCGACCGGCGCGAAGGGCAACGTCCGCGTGCTGGAGATCCCGGCGGCGGAGGTCCCGCCGGGCCTGGACTTCAAGCCCATCGGTGGCGGCCTGCTGGTACAGGACGCGGACACGGGCAGCCTGGCCCGGGTCGAGCTGCGCTGCGTGACCGGGCGCGCGCCGACGGAGCAGGAGGAACGCGATCTCCGTTTCGCGTGGCGGGTGGCCAAGTACGTGAAGTCGAACGCGATCGTCTACGCGCGTGACGAGCAGACCGTGGGTGTCGGCGCCGGCCAGATGAGCCGCGTGTACTCGGCGAAGATCGCCGGGATCAAGGCCGCCGACGAGGGCCTGCGCGTGGCGGGCAGCGTGATGGCCTCGGACGCCTTCTTCCCGTTCCGCGACGGCATCGACGCCGCCGCCGAGGCCGGCATCACCGCGGTGATCCAGCCCGGCGGCTCCATGCGCGACGAGGAGGTCATCGCCGCCGCGAACGAACACGGCATCGCGATGCTCTTCACCGGCATGCGCCACTTCCGGCATTGACCTTGATGGTTTTTTGGGGCTCACCGAAGAACGAACACGAGCCACGGAAGAACACGGAAACCCACGGACTGAATCATGAATAGTTAACTATCAGTAAGTTATTATTTTATCTGTGTATTTCCGTGTTCTTCCGTGGCTGAATGCTCGCGTTGAGGAGACTGCGATGAATGTTCTGGTGGTGGGCGGCGGCGGCCGCGAACACGCACTGGCGTGGAAACTGGCCCGTTCGCCGCGGGTGAGCCGCGTACTGGTGGCGCCGGGCAATGCAGGCACCGCGCTGGAGCCCGGGTGCGAAAACGTCGCGGTGAGCGTCACGGACATCGACGGCCTGCTCGCGCTGGCCGAGCGCGAGGACGTCGCCTTCACCGTGGTCGGTCCGGAGGCGCCGCTGGTCGCCGGCATCGTCGACACCTTCCGGGCAGCCGGTCAGCGCATCTTCGGCCCCAGCGCGAAGGCCGCGCAGCTGGAGGGCTCGAAGGCCTACGCGAAGGACTTCATGCAGCGCCACGGGATTCCCACCGCCGCCTACGGCAGCTTCGCCGACACCGGCGAGGCCGAGGCCTTCATCCGCGCCCACGGCGCACCGATCGTGGTGAAGGCCGACGGGCTCGCGGCCGGCAAGGGCGTGATCCTCGCGCAGACCGAGGACGAGGCCATCGCCGCCGCCCGCGGCATGCTCGCCGGCAATGCCTTCGGCACCGCGGGCCACCGCGTGGTGATCGAGGAATACCTCACCGGCGAGGAGGCGAGCTTCATCTGCATGATCGACGGCCATCACGTGCTGCCGCTCGCGAGCTCGCAGGACCACAAGGCACGCGACGACGGCGACCGGGGCCCGAACACCGGCGGCATGGGGGCCTATTCCCCCGCGCCGGTGGTGACGCCGAGACTGCACCGGCGTCTGCTCGCCGAGGTGATCGAGCCCACGCTGCGGGGCATGCGCTCCGAGGGCGAGCACTACACCGGCTTCCTGTATGCGGGCGTGATGGTGGACCCCGAGGGCAACCCGAAGGTGCTGGAGTTCAACTGCCGCTTCGGGGACCCCGAGACCCAGCCGATCCTGATGCGGCTGAACAGCGACCTCGCGGAACTGGTGGAGGCGGCGATCGACGGCCGGCTGCACGAGGTCGAGGCGGACTGGGACGAGCGCGTCGCCCTCGGCGTGGTGCTGGCGGCCGGCGGGTACCCGGGAGACTACCGCAAGGGCGACCCGATCATCGGCCTGGACGCGGCGGACGGCGACACCAGCCGCGTGTTCCACGCCGGCACCCGGCTGCTCGACGACGGCACCGTGGTCACCGACGGCGGGCGCGTGCTCTGCGTGGTCGGGCTCGGCGCGGACTTCCGCACCGCACAAGAAAATGCCTACCGGGCCTCGCACATCATCCGCTTCGACGATATATTCTTTCGGAACGACATTGGCCATCGCGCGCTCGATCGACGTCCCTGACGCCCACCGGGCTCCCGACGGCCGCCGGCCTCCCTCAACCACCACACGAAGGTCCACGCGATGAGCGCAGCCCCTGACAATCTCAATCCGCGGCGCCAGCTGTCCCCGCTGCCCTGTGACAGCGACAGCCTGCGCCAGTCGATCCGCGACGCCCTGGTCCGGGTGGTGGGCAAGGACCCCGATCTCGCGACCCCCCGCGACTGGCTGCACGCGGTCGCCTTCGCGATCCGTGAACGGATCATCGAACGCCGCGTGGTCACGCGCCGGCAGTTCGCCGAGGAGGACGTGAAAAGGGTCTTCTATCTTTCGATGGAATACCTGATCGGGCGCATGCTCGAGGCCAACCTGCGCAACATGGGCATCCTCGAGACGACCCAGAAGGCGCTGGCGGAACTGGGTGTGGATTTCCGCGAGATCACCCGCCTGGAGGAGGACGCGGCACTGGGCAACGGCGGCCTCGGCCGGCTCGCGGCCTGCATCCTCGAGTCGATGGCCACACAGGGCTATCCCGGCTACGGCTACGGCATCCGCTACGAATTCGGCATGTTCCAGCAGCACATCGAGCACTTCCGCCAGGTGGAGCATCCGGACAACTGGCTGCGCTACGGCAACCCCTGGGAGTTCCCCCGGCCCGAAAAGATCTTCCCGGTCCGCTTCTACGGCTACGTGGTCGAACACCACGAACAGAACGGCGAGAACTGCTACACCTGGGAGGACGGCGAAGAGGTCGTCGCGATGGCCTACGACTTCCCGACCGCCGGCTACGAGCGGCGCAACGTGAACAACCTCCGGCTCTGGGCGGCGAAACCGACGCGGAATTTCGACCTGCGCTACTTCAACGAGGGCGACTACATCCGGGCGGTCGCGGACAAGAACGAGTCCGAGACGATCTCGATGGTGCTCTACCCGAACGACGCCACCGCGATCGGCAAGGAGCTGCGGCTGAAGCAGGAGTACTTCTTCGTGTCCGCGTCGCTGCAGGACATCCTGGGCCGCCACCTGAGCCTGGGCTACGAACTCACCCACCTGGCCGACAAGGCGGCGATCCAGCTCAACGACACCCACCCGGCGATCGCGGTGGCCGAACTGGTGCGCCTGCTGGTGGATCAGCACCGGCTGCCCTGGGGACAGGCTTGGGAGATCACGCGCAACGTCTTCGCCTACACCAACCACACCCTGATGCCCGAGGCGCTGGAGACCTGGCCGGTCGCGCTGATGGAGCGCGTGCTGCCCCGGCACATGCTGATCATCTACCACATCAACCACGAATTCCTGGAGCAGGTGCGTCACCGCTTCCCCGGCGAACACCACCTGCTGGAGCGGCTGTCGATCATCGACGAGGGCCACGGGCGACGGGTGCGCATGGCCCACCTCGCCGTGGTCGGCTCGCACAAGGTCAACGGTGTCGCCGCGCTGCACACCAACCTGCTGAAGGAGACCCTGTTTGCGGACTTCTACCGGGTGTGGCCCGAGCGCTTCATCAACGTGACCAACGGCGTGACGCCGCGGCTGTGGATGATCCAGGCCAACCCGCCGCTCACCGCGCTGATCGATTCCCGCATCGGTACCGACTGGAAGTACGATCTCGACCGCCTGAAGCAGTTCACGCCCTATGCCTCGGACGAGGTCACGCGCGCGGCCTTCCGCGAGGTCAAGCGCCATAACAAGGAACGCCTGGCGGCACTGGTGCACAAGCGCACCGGCATCGAGATCCGCCCGGACGTGATGTACGACGTGCAGATCAAGCGCATACACGAGTACAAGCGCCAGCTGATGAAGCTCCTGCACGTGATCGAGCTCTACCAGCGCATCCGCGACGGTGAGGACGTCTCGCCGCGCGTGGTGCTGTTCGCCGGCAAGGCCGCGCCCGGCTACCAGCGGGCGAAGAACATCATCGAGGTCATCAACCAGGTCGCCGACATCGTCAACCAGGACCCCCTGGTCGGCGACCGCCTGAAGTGCGTGTTCTTCCCGAACTACGAGGTCAGCTCGGCGGCGGTGATCATCCCGGCGGCCGACCTTTCGCAGCAGATCTCCACCGCCGGCTTCGAGGCCTCGGGCACGGGCAACATGAAGCTCGCGCTGAACGGCGCACTGACCATCGGCACGCTGGACGGGGCCAACATCGAGATCCGCGACGCGGTCGACGAGGAGAACATCTTCATCTTCGGGATGACCGCGCGCGAGGTGGTCGAACACCGTGCGGCGGGCGTGCCGCCGAGCGCGCACCTCGACTCGCACCCGCGCCTGCGCTCGATCATCGACGCGCTGCGCACCGGGTTCTTCGCCAACGGCGGGCGGGTGCTGCACGCGCAGCTGGCCAGCTACCTGCTGGAGGAGGACCCGTTCTTCGTGCTCGCCGACTACGCCGCGTACAGCGAGGCCAGCAACCGGGTGGACCAGCTGTACCAGGACCCGGAGGCCTGGTCGGAGGCGGCCCTGCTGAACATCGCGCGCATGAGCCACTTCTCGATCGACCGCACCGTGCGCGAATACGCGGAACACGTCTGGGACGTGCTGCCGGAGCCGGTGCAGGCACGCTGCCCGCCGCCGGAATCCTGATCGGGGGCCGCCGCGGCTCCGTGATGTGTGGGAGCGGCTGCGGCCCTTGTGGGAGGCCAGCCCTCTGGGCGACGGGGGTCCGTGATGTGCAGGGGCGGCCCTTGTGGGAGGCCAGCCCTCTGGGCGACGGGGTCCGTGATGTGCAGGGGCGCCGGCCGGTTACGCCACCCGCGCGACCAGGTCGTGCTCCGTCGACCCGGTGACCTCGACCTCGAGGAAGGCGCCCGCGGGGGCGTCGGCCCCCTCGACATACACCACGCCATCGATCTCCGGCGCGTCCGCGCGCGAGCGGGCGATCAGGGTGCCGTCTTCGTCACGCCCGTCCACCAGCACGGTCTCGCGGCCGCCGATGCGCGCCTGCAGCCGGGTGGCGCTGATCCCCGCCTGCACCGCCATGAAGGCCTCCAGCCGGGCCTGTCTCTCCGCCTCGGGCACCGCGTCCGGCAACGCGTTCGCCGCGGCCCCGTCCACCGGGGAATACGCGAAGGCGCCGACGCGGTCCAGCTGCGCCTCCTGCAGGAAGTCCAGCAGCGTCTCGAATTCCGCCTCCGTCTCGCCCGGGAAGCCGACGATGAAGGTCGAGCGCAGCACCAGCTCCGGCACCTGTTCGCGCCAGCGGCGGATGCGCTCGAGGACCCGCTCGGCCGCGGCCGGGCGCCGCATCGCCTTCAGGACACGCGGGTGGCCGTGCTGCAGGGGCATGTCCAGATAGGGCAGCAGGCGCCCCTCGGCCATCAGCGGGACCAGTCGGTCCACGTGGGGATACGGGTACACGTAGTGCAGGCGCACCCAGATCCCGAGCTCGCCGAGGGCCGCGGCGAGGTTCGCGATGTCCGAACGCATCGGGCGGCCGTCCACGAAGCCGGTGCGAAAGCGCAGGTCGGCACCGTAGGCCGAGGTGTCCTGCGAGATCACCAGGAGCTCGCGCACCCCGGCCGCAGCCAGGCGCTGGGCCTCGGCGATGACCTCGCCGATCGGGCGGCTGACCAGATCCCCCCTGAGGCTCGGGATGATGCAGAAGCTGCAGCGGTGATTGCAGCCCTCCGAGATCTTCAGGTAGGCATAGTGGCGCGGGGTCAGCCGGATCCCCTGTGGCGGGATCAGGCTCTCGAAGGGATCGTGGGGCGGTGGCAACCGCTCGTGCACCGCCGTCATCACCTCCTCCAGCGCCTGCGGTCCGGTGACGGCGAGCACCCCGGGATAGGCGGAGCGGATGCGCGCCGCATCCCGGCCCAGGCAGCCGGTCACGATCACCCGGCCGTTCTCCGCCATCGCCTCGCCGATCGCGTCCAGCGACTCGGCGATCGCACTGTCGATGAAGCCGCAGGTGTTCACCACGACGAGGTCAGAGCCGGCGTAATCGGGGGCGATGTCGTAGCCCTCGGCGCGCAGCCGCGAGAGGATCCGTTCGGAGTCCACCAGCGCCTTCGGGCAGCCGAGACTGACGAAGCCGATCCGCGGCTGCGGGGTTGACAATTGCGCGAGCTTATTCACAGGGCCTCCAGCACACGCCCCGGATACCCGAGGCCGCGGTCACCGGACCACGAGCACGCGGGAGGCATGCTCTTTTCTTGATGTTTTTCATGTATTTGATGAAATCGAGCAAAACATGACCGGAATACGGAGACCCAGCAGCCACAACGCCCGCGGGCATTCAGTGACACTTCGTCCACAAAGTTATCCACAGTATTCGTGGACAACCGGCCGGCACCTTGCCCCGTCAGGCACTTGGCGCGGCTTCTTGAGAACGCCGGCAGGTTGCGGTGCCCGCCACACCGGCCGATACCCGACTTGCAAGCGGCGACCCGCGGCCGCTATTCTATACGACTTTTCGCCGGAACCCGACCCGAGCCACGATCATGAAAGCGAACATCCACCCGAAATACAATGAGGTCAAGGTCACCTGCAGCTGCGGGAACACCTTCGAGACCCGTTCCACCTTCGGCGGCAGCGAGATGCAGCTCGACGTCTGCTCCCAGTGCCACCCGTTCTACACGGGCAAGCAGAAGATGGTCGATACCGCCGGGCAGGTCGACAAGTTCCGCCGTCGCTACGGCTTCTGACCGAGCCCCGCGCGTCGTTCGGCGCGCGTCCCGTCACGAGCACGCACGGGCACCCCGGCGATTCGGGGTGCCCGTGCGTTTGTGCGGCTTGCAGGACGGCGTGTCTTAAGGCGCCGTTCACCTTCGGGGACTAGAATCCTTTACCAGTCCCCGATACCGACGCAAGAGGTTTGCCGAAGATGACCACCCCCGCCGCTCCCCGCCGCCGCCTGGCCTGGCCGGGCGCGCTGATGCTGCTGGCCGCCTTCGCGCTGTTCCTGTCCGGCTGCACCGTCAATCCGGTCACCGGCCGCTCGCAGCTGATGCTGGTGTCCGAGAGCGCGGCCATCTCGGCGTCGCGGCAGGCCTATGTGGAGATGCTCGCGCCGGCGCGCGAGGAGGGCCGGATCGACAGCGACCCCCGCGTCAAGCAGCGCGTGCAGGGGATCACCGAGCGCGTGGTGGCCCAGGCGGTGCGCTACCGTCCGGAGACCGCCGAGTGGGACTGGGAGATGTCGGTGATCGAAGACCCGGACACCGTCAATGCCTTCGCGATGGCCGGGGGCAAGATGGCGATCTACACCGGCATCATCGATCAGCTCGAACTCGACGACGACGAGCTGGCCCAGATCATCGGACACGAGATCGCGCACGCCCTGTCCGCCCACTCCGCCGAAAAGATGTCCGTGGCACTGGCCAGCAATCTCGCGCTCGCGACCTACGCGGCGACCGGGGAGCGTTCCGGCGTGGCCCTCACGGGCGCGGCACTCGCCGCGCTGGTCGCGGTGCAGCTGCCGAACAGCCGCCAGATGGAGGCGGAGGCCGACCAGATCGGGATCGAACTCGCGGCGCGGGCCGGCTACCGGCCCGAGGCGGCCGCGCGGCTCTGGGGGAAGATGGCCGAGAAGGCCGCCGCCAGCCAGCCGGTCTTCCTGAGCACCCATCCGGCCCCCGCTTCCCGCCAGCGCGATCTTGCCGCGCTCGCGGAACAGATGCAGCCGCTGTACGAGGAGGCGCGACGCGGCTCCGTCCCGACCCACCCGGTCCGCTAACTCCCATGGCCCTGCGCCACCCCCGACCATGAAAGAAGCGTAGGGCGGAAGAGGGCGAAGCCCGTC
>RECA01000192.1 GCA_007692435.1 Thioalkalivibrio sp.
TACGCTCTTCCGCCCTACCGGTTCCCGAGGCGCACGCCCTGTTCTTTCACGCTAAGGTTCCGGCACCGATGCGCACGGGTCCCACCGGATCCCGCCGACCTCTGGACTGTTCCCTTCGGTCGATGGAACCCCGCAGCGGGATCGGCGTAGACTTGGGGGTCGATTTTCCGGCCACCGGAGCCACGCGTGCCAGCCAACACCCTGTGGACAGCCTGCCTTGACCGCCTTCAGGGCGAACTCTCCGAGAAACAGCTGAACACCTGGTTGAGGCCCCTTCAGGCCGAGGAAGAGAACGGCCAACTGCGCCTGCTGGCACCGAACCAGTTCGTCTTCGAGCACGTGCGCGACCACTTTCTGCCGACCATAAGGGGCACGGTCAACGAACTGGGACAGGGCCAACAGCAGCGCAGTGTCGCGCTGGGCATTGGCGGCGCGGAGGTGGGTCTGCCACCGGAGGCGCCGCGGGCGCAGCGGCCCGCGCCGGGGACGGGCGTCCGGCCGGGCGCGGTATCGAACCTGAATCCCACCTTCACCTTCGAGACCTTCGTCGAGGGCAAGTCGAACCAGCTGGCGCGGGCGGCCAGTCTGCAGGTGGCCGCGAATCCGGGCATCGCCTACAACCCGCTGTTCATCTACGGATCGGTCGGCCTGGGCAAGACCCACCTGATGCACGCCATCGGGCACCGCATCCTCGACCGGATCCCGGATGGAAGGATCATCTACCTGCACTCCGAGCGCTTTGTTGCAGACATGATCAAGGCGTTGCAACACAACGCGATCGACGACTTCAAGCAGCACTACCGGACCGCGGATGCGCTGCTGATCGACGACATCCAGTTCTTTGCGGGCAAGGAGCGCTCCCAGGAGGAGTTCTTCCACACCTTCAACGCGTTGCTGGAGGGTCAGCAACAGATCATCCTGACCTCCGACCGCTATCCCAAGGAGGTGGAAGGACTGGAAGAGCGCCTGCGTTCGCGCTTCGGCTGGGGGCTGACCATCGCGATCGACCCGCCCGAACTGGAGACGCGCGTGGCCATCCTGCAGCGCAAGGCGGAGCAGTCCGGGGTCGAGCTGCCCAGCGAGGTCGCCTTCTTCATGGCCAAGCGCATCCGTTCCAACGTCCGCGAACTCGAGGGCTCGCTGCGCCGCGTGGTCGCGAACGCCCATTTCACCGGCAAGGCCATCACCGTGGACTTCGCCCGCGACGCGCTGAAGGACCTGCTCGCGGTGCAGAGCAAGCTGGTCACGCTGGAGAACATCCAGAAGACGGTGGCCGACTACTTCCGCGTGAAGGTGAGCGATCTGCACTCGGCGCGCCGCAGCCGCTCGATCACGCGGCCGCGGCAGGTCGCGATGGCGCTGGCAAAGGAACTCACGCAGCACAGCCTACCGGAGATCGGCCAGGCCTTCGGGGGGCGCGACCACACCACGGTGATTCACGCCTGCCGCAAGGTTGCGGAGCTGCGCGAACAGGACGCGAACGTGGAGAACGACTACAGGATACTGTTACGCACACTGAGCAGTTGAGAGGCTGTGGATATCGTGTGCGGAAACTGCGCGGCATCTCGGGAGCTGAAACCACGCGGTTTTTATCCACAGGCTGGCCACAGCATTCAGGGGCCGGTATTTCACTGTAAGTAGCTGAATTATATATTAAAAATAATCTTTTCCCGGTTCAATGCCGGCACTTATTACTACTGTCCTGATTTATTTGAAAGACTGATTAGGGAACCAAGCCGATGGAGTTTTCGTTCAACCGGGACACCATGACCGAGGCGCTCCAGCGCATCGTTGGGGCAGCCGAAAAGCGGTTGACGATGCCGATCCTCGGGAACGTCCGGATCCGGCCGGTGGCCGAAGGGATCCAGCTGGACACCACGGATCTGGAACTGGCGTGGACGGCGACCACGCCGGGCGAGATCAGCGTCGGGGTGGACAGCACGGTCTCGGTGCGCAAACTGCTCGACGTGGTGCGTGCGGCGCCGGCCGACTCGACGGTGGTCGCACGCCTCGATGGTGAACGCCTCGCGGTCGGCTTCGGCTCGTCCCGCTTCAGCCTCGCGACGCTGCCGGGCGCGGACTTCCCGGAGCTGGAATCGGTTGCGGTCGAGGAATGGCTCACCGTGCCGCAGCGGCTGGTGCGGCGGCTGATCGAGGCAACCATGTTCTCGATGGCGCAGCAGGACGTGCGCTATTACCTGCAGGGGCTGCTGCTGGTCGCGGATGGATCGACGCTGCGGGCGGTGGCGACCGACGGGCATCGGCTGGCGCTGAGCGAGGCCGACCTGGAGAACGCGGCGGTATCGGCGCAGGAGTGCATCATCCCGCGCAAGACGGTGCAGGAGCTGCGCCGGAATCTCCTCGACGACGAGACCCCGGTGCGGGTGGGCTTCGGTCCCGGGCAGATCTCCTTCGACTTCGGCGGGGCACGGCTGACCACCAAGGTGATCGACGGACGCTTCCCGGACTACGAGCGGGTGATCCCGAGTGGACAGCCGGCGCACCTGGTTGCGGAGCGGGAAGACCTCCGTCAGGCACTCAACCGTGTGGCGATCGTCGCCAGCGACAAATACCGCGGCGTGCGGCTTCTGGCGGCCGCTGACGGCTGCCGGGTTGTGACCCACAACACCGAGCGCGAGGAGGCCGAAGAGGGTTTTCCAGCGGCGTACCAGGGCGAGTCCATCGAGATCGGTTTCAACCTGACCTACCTGGTGGACGTGCTCGGTGCCATCGGCTCCGATCAGGTCCGCATCGAGCTCCGTGACGGCAACTCCTCCGCACTGATCATGGCCGAGCCGCCCGACCGCGCACGCTACGTCGTGATGCCGATGCGGCTCTAGTGGGCCGTGCCGAAAGTTCGGTATCAGACCCCTTCGCCAGACACGCCGGCGCTTTGTTGGGCAAGGTTAAAAACGGGTGGCGATTCCGGCACTGGCCTGCCTTGCTCCGACGTGTCTCGCTGTGCTCCATAGTTGTCGATCTTTCCGCACGGCCCACTAGCGGCCTGTCGGGCTTGGGCAGGGGCAACGGCGCCGGGCGACGCATGTTCGCCTTACTTGTCGTTCATGGAGTGCGGCGGCTCGCCGCCGCTTTGCCCTGCAGGAGGCTTGCCTCCTGCCGCGGAAGCGAGCTGCCGCGGAAGGAAGCCGCGGAAGGAAGCTGCCGCGGAACGGAGCTGCCGCGGAAGCGAGCTTCCACGATGCTCAGCCGCCCCGATGAAGCCGCCATCACCGCCCATCCATGCTGACTGAGCTTTGGAGCCAGGGCGTGCGCAACCTGGTCGAGGGGCGCATCCGCCCCGGGCCGGGACTGAACCTCTTTGTGGGGGGCAATGGCTCGGGCAAGACCTCGCTGTTGGAGTCCTGTCATGTGCTGGGGCTGGGGCGTTCCTTCCGTACCCATCGGCTGGCCCGGGTGGCTGCTTCCGGCCATTCCGACTTTGCGGTCGCCGGGGAATTGCACGATCCGCATCATGGCCGTTCGCGTGTCGCGGTCGAATGGGCCGGGCAACGCCGGTCGAGGTTGAACGGCCAGTGGATCGAAGGGCATTGGGACATCGTTCGGCGAATGCCGCTGGTGGCCGTGCATGCGGGATCCTTCGAGCTGCTGACCGGGCCGCCCGAGGAGAGGAGACGGTTGCTGGACTGGGGCGCCTTCTACGTTGATGCGGGCTTCGCCGGGGAGTGGCAGACCTGGCGACGGGCTCATGAACAACGCAACGCCGCGCTCCGGGAAAGGGACGGCAACCTGGCGGCGCGCTTCGAGACGCTGGCGGCTGCTGCCGGTACGCGGCTGACGGGCATGCGGAAACGCTTCACGGAGAGACTGGCCGAATTCCTCTGTGATGCCTCTACGGCCTGTCTCAGAGAAGGACTCCCGGCCGAGATCGAGATCGCGTTCCGCCCGGGATGGCCGGAAAACGAGTCCCTGCTGGAGGCCTACGCCAGGAGCCGCGCAAGCGACCTTGAGCGTGGCTTTGGCCAAAGCGGCCCGCAGAAGGCGGATCTGGAAATCCGCGTCGCGGGACGGCCGATCCGCGAGGCCTCTCGAGGCGAGCAGAAACGCGTGCTCAATGCGCTGGTGATCTCGCAGGGTCTGGTGCAGATCGCGAGCGGCCCCGAAGGTCTGACGCCCCTGCTGCTCCTGGACGACGCGGTGGCGGAGATGGACGAGATGGGACTGGGCGGCATCACAGAAGCCGTAGCGGCCCTCGGATGGCAATGCCTTGCAACGACCGTCGACCAGGAGTGGGCCCGAAGGATGGCCGATACGCATCCCGAAGCAGTAATGTTTCACGTGGAACAAGGCTCGATCACCCGGGTCGACTGAGTCGGAAACGGTCACGGTCCCCCAGGCCCGCCCGCAGGGAAAAGGGCCCATGGAGTGCGGCGGCTTGCCGCCGCTTTGCCCTGCAGGAGGCTTGCCTCCTGCCGCGGCGCGAAGATCCCGCACTCCATGGAGCGAACGAGGCGCAAGAGACGGCAGACCGCCGACCCAAGGTGGGGCCTGGACAAATCATGAGTCGTACGCACAGCGCCCGATGCCGACTCTCATCGTCCTCCGCCACCCCGACGATGAAAATCTGTCTTCCCCGCTCGGGCGGAAGGCGAGAATTCCAAGATGTCACGCGAACGGTCATCGCCCAG
>RECA01000230.1 GCA_007692435.1 Thioalkalivibrio sp.
CAAGCTCCCGCACTCCATGGCTAACGGGACACGGGAGACGGCCGACCATCCAGCCGGGGTGGCGGCAGGGCCAGGGATGGGTCGTGCACGCCGTGTTCTTTCACGCTAGCCGACAATGCTCAGGGTTCCGGGTCGCCCGTGTCGCCGGGATCGTCAGCTTGCCTTGCCGTCTTGCGCGGGCGCTGCCACTGGTCGAGTGTCCGCTGGGGCGCGCGGGAGAGGGTCAGGGCGGTCGGCGGGGCGTCCCGCGTCAGCACGGTGCCGGCGCCGATCGTCGCGCCGTCGCCGACGGTGACCGGGGCGACCAGCGCCGAGTTCGAGCCGATGAAGGCGTCGGCGCCGATACGGGTGCGGTGCTTGTTCGCGCCGTCGTAGTTGCAGGTGATGGTGCCGGCCCCGATGTTCGCGCGCGCGCCTACCTCGGCATCGCCGAGGTAGCTCAGGTGATTGGCCTTCGCCCCGGGGCCCAGTGTCGCGTTCTTCATCTCGACGAAGTTCCCGACCGCGGCGCCGGCCTCGAGACGCGCCCCCGGGCGCAGGCGCGCAAACGGACCCACCCGGCTGCCCGGCCCGACGGCACAGGAATCAAGCACCGAGTAGGCGTCGATCTGCGCGTCATCCTCGACGACCACGTCACGCAGCCGGCACCCCGGACCGATACGCACACGGTCGCCCAGCCGCACGGTGCCCTCGAGGACCACGTTCAGGTCGACGAGACAGTCCTCGCCGAAGTCCAGTTCGCCGCGCAGGTCGAAGCGGTCGGGATCGGCCAGCGTCAGACCCGCGCGCAGACAGCGCTCGGCCTGCCCGCGCTGGAACAGGCGCTCCTGTCCGGCAAGCTGCAGACGGTCGTTGACGCCGAGCACGGCCTCCGGGGTGGCGCTCATTGCGAGGACCACCGGCCGGCCCTCGGCGCGGGCCGCGGCCACCACGTCGGTCAGGTACCACTCGCCCGCGCGGCGGTCGGCCTCCGCCTCCCCCTGCGCGAGCCAGCGCTGCAGGTGTTCGACGGGGGCACAGAGGATACCGGTGTTGATGCGGCGGATCCGTTGCTGCGCGGCATCGGCGTCGCGCTCCTCGACGATGCCTTCCAGGTGGCCGGGCGGGTGTTCGACGAGCCGGCCGTAGCCCCGGGGGTCGGGGACCTCGGCGCCCAGCACCACGAGATCCGCCGTAGCCTCCAGGCAGGCCTCGAGGTCCTCCGGCGGAATCAGGGGCACGTCACCGTAGAGGACCAGCACGCGCCCCTGAGGCTCCTGTCCGTCCAGCGCAAGACTGACCGCGTGACCGGTCCCCTTCTGCTCCGCCTGTTCGATGAAGCGCAGGTCGTCGGCCGCGACAGTCGCACGGACCCGGTCGGCCTGGTGGCCGATCACCACGCTGATCGTGGACGGAGAGAGGCTTCGCGCGCGCTCCAGCACGTGAGACAGCATCGGGCGGCCGCCCAGCGGCTGCAGCACCTTGGGCAGCGCCGAGCGCATGCGCGTGCCCTTGCCGGCGGCCAGGATCACGACATGCAGTGCGGCGGTCACGCGCGTCGCTCCGTGGCGTGCGGCGGTGCGCCGGCGGTTTCAGGCCGGGGGCTTGCCGCCGGGCACGGAGTCGAGCTTCCGCGGAGTGGTGCGGGGGCAGGCTCCCGCACTCCGGATCGCAGGGGAATGCGGCGGGGCACGTTCAGTTGGCGCGGCGCAGCTTCTGGATCATCTGCAGGCGGGCCGCGGCCTCCACCAGTTCGGCCTGGGCCTTCGCATAGTCGAAGTCCGCCTTGGAATTCGCCAGGGCGTCCTCGGCCCGGCGCTTGGCCTCCAGTGCCTCGGCCTCGTCGAGATCCTTCGCGCGGATCGCGGTATCCGCGAGCACGGTGATCACGTGCGGTTGCACCTCCAGGATCCCGCCGGACACGAAGACGCGCTGCGGTTCCCCTTCCTCGGTCTCGCGGATGCGCAGTTCGCCCGGCTTCAGACGCGCCAGCAACTGGGTGTGCCGGGGGTAGATCCCCACCTCGCCGACCTCGGTGGTCGCGGCGAGCATGTACGCCTCACCCGAATAGATCGACTCCTCGGCACTGACGACGTCGACGTGGATGGTCATGGCCATGGCAAGAGCTCCTTAGGCACCGGCACGCGTGCAGCGCACCCCTGATCCCCTTCGGCCGCCTGCGGCAGAGGGATGGGGAGAGGGAACGATCACGGCGCTGCGCGCCCGACGTTCATCTCTCCGAATAAAGCGCAACGGCATCATCGCTACTTCAGCTTCTCGGCCTTCTCCGCGGCCTCCTCGATCGAGCCGACCATGTAGAAGGCCTGCTCGGGCAGGTGGTCGTACTCACCGGCGACGATCGCGGCGAAGCCGCGGATCGTGTCCTTCAGCGACACGAACTTGCCCGGAGAGCCGGTAAAGACCTCGGCCACGAAGAAGGGCTGCGACAGGAAGCGCTGGATCTTGCGCGCGCGGGCCACCAGCAGCTTGTCGTCCTCGGAGAGTTCGTCCATGCCGAGGATCGCGATGATGTCCTTCAGCTCCTTGTAGCGCTGCAGGGTGTTCTGCACCGCGCGGGCGGTGTCGTAGTGCTCGTGACCGATGATGTTCGCGTCCAGCTGGCGGCTGGTGGAATCCAGTGGATCCACGGCCGGGTAGATCCCGAGTTCGGCGATCTGGCGCGACAGCACGACGGTCGCATCGAGGTGCGCGAAGGTCGTTGCGGGCGAGGGGTCGGTCAGGTCGTCCGCCGGCACGTACACCGCCTGGATCGAGGTGATCGAGCCCTTCTGCGTCGACGTGATGCGTTCCTGCAGCACGCCCATCTCCTCGGCCAGCGTCGGCTGGTAACCCACTGCAGAGGGCATGCGCCCGAGCAGCGCCGAGACCTCGGTCCCGGCCAGCGTGTAGCGGTAGATGTTGTCGATGAACATCAGCACGTCGCGGCCCTCGTCGCGGAAGAACTCGGCCATGGTCAGGCCGGTCAGCGCGACGCGCAGGCGGTTGCCCGGCGGCTCGTTCATCTGGCCGTAGACCAGCGCCACCTTGTCGAGGACGTTGGAGTCCTTCATCTCGTGGTAGAAGTCGTTGCCCTCGCGGGTCCGCTCCCCGACCCCGGCGAATACCGAGTAGCCCGAGTGCTCGATCGCGATGTTCCGGATCAGCTCCATCATGTTCACGGTCTTGCCGACACCGGCGCCCCCGAACAGGCCGACCTTGCCGCCCTTCGCGAAGGGGCAGAGCAGGTCGATCACCTTGATGCCGGTCTCGAGCAGCTCCGTGGAGCCCGCCTGCTCGTCGAAGGCAGGAGCCGAGCGGTGGATCGCCCAGCGCTCCTCCGACTCGACCGGGCCGGCGTTGTCGACCGGGCGGCCCAGCACGTCCATCACGCGGCCCAGCGTGGCGGTGCCCACCGGGACCTGGATTGCGGCACCCGTGCCCTCGACCACCATCTGGCGCTTCAGGCCGTCGGTGGTGCCCATCGCGATGGTGCGCACGATGCCGTCACCGAGCTGCTGCTGGACCTCCAGGGTCAGGTCGTGGTCGACCAGGTGCAGGGCCTCGTAGATCCTGGGCACGGAATCCCGCGGGAACTCCACGTCGACCACGGCGCCGATGATTTCGACAATCTTTCCAGAACTCATGTGTGCAATCCTCTAGGTCGATAATTCTTGCGGGGGCCTGGAGCCTCTGTGTTCGTGTCTGTGGGGCAGGCGCTGCGGGCTTTGGCGACCGCTTGCCCTCTCCCAACCTCTCCCAGAGGGAGCGGGGGTGCTGGGTCGCTGACGCGACCCGTTGTCTATTCCACTGCGGCGGCGCCGCCGACGATCTCCGAGATCTCCTGGGTGATCGCGGCCTGGCGCGCCTTGTTGTAGATCAGGTTCAGTTCCTTGATCAGCGATCCGGCGTTGTCGGAAGCGGACTTCATCGCGACCATTCGTGCCGCCATCTCGCAGGCGACGTTCTCGACCACCGCCTGGTAGATCATCGACTCGACGTAGCGCTCGAGCAGGGTGTCCATCACCGGGTGCGTGTCCGGCTCGTAGATGTAGTCCCAGTGGTGCTTCAGTTCCTGATCGTGACTGGGCACCGTGGGCAGCATCTGCGACACGACCGGCTTCTGGGTCATGGTGTTGATGAACTTGTTCTCGATCAGCACCACGCGGTCGATGCGCCCCTCACGGAAGCCGTCCAGCACCACCTTGACGCTGCCGAGCAGGTCCGTGATGCGCGGCCGGTCGCCCAGATGCGTGGCCTCGGCGATGATGTTGCCGCCAAGGCGCTTGAAGAAGCCCAGCGCCTTGTTGCCGAACAGGCAGAGATCGACGTCGACGCCCTCGTCGCGGTAGCGCTTCATCTCGCCGACCGCCTTCTTGAACAGGTTCACGTTCAGGCCCCCGCAGAGCCCCCTGTCCGTGGAGACGATGATCAGCGCGACACGATTCACCTCCCGTTCGACCATGAACGGGTGGGTGTACTCGGCGCTGGCCATCGCGACATGCCCGATGGTGCTGTAGATCTTGTCGGCGTAGGGGCGCGATTCCTCCATGCGCTCCTGGGCCCGGCGCATCTTGGACGCGGCCACCATCTCCATGGCCTTGGTGATCTTCTGAGTACTCTTGATACTCTTGATCTGAG
>RECA01000215.1 GCA_007692435.1 Thioalkalivibrio sp.
GGCGAAGCCCGTCATCCGCCATCCGGCGCCAGGGTAACCGCGTGCTCCAGGACATCGCGATCGCCGCATGGCGGATGACGCTACGCTCTTCCGCCCTACCGGTTCGCGAGGCGCACGCCGTGTTCTTTCACGCTAAAGATCCTGGCCAGCCTGGCCAGACGCCCCGCCTTCGAGGATGAAGAAGCGTTTGGATATCCTTGATTATCCGTGCCTTCCGTGTCCTTCCGTGGCTAAATTCTCAGGACAAACCGGCCCCCTACTCCTTTTCGGGCAGGGTGATGTTCAGCTCGAGGACCTCGCAGTCGCCCTCACGCTCGACGTTCATCTGGACCGCCTCCTCGTTCACCTGCACGTATTTGCGGATCACCGCGACGATCTCGCGGTGCAGCGCCGGCAGATAGTCGGGACCCGAGCGGTGCGCGCGCTCCCGGGCCACGATGATCTGCAGCCTCTCCTTGGCCAGCGAGGCCGACTTGGGCTTCGGAGAGCGGAAGTAGTCAAAGATACCCATGCCGGTCAACTCCCGAACAGGCGTCCGAAGAAGCCTCTCTTCTGGAGCGTGGTGAAGCGGTGCGGGCGGTCCTCCCCAAGGAAGCGTGCGACCGCGTCGATGTAGGCCTGCCCCGCGTCGGATTCCTCGTCGAGCACGACCGGCACACCGGAGTTGGAGGCATTGAGCACCGCCTGCGACTCCGGAATCACCCCGATCATGTCGATGGAGAGGATGTCCTGCACGTCCTCGATGCTGAGCATCTCGCCCTTTTCCACCCGCGCGGGCGAGTAGCGGGTCAGCAGCAGGCGCGCCTCGATGGCGCCCTCACCCTGCTCGGCCCTCTTCGTCTTGCTTGCGAGGATGCCGAGCATGCGGTCGGAATCCCGGACGCTCGAGACCTCCGGGTTGGTCACCACGATCGCCTCGTCCGCGTAATAGGAGGCCATCAGCGCGCCCCACTCGATGCCGGCGGGGCTGTCGCAGACGATGAAATCGAATTCCCGAGACATCTCGTCCAGCACGCGCCCCACGCCTTCAGTGGTCAGCGCGTCCTTGTCCCGGGTCTGCGACGCGGGAAGGATGAAGAGGTTTTCGGTCCGCTTGTCCTTGATCAGGGCCTGCCGGAGGTTGGCGTCGCCGTTGATCACGTTCACGAAGTCGTACACGACGCGGCGCTCGCAACCCATGATCAGGTCGAGATTGCGCAGGCCCACGTCGAAGTCGACCACCGCGGTCTTTCGCCCCTGCATGGCGAGCCCGGTGGCCAGGGCCGCCGCTGTGGTGGTCTTGCCCACGCCACCCTTGCCCGAGGTAATGACTACAATGCGTGCCATAGAGCCTGCATCTCCTTGAATATGGCGCCTTTCGACTGCCTAGATTTCGGTGATCCTGATGGTTTCCCCGACCAGCGTGATCAGCCGGTTCTCGCCGCGCTCGCTGTCGAGGATGTCTTCCGCGATCCGGTAATGCCCGCCGATAGAGATCAGCTCGGCATCCAGACGCCGGCAATAGATGTGCGCGGTGGCCAGGCCCCGCACACCGGCGAGGACCCGGCCGCGCATGGTGCCATAGACGTGGATGTGGCCGTCGGCCAGGACCTCGGCGCCCGCCGACACCGCACCCATCACGATCAGATCGCCGCCGCGCGCGTAGATCTGCTGCCCCGAGCGCACCGGCTGCGTGACCACACGGGTCGGGGTGTGAACCGCCGGGGCCGGAGCCGGGGCCGCGCGCGGCTCGGGCGCCGCTGGTTCGGGTGCGCTCTTGCGCGCGGCGGCCTCGCCGGACTTGGCGCCCAGGACCAGCAACGGCAGGCCGCAGGCCTCGCCCACCGGGGCGGTCGCGACCTCGCCCTGCTGGATGCCGATCAGCTTGAAGCCGTGCCGGCGCACGCGCTCGACGGTCACCAGCAACTCCGCCATCGGCAGCGGTCCCAGGCCCTCGAGGTCCATCACCAGCGGCATGTCGCGCATCAGGTCGGGGGCCTCGGCCATCCGTGCATCGAGCACGGCATCGAGTTCCGCCGCGTCCGCCGTGTTCAGACGCAGGACGGACACCAGCATCATGCGGCCCTTCAGCTCGATCGCACGCACGCTCTCGCGGCTGGCGCCCGGGGCCTCAGAAGGCATGCGGCACCCGCAAGCTCACTTCCGGCGATGTGCAGAAGACTATCATCGGCGCATTGTATCGTTTCGCGGCCCGGAAGGCATGGGATTACCGCATGGAGGCGCTCGCGCGAGCTTGCACCGAGCGCGGGCGTTCGGCAAGTCCGCGGGGCGGGGCGGCAATATGGAGTGCGGCGGCTTGCCGCCGCTTTGCCCTGCAGGAGGCTTGCCTCCTGCCGCGGAAGCAGGCTCGGGCGAAAGCCGCAGCAGGCTCGGTGAAAGCCGCAGCAGGCTCGGGCGAAAGCCGCAGCAGGCTCGGGCGAAAGCGGAAGCAAGCTTCCGCGAGTGAAAGCGGGAGCAAGCTCCCGCACTCCACGGCCGACTTTACCCGGCGGGCTTCTTCGGTGGTCCCGGGATCAGGGTGTTGGTGCGCTCGGCGTACTCGCGATAGCCGGGGCGGGCCTCGGTCATGCGGCGGTCGAGCAGGGTGACGCCGGAGACGCGCAGGATCAGGAAGATCATCAGCGCCACGCTCGGCAGGGCCCACCAGCCGCCGAACGCAAGACCGATCAGACCGAAGCCGAGCCACAGCACGATCTCCCCGAAGTAGTTCGGGTGCCGGCTGAACCGCCACAGACCCCGGTCCATCACCTCGCCGCGGTTCTCCGGATCCGCCTTGAAACGCGCCAGCTGCCAGTCGGCGACGCTCTCGTAGAGGAAACCGAACAGCCACATCGCCCAGCCCAGCCAGACCAGGGCCCAGACCGGATCGCCGCCGCGGACACTGGCAAACATCGGCAGTCCGATCACCGCCACCAGCGCGCCCTGCAGCCAGAAGATGGTGAACAGGCTGCGCACCGCAAAGGCGTAGTCGGAGCGTTCCTCGCGCATCTCCGTGTAGCGCGCGTCCTCCCCGTGGCCCCAGTTGCGCCAGGTGATGTGCCCGGACAGGCGCAGACCCCAGAGGATCACCGGCACCAGCATCACCCACGCGGTGCCCGGCGTGCCCGAGAGCAGCCACCACACCAGCGCCACCACGATAAAGCCCACGCCCCAGAAGCGGTCCACCAGGCTCGCATCGCGAAGCGGCACGCTCCAGATCCAGACGAAGCTCATCAGCGCGATCGCCGCGAGCAGACCAAGAATGAAAACCGCCATGCCGTCAGCTCCCTCGTTTGGAATCACGTCGCCGGGCGTTCGAACAGGATATGCGAGACGAACCACTCGTTCCCGTTCCGGAACCCGAAGAGCTCCGCGCAGGCCATGTAGAACATCCGCCAGCGCTGGAACCAGACCCGCGCGTCGCGACCGTAGGTCTCCTCGAACAGGGGCAGGATCGCATCCCGCGCCGCATCCTGACGGCGCAGCCACTCGTTGCAGGTGCGCTCGTAGTGGCGGCCGTTCACCCGCCATTGCCGGATCACCCGCAGGTCGCGCTGGAAGTGGCGGGCCAGATCGTCCGCCGGCATCAGGCCGTCGCGGAAGAAGTAGCGTCCCATCCAGTTGTCCGACCCCTCGCTCTCGAAGAAATAGGCGTGCTCGCGGTGCGCGAAGACATGCATGAACAGCCGCCCCCCGGGCACCAGCCAGTCGGCGGCGCGCCGCAACAGTTCCTCCCAGTTGCGCATGTGCTCGAACATCTCGATCGACACGATGCGGTCGAAGCCGGGCTCCTCCGGCGCGAAGACGTTCATGTCCGCGGTGATCACCCGGAGGTTGTTCAGGCCCCGCTCGTCCCGGCGGGCCTCGATGAAGGCGCGCTGCGATCCGGAGTTCGATACCGAGACGATCTCGCTGCCGGGATAGTGCTCAGCCATCCACAGCGACAGCGATCCCCAGCCACAGCCGAGTTCCAGCACGCGCTGGCCGTCGGCCAGCCCCGCGCGCTCGCAGGTCAGCGCCAGCATGCGGGCCTCGGCCGCATCCAGGTCGGGCGTGTCCCCGTCCCAGACGCAGCAGGAGTACTTGAGGTGCCGGCCCAGGCACTGTTCGAAGTAGCCGGGCGGCACCTCGTAGTGCTGCTCGTTCGCGACATCGGTGGACAGCGCGACCGGAGCGCCGCGCATGGTCTGCAGCAGCGCCTCCCGACGTTCCATGTCCTCTTCGACGTCCCGCCCCGTGTCGCTCAGTCGCCGCCGAAGCAGTTGCCGGATGCCGAAACGGATCAGGGCGTCGGGGAGCCGGCCCCGTTCCGCCCAGTCGATGAGTGTCTGCATGGTGCCCCCTGTCCCTGTTACCTGCCATCGACCCGCGGCAGGCCGGTCAGTTCCGGAGGCGGGTCAAAACGCCGGGGGGGGCAAGCGGGCCCGGAGAGCGAAAACAAGCCACGGAAACACACGGATGGACACGGAAGTAACCAAAAACAGGTTATTCAGGATCCATTGCGTGTGGTTCCGTGTCCCTCCGTGGCTGAATGTTCGCGCTAACTCCCATGGCCCTGCGCCACCCCCGACCATGGAAGAAGCGTAGGGCGGAAGAGGGCGAAGCCCGTCATCCGCCACCCGGCGCCAGGG
>RECA01000232.1 GCA_007692435.1 Thioalkalivibrio sp.
GCCCTGCAGGAGGCTCGCCTCCTGCCGCGGAAGCGAGCTCAAGCGGGTGAAAGCGGGAACAAGCTCCCGCACTCCATGGCGAACGGGGCACAGGAGACGGCCGACCATCCAGCCAAGGTGGCGGCAGGGCCAACGATGGGTCATGCACGCCGGGTTCTTTCACGCAAACACTCAGCAGGCCGTTCACGGCTCTCCTGCGGCCACCACCGACTCCAGTTCCAGCCGCCGCCCCTCCTCCGGGTGCCAGGTGAATCGTCCCTCCACAACGACCGCGTCGCCGACGTGGCCAGCAACCGCAGACCCCGGCCGTATTGCCAGGCGGTTGCGCGGCGTCGTCTCGATCCAGTAGTGCTCCGGATCCTCGATCGCCCGCACCGTGCCTTGGGTACGCACCCGCTCGCCATCGAAGGCGGCCGGCGCACCGGCCAGCTGCTCCAGCGTCACCTCGGAGACACGCTCCTGCGCACATCCCGACATCGCGGCCACCACCAGCAGGCAGAGCCCGGCAACCGACGACAGCCGATCCACCCTCGCCGGTCCCACGACTCGACGGACCACGCCCCAACCGCCCCTGGATTCGTGACCCCGCAGGATCCCTCCCGCGGATGCCTCCACGCTCTCCCGGATCATCACCTTCATCTGCAGCACCTCCTCGCGCGAACTGCGAACTGGGGGTCGGACCAAGCCAAGCCCCTGTAAAGATTGACAAAACAGGCCTTTTGGGGGCCCGAAACGAGGCTTGAAGGCCCATTTTTGGCCCCAAAAAGGCCGCTTCAGTCCTCCTGAGTAACATGAAAGCTCCGAATGAGTCGCTCCCCCGCAGGAGGCGAGGCCTCTCGGCGATCCGGCGCCCGAAGGCCATCGCCCAGAAGGCTGGCCTCCTACAGCCGCGCCCCGTCAAACGACACGAATCTCACCACCCGCTGAGCTTTCGTGATCATCAGGTCAGGCTTTGAACCGCCAACTCCCGGCGCAGCCTCCTTCGGGCGCGAATCACACCGCTGGCCGCACCCCGTAACGGTTGCTACGCTCCGCAGGTATAGAAACGCCCAACCCGCGGGAGTTGTTACTGATGTCGAACCGGACGATCGGCCTGGACGATACGCTCTACCGCTACCTGCTGGATGTATCCCTGCGCGAGGACCCCCTGCTCGCCGAGCTGCGCAGTCAGACCGCCGCGATGCCCGAAGCGAACTACCAGATCGCGCCGGAACAGGGCCAGTTCATGGCCTTCCTCGCACGAGCCACCGGTGCCCGCCGATACCTCGAGATCGGGACCTTTACCGGCTACAGCGCGCTGGTCGTCGCGCTGGCGCTGCCCGCCGACGGCGAGGTGGTTGCCTGCGACCTGAGCCGCGAGTGGACGGACATCGCCCGGTCCTTCTGGAGACGCGCCGGTGTCGCGGAGCGCATCCGGCTGGAACTGCGGCCCGCGCTCGAGACCCTGGCGGATCTTCGTCAGCGGGGCGAGGATGGACGCTTCGACCTGGCCTTCATCGACGCGGACAAGAGTGCGTACCCCGAGTACTACGAACAGTGCCTCGCGCTGCTGCGCCCCGGGGGCATCGTGATGGTGGACAACACGCTGTGGTCCGGAGCGGTCGCGGACCCCGCCGACCACTCCGCGGACACCGAGGCGATCCGGGCCTTCAACCGTCAACTGCAACAGGACGAGCGTATCGACCTGTCCCTGGTTCCGATCGGCGACGGGCTGACGCTTGCCCGCAAGCGGCCCGGGACCGGATCCCGTTAGCCAGAGGACATCGCGCCCCGGGTCAGCCCGCGGCCCGGTTCCCGCCGGGGCCACCCGAGGTCGGTGGCTCCCACTGGTTGCGCAGCGGCTGATGCGCGCGGGCCGGGATCTCCTTCGAAAAGCGAAGCTCGATGCCGTTCCCACTGCGGATGCCCAGGATCCGGCCACTGTTCAGCCGGTACAGACGCGCCACATCGCTGCAGCCACGGACGAAGGCGGCCGGCGGGTCGCCCCTGCGGACCCGCGCCTTGCCGCCATCGAGGTCGATCACGAAACGCACCCGCACGTGCCGCAGGAAGAGCACCATCACCACGGCCATGGCCGCGAGCATTCCCAGCAGGATCAGGATTGGGGTCATTGGCTCCCGAGCCTCGCTCCCCGGACCGCACGGCGTCAACCCCGCGCGAAAGGGCGGACGCTGATCTGCGCGAGCGCACGGGGCCGGCCGGCGGGCGGCGGATTCAGTCGGAGCACCTGACGCCCCCTTTTCGGGGCCAAAAACGCGCCTTTAAGACCGGAATGCCCCCGGAAAACAAGGATGTTTTCTCGAAATGTCAGTGGCTTACGCTGGTCCGACCCGCCGGATGCCGTCGGATGACCCCGTCGCATGGAATACGCGACGCGGGCGAGTGCGTCCGAACTTCCATGGGCCGGGAATCCCCGGCTCGGGCGTGGCCCCGCACAACCTTTATCCAAGCGAACGGCTCTTGAACAGGAGGATCGCCATGAACCTGACCCGCAGGGAATTTCTGGAAGTCCTGGTGGCGGCGAGCGCCGCCGGTCTCACCACCGGCGCCTGGGCGCGCGCGCCGGGCGACTGGGCGAAGATGCCCCAGGACTTCTACGACCTGCCCGCCTTCGGCAATGTCTCGCTCCTGCACTACACCGACTGCCACGCCCAGCTCAATCCGGTGTATTTCCGGGAGCCGAACGTGAACATCGGCGTCGGCGACATGCAGGGCAATCCGCCGCTTCTGGTGGGCGACAAGCTCCTGGAATACTTCGGCGTGAAGCCCGGCACACCCAAGGCCCACGCGATCACCCACCTCGACTTCACCGAGGCCGCACGGAAGTACGGCCGTGTCGGCGGCTTTGCCCACCTGTCCACGCTGGTGCAGAAACTGCGGGCAGATCGGCCAAACGCGCTGCTCCTCGACGGCGGCGACACCTGGCAGGGCTCGGCGACCTCGCTGTGGACCGATGCACAGGACATGGTGGACGCGCAGAAGCTGCTCGGGGTCGACGTGATGGTGGGGCACTGGGAATTCACCTTCGGCGAAGAGCGGGTGCTGGACATCATCAGCAACGAACTGGAACCGGCAGGAATCGACTGGGTGGCGCAGAACGTCGTCGACGCGGACTGGGGCGACCCGATCTTCGATCCCTACACCATCCGCAACATCAACGGCGTCCCGGTGGCGATCGTCGGCCAGGCCTTCCCCTACACCCCGGTCGCGAACCCCGGCTACATGATCCCCAACTGGAGCTTCGGTATCCGCGACGAGCGGATGCAGCAGGTCGTCGACCAGGCGCGCGCCGAGGGCGCACAGGTGGTGGTGGTGCTCTCGCACAACGGCATGGTCACCGACATCGAGATGGCCGGACGCGTGACCGGCGTGGACGTGATCATGGGCGGCCACACCCACGATGCCGTCCCCGGTGTGATCAAGGTCAGCAACCCCGGCGGCACCACGCTGGTCACCAACGCCGGGTCGAACGGCAAGTTCCTGGGCGTGATGGACTTCGACGTGCGCAACGGCAAGGTGCAGGACTACCGGTTCACCATGCTGCCGGTGTTCTCGAACTTCCTCGAGCCTGACCCGGAGATGACCGCGCACATCGAGCGTGTGCGCGAACCCTATCGCGACAAGCTCGCGGAGGAACTGGCGATTACCGAGGACCTGCTCTATCGCCGGGGCAACTTCAACGGCACCTTCGACGAACTGATCGTGCAGGCGCTGCGCACCGAACTGGATGCCGAGATCGCCTTCTCGCCCGGGTTCCGCTGGGGCACCACCGTGCTGCCCGGCAAGGCCATCACCTTCGAGGACCTGATGACGCAGACGGCGACCACCTACTCCGAGGTCACGCGCAACGAGATGACCGGCGAGCAGATCAAGCACACGCTGGAAGACGTCGCCAACAGCATCTTCAACCAGAACCCGTACCTCCACCGCGGCGGCGACATGGTGCGCACCGGCGGCCTGAAGTACACCATCGACCCGCACGAATCCATGGGCAGTCGCATCAGCGACCTGGAGGTCAATGGCCGGCCGATGGACCCGCAGAAGACCTACGTCGTCGCCGGCTGGGCAAGCGTCGCCGCCCCCGTCGACGACGAACCCGTGTGGGAAGTCGTGGCCCGCCACCTGCGCAACGAGAAGACCGTGCGCGTCGGCAAACCCTACCTCCCCACCCTCAAAAACGTCGAAGACGACCCCGGCCTCGACATCTGACCGGGGTCGGACCAGGCCAACCCCCTGTTTCCAAAAGATTCAGGGGGCTTTTTAGGGCCTGATTTCAGCCTTAAACGGCCATTTTTGACCCCAAAAATGGGCCTTCAAGCCGACGCCGGGGTCGGACCAGCGCAACCCCCTGTTTCTACTGGATTCAAGGGGTGTCTGGAGGGCCTCCACAGGCCTTGTACCGCCGTTTTTGGCCCCAAAACGGGGCCTCGAGGCGAAGACCGACCCGGCAAGGACCGGCGGTTCGGGAGAGGCCTGCCGAATCCCTGGACGGGCGTTTTCGGGGCCAAAAACGGCCCTTTAAGGCCATTTTACCCCCCGAATCCGGTACCCTTGTTCAGCATGATCAATCGTTTAGCTTGGTCCGACCCCGGGTGGTGG
>RECA01000114.1 GCA_007692435.1 Thioalkalivibrio sp.
CGCAGATCCCGTCGCTGCTGCTGTCCTCGGCCACCGCGATCATCGTCACCCGGGTCTCCGCCTCCCAGGACATGGGCCGCCAGGTCTTCCAGCAGATGTTCGAGACCCCGAAGGCGATGTACGTCGCCGCGGGCGTGGTCGGCTCCCTGGGCCTGGTGCCGGGGATGCCCAACATGGTCTTTCTCTCGCTCGCCGGCCTGATGGCCTCGAGCGCCTACCTCAGTGCCCAGCGTCGGGCCGCGGAGCAGGCGGACCTGGAACCGGTGGTGGCGTCGGGACCGCCGTCCAGTCCCGAGCTGCGCGACCTCTCGTGGGACGACGTGCCCCCGGTCGATCTGGTCGGGCTCGAGGTGGGCTACCGGCTGATTCCGCTGGTGGACCGCAGCCAGGGCGGGCAGTTGATGGGGCGCATCAAGGGCGTGCGGCGCAAGCTGTCGCAGGAACTGGGCTTCCTGATCCAGCCGGTGCACATCCGGGACGACCTCGATCTGGGGCCGAACCACTACCGCATCACGCTGACCGGCGTGACCGCCGGCGAGGGCGAGGTCTTCCCGGACCAGGAGCTGGCGATCAATCCCGGGCGCGTCTTCGGCGACATCCAGGGAACCGCCACCAAGGACCCGACCTTCGGGCTGGACGCGGTCTGGATCGATCCCGGGCTGCGCGAGCAGGCCCAGGGCCTTGGCTACACGGTCGTCGATGCCGGCACGGTGGTGGCCACGCACCTGTCGCAGGTGCTGAAGGAACACGCGCAGAAGCTCCTCGGCCACGAGGAGGTCCAGCACATGCTGGACGCGCTGGCGCGGCAGTCACCGAAGCTGGTGGAGAACCTGGTGCCGAAGACCATCGGCCTGGGCGTGGTGCTGCGCGTGATGCAGAACCTGCTGGAGGAGCAGGTCTCGATCCGGGACACCCGGACCATCGCCGAAACCTTGGCGGAACACGGTGCCAAGAGTCAGGATCCCGGCGTTCTGACCGCCGCCGTCCGGGTCTCGCTGTCGGCCGCGATCGTGCAGAACATCGCGGGCACCGCGGCCGAGCTGCCGCTGATCGCGCTGGACCCGTCACTGGAACAGATCTTGCAGAAGTCCGCTCAGGGAGCCGGCGGCAGCGGCCCGGGCATCGAACCCGGGCTCGCCGAACGGCTCCAGAAGTCCATCGCCGAGGCCGCGCAGCGGCAGGAGATGGCAGGGGAGCCCACCGTGGTGGTGGTCTCTCCGGACATCCGGGTCTGGGTGTCGCGCTGGCTGAGATCGGCCGTGAGGGGGCTGCATGTGCTGGCCTACACGGAGATCCCGGACACGAGGCGGATCCGCGTGGTGGCCACGGTGGGTCGGGAAGAGCGCAAGTAGGGGGCAACGATGAACGGAACGGAGATCGCGACTGGACGGCGACAGGCCGCCCGCGGGTCGGGGACGCGGCCCCGCAGGCGTGCCGTCGACGCAGCCGCCACTGAGTGCACGGGATCATGAAGATCAGGCGCTTCTTCGCACCGGACATGCGCCAGGCGATCCGCCTGGTGCGGGACGAGCAGGGCCCCGAGGCCGTGATCCTCTCCAGCCGCAAGGTCGAGGGCGGGGTGGAGCTCGTGACCGCACTGGACTACGACGAGTCCGCCTTCACCGAGGTCGAGCCCGCCGCTCGCCACCCGCTCGATTCCGTCTTCGAGCCGGAACCCGAACATCCTCTGGAGGCCGATCGCGAACCGCTGGCGGAAGGCCCGGTGGAGGAACCGGCGCAGAGTTGGCCCCATATTCCGCCAGAGACCCCGCCAGAGACCCCGCCGGAGACCCCGCCGGAGACCCCGCCGGAGTATGGGGCCGTCGAGGAGGTGGAGATGCTGCAGCCGCTCAGGGTGCGCGAAGCACCGGCTCCGGCGCCACGGGCGAGGGCGGACCGCGCGGTGCGGGAATCGGCACGCACGGAGAGTCCCGCGCTGGCGGCGATGCAGCGCGAGATCGAACACCTGCGCGCGATGCTGGAGGGTCAACTGGCCAGTCTCGGCTGGAACGATCTCCGCCAGCGCGAACCCGGGCGGGCCGGGATCATCCGCCGCCTGGAGCGGCTGGGCATCGAGGAGGGCCTGGCCCGGGCGGTCGCCGCCGAGGTCTCCGACACGGAAGCCGGGGAGCCCGCCTGGCGCGAGGCGCTGGACCGGCTCGCGGGGCGGGTCCGGATCGCGCCCGAGACGTCGCTGGAGGGGGAGGGTATCATCGCGCTGGTCGGGCCGAACGGCGTCGGCAAGACCACCACAGTGGCGAAGCTGGCGGCGCGCGAGGTACGGCGGCACGGGGCTGGTGCCGTGGCCCTGGTGACCACCGATGCCTGCCGGATCGGGGCCCACCGGCAGCTGCAGACCTTCGGCCAGATCCTGGACGTGCCGGTCTTCCTGGCGCAGTCGGGACAGGAACTCGGGGAAGTGCTGATGGGCTTGAGCGGCAAGCGGCGGGTGTTCATCGACACCGCCGGCATGAGCCAGCGCGACCTGCGGCTCGCCGAGGAGATGGCCGGACTGGCGGCGCTGCCGGGTCTGCGCACCCTGCTGGTGGTCGCCGCCACCACCCAGCAGGAGGTGCTGCAGGAGACCTTCGGCTCCTTCGATTGCCTGTCTCCCGCCGGTGCGGTGGTCACCCGGCTGGACGAGGCGGCAAGCCTCGGACCCCTGCTGTCGGCCCTGTGTGCCGCCGACCTGCCGCTGATGTACCTGAGCGACGGGCAGCGGGTGCCCGGGGATCTGCATCCCGCCAGGGCGGCGCGGCTGGTGGACCGGGCCGTCGCACTGGCATCCGAAACCTCCGAGGAACGCGTGCCGGGCGGCCCGCGTTTCCTCCACAACCCGGGTTCTGACAAACATGTATCAGCGTGAAGAACAGGCAGCCGGCCGGCGGCAGATGAACGCCACCCGGCCGGTCCGCGTGATCGCCGTGGCCAGCGGGAAGGGCGGGGTCGGCAAGACCAACGTGTCGGTCAACCTGTCCGTGGCGATGGCGCAGGCGGGGCGGCGGGTAATGCTCATGGACGCGGATCTCGGACTCGCCAACGTGGACGTGCTGCTGGGGTTGCAGCCCCGGCACAATCTCTCGCACGTGCTGGCCGGCGAGACGGATCTCGCGGGAATCCTGGTGGAGGGGCCAGCCGGGATTTCCATCGTCCCGGCCGCCTCCGGGGTCGCGCGCATGGCGGATCTGGACCCCGCGGAGCACGTCGGCCTGATTCGCGCCTTCAGCGAGATGACCCGGCCCCTGGACGTGCTGGTGGTGGACACCGCGGCGGGCCTGCACGACAGCGTGACCAGTTTCTGCCGGGCGGTGCAGGAGGTGCTGGTGGTCGTGTGTGACGAGCCGGCCTCGATCACCGACGCCTATGCCCTGATCAAGGTCCTGAGCAGGGACCACGGCATTACGCGCATCCGGGTGCTGGCGAACATGGTGCGGGAGCCCGAGGAGGGACGGGCGCTGTTCCGCAAGCTCACCGCGGTCTGCGACCGGTTCCTCGACGTGATCCTCGATCACGCGGGCTCGATCCCCTACGACGAGTCGCTGCGCAAGTCGGTGCAGCGCCAGAAGGCGGTCACCGAGGCCTATCCCGGCAGCCCTTCGGGCCGTGCATTCAAGGAATTGGCGCGCAAGGCCGATACATGGCCTGTACCGGCGGGAAGCAGCGGCAAGATCGAGTTCTTCGTGGAGCGGTTGGTGGGTTCCGGTTCCCTTGATCCGGACCAGCCGTCGATCGGGGGATGACCATGTACTCGACCGAGATCATGGATCGCAACGCGCTGGTGGAGCGGCACGTCCCGCTGGTCAAGCGGATCGCCTATCACCTGATGGGACGGCTGCCGGCGGATGTGCAGGTCGATGACCTGATCCAGGCCGGGGTGGTCGGGCTGCTGGAGGCGGCGCGGCACTACGACGCCGGCCAGGGCGCGAGCTTCGAGACCTATGCCGGTATCCGCATTCGCGGGGCGATGCTGGACGAGGTCAGGCGCTCCGACTGGACGCCGCGCTCGGTGCACCGCAACGCGCGGCGGGTGAGCGAGGCGGTGCGGCTGGTGGAGAACCGCGAGGGCCGCGAGGCCGATCCGCACGAGGTGGCCGAGGAACTGGGTGTGGGGGTCGCCGAGTATCAGCGCATGGTCAGCGATTCGGTGTCGAGCCGGGTGCTGAGCTTCGAGGACATCTTCGAGCCGGAGTCGGAGGGCGAGAACCGCCTGCGCGGCAATGAACCCGATCCGCTGGAGCGCTTGCAGGAAGACGATTTCCGGGAGGGTCTGGCCCGCGAGGTCGACCGGTTGCCGGAGCGGGAGAAGCTGGTGATGTCGCTGTACTACGACGACGAACTGAATCTGCGCGAGATCGGCGAGGTGCTGGGCGTCACCGAGTCGCGTGTCTGCCAACTGCACGGCCAGGCGCTGACCCGGCTTCGGGCGCGGATGAGCGACTGGACCGGGGCCCGGCCGGGCGTGCCGCAACGCGAGGGCAGACCGCACCGCGAGGGGAGGAGGTGATTCGTGCGTGACCGGCACTTCGCGTCGGGACGTCCGCGCCGGCCTGATGGACACCTGTCATGGACATCCTGAGTGCCATCGGTCTGCTGCTGGCGCTGGTCGCGATCCTCGGGGGCAGTATCGCCAAGGGGAGCGGTGTCGGCGCGCTGTGGAACGGGGCCGCCTTCGTCATCGTCGTGGTCGGGACCATTGGCGCGGCGCTGCTCCAGGCCAAGCTCCCGGTGTTCCTGCACGCAATGCGGCTGCTGCCCTGGATCCTGGCCGCCCCGCGCATCGACTCGGAGGAGGCCATCCAGAAGATCGTCGGCTGGAGCCAGATCGCCCGCAAGGAGGGCCTGCTGGGCCTCGAGGCCCAGGCGGAACAGGAACCGGACCCGTTCTCGAGCAAGGGGCTGCAGCTGCTGGTGGACGGCACCGAGCCGGACACGATCCGGAACATCCTCGACGTGGAACTGGGTACGCGCGAGCACTTCGACCTGCAGGGGGCGAAGGTCTTCGAGAGCATGGGCATCTACGCGCCGACGCTCGGCATCATCGGGGCCGTGATGGGCCTGATGGCGGTGATGCAGAACCTCGCCGAACCCGACAAGCTGGGCCCCGGTATCGCGGCCGCCTTTGTCGCGACCATCTACGGGATCGCGTCGGCCAACCTGTTCTTCCTGCCCGTCTGCAACAAGCTGAAGGCGACGATCCAGGACCAGACGGCCTACCGCGAGATGATCATCGACGGGATCACGTCGATTGCGGAGGGCGAGAATCCGCGCAACATCGAGACCAAGCTGAGGGGCTACATCAGTTGACCCGTGCCGGGTGCGACCCGATACCGGGACGCACCGCGGCGGGGCACAGGCTGAAGAATCATGGCCAGACGAAGAAGGAAGAGCGAAGAGCACGTGAACCACGAGGCGTGGGCGATCCCGTACGGTGACCTGATCACCCTGCTGCTCGCCTTCTTCGTGGTGATGTACGCGCTGTCGTCGGTGAACGAGGGCAAGTTCCGCGTGCTGGCCGAGTCCCTGCAGTCGGCGTTTCGGGGCGCGCCGATGGCGCCGGAGCCGATCCAGGTCGGGCAGCCCGCGCGGGGCCTCGATCCGTCCGTGCTGAGTCAGCCCCTTGGGGTCTCGCCGCCGGGCCTGGCCGCAACGCGATCCCTGGCGGAGCACTTCGGTGACCGGGACGGTGGTCCCCTGGACGGGGCCTCGGCGGTCGCCGATGACGACGCACTGGCGCTCCAGGAGATCGAGCGCGGCCTGCAGGAGATGGCCGATCAGATCCAGCGGGCGATGACACCCCTGATCGAGGAAGACCTGATCCGGCTCAGGCGCGAGCGGTTCTGGGTCGAGGTCGAGATCAACACCAGCCTTCTCTTCGCCAGCGGCAGCGCGCAGATCTTCGCGGAGGCCCGGCCGATCCTCGAGGAACTCGCGGGGATCCTGCAGGATCTTCCGGTACGGGTGCACGTCGAGGGCTTCACCGACGACCTGCCGATCAGCACGCCGGCCTTTCCGTCGAACTGGGAGCTCTCCGCGGGCAGGGCCTCCAGCGTGCTGCGCCTGCTGGCCGACCGGGGTCTCGATCCGACACGGATGGCGGCGGTCGGCTTCGGCGAGCACCGCCCGATCGCCGACAACGCGACCCCGGAGGGCAGGCAGCAGAATCGGCGGGTCGTGATCGTGGTGCTCGCGGACGAGCCGCCGCGGGTGCATCAGACATCGTCACCGGAGACCCTGCACCAGGATCTCGATCGCGGTTCCGCGCCGTCCGGCGCCTCCGGGAGGGGGGAGCCATGACCGGCCGGGATCGGGGAGCGCAATGATGGTTCCGGAATTCGACCCCGTACGCCCGGTGCACCCGACGTGGCCGGGGCGACGCACGCCCGAGGAGGGGGACGAGCGCAAGCGCCCGCGCCGCGGGCCGGTCACCGGGCAGGAGGACGAGCCCGGCAACGAGGGCACGGATGACGGCGAGTCGCCCGAGCGCGATGACCGCAGGGGTGGCGGCAGCAGTGAACCCGGGGGCACCGGCCGTCACGTGGACGACTACGCATGACGGCGACGACCGTCCTCGCGGTTTTGGCGGCCCTGATCGTCGCCGGGGCCTTTGGCCTCGCCCTCTGGTCGGCGATGGAGGTGCGGCGTCTGCAGCGCCGGCAGATGATCCAGGAGAGCGCGCTGATGTCCCTGAAGGGCGCCCTCAGCGCGGTATGCTCGGACGAACTCGCGGTGGATCAGCGCCAGGCGGAGCTGGAACGGCGCATGCGCCAGCTGGCCGAGCAGCAGGAGCAGTTGCTCAGCCGCGATGCGGAACAGGGACCCTACCGCCACGCGGTGCGCCTCGCGGCGAAGGGCGCGAGTCGCGAGGAGATCATGAAGAGCTGCGGTGTCAGTCGCGGCGAGGCCGACCTGCTGCGATCGCTGCACGGGCCTCAGAACGGGACGCCGGACTGAGGGACCCCTTCATTTCCGCCTCGGCCCGCTTGGCCCACTACAGCGGTATGCTGAAGAGAGAGGAGCGACCTTCGATGAAATATCTTCTGCACATGCTGTTGCTGCCGCTGATGCTGAGCCTCGCCGCCGCCCAGGCGGATCCGCGGGGCTCGATCGAGGTCATCGACCTGCAGCATCGCAGCGCCGACGAGATCATCCCGCTGGTCGAGCCGATGCTCGGTCCCGGGGACGTGCTGACCGGGTCGGGGATGCGGCTGATCCTGCGCAGCGGCCCGCAGACCCGGGCGGAGGTGCGGCAGATCCTCGAATCGGTGGATGCCGCGCCTGCGAATCTGCTGGTCAGCGTGCGACGCGGGGCGCTCGGCGGCGCGCTCGAGCGGGAGGCCCAGGTGCAGGGGCGCGCCGGTGGCGTGATCGTCGGCGACGGCTCCGGAACCCGGATCATCCGTCGCCAGACCACCGAACGCGATGCCTCGGCCCAGACGCTGCGGGTGCTGGAGGGGCAGGTCGCGCTGATCCGCCTGGGCGAGTCGGTGCCCCGCGTGCAGCAGGGGCCGATCCTGTTGCCCGGGGGTGGGGTGGTCGGCCCGGGGATCGAATATCGCGACATCGAGCGGGGCTTCCTGGTGCGGCCGAGCATCGCGGGTGATGACCGGGTGCGCCTCGAGATCCAGCAGGTGCACGAGGGGGAGGCCCGTGGCGGCGGCGGGCGGATCGACTTCCAGCAGGTGGACACCGTGCTCTCCGGGCGACTCGGCGAGTGGATCCGGATTGCCGGTGTCGAGGAGCACCGGGATCTGTCCGGGCAGCGCATCCTCGGGACCCGCCGGGAGCAGGTCGACGGCGAGCTCGACATCCACGTGCGCGTGGACCGCGCCCCGTGAGCACAAGGGACTGGCGGGGTCGAGTGGCCGCCGTCCTGATCCTCGCGGCCATTCCGGCACTGACGCCGCTGCTGGCCCGTGACGTGGTGCTGCTGGGCGTCTTCGCGGATCGGGCACTGGTCGGGGTCGATGGACAGCGCGTGGTGCTGGTCGTCGGCCAGGCCGGGCAGGAGGACATTCGCCTGCTGTCGACCAACACCCTCGAGCGGCGTGCCTGGCTTCAGATCGACGGGCAGCGCCGCGAGCTGGCCGTCGCGGCCCGCGATGCAGGGCCTGCCGGGGATCCCGCATCGGGGGCGACCCGTGTCCATCGGGACGCGTCGGGTGCCTACACCGTCTCGGGCAGCATCGGCGGTCACGCGGTGCGGTTCCGGGTGGATCCCGATGCCGCGCTTACGCTCCTCAGCGCATCGGAGGCCGAGCGGGTCGGCGTGTCCCGGGGGCAGGGCCGGATGACCACGGTGCAGACGGACAGCGGGCGCGTCTTCGGCCATCGCGTGATCCTGCCGCGCGTGCAGGTCGGCGGTATCGTCCTGGACCAGGTGGAGGCCGTGATCCTGCAGGATCACGCGCCGAGGCTGCCGGTGCTCGCGACGGGTTCTCTGGAACGCGTCCAGGTGCGGGAAGAGGACGGAACACTGCTGTTGCGGGCGGCAGGGCGCTGAGCGCACCGACCGGGCAGGCCGGCAGGCGGTATCGGTCCGCGCGGGTGAGTCGACTGCGTCCCCGGCGGCGTCAGGACGGGTCCATCGCCTGCTGCACCGACCGGAAGGTCCGGATCCACGGCTCGTTGCGACGCACCTGGTTCGGCAACCGCGCGGCACCGGCCCGGGCGCTGGCCAGGTCCGGGTATGCACCGACCACCAGCGCGTACCAGTCCTGCTCACCCCGGCGCGTGCGGAACCACGCGACCTCGGTCTCGATCGGCATCCTGCGGGCAAATCGGTGCAGCGCATCCAGGTCAGCGCCCGCGATGATCTGGATGGTGAAATCTCCCGGGGGTCGTTGCCGCACCCAGTCCGGACCGAGCGGTCCCGCGGGGGTCTCGCGCGCTGCGGCGACCGACGCGCCGTCCTCCGTGATCGCCTCGGGCCGGATGTCCTCCTTAACGGGACCCGAAGGCTCCGGATCCGCATCCTCTGCCACCGCCTCGGTGGTCCCGGCCGCGGACGGAGCAGGGGCCGGATCGTCGCCGGGGGTGGTGACGTCGTCGGCGACCACTGGCGGACCTGCACTGGCGGGCGGGATCTCGAGCGGCTGAATGTCGACGCTGCCCGTTGCCGGTGTCGCGGCCGCGTCCGGCGCTGACCCTGACGCTGACCCTGACGCTGACCCTGTATCGGCGCTTGTATAGCCGTCTGGCAGCAGCGCCTGTCGTGGCAGCTGCCAGGGGAGCGTTGCGGGCACGAGCCCCACCGACGGGAGCCGGGTTTCCGGCACCGTCTGCGGGGCCGGTGCGCCGGCGTCAGGGGGCGGTATCTCCGCAGCCGCGGGTGAGTGGCCGGTCGGCAGCGGGGCCGGTTCAGGGACGGGCGGCGCCGACGCGGCCGCGTCTCCGGACCGGTCGGCGTCGGGATGCTGCGCGTTCCGGTCGCCCGCAAGGAAAAACAGGCTTGCGACCAGCGCGCCGATCAGCACACCCATCGCGCCCGCGGCGGCCGGCGCGACCCAGTGAGGCCCACCGGGAATGGGCGTGAGGCCGTAGGCATCCCTCCGTCGTGGCGGGGTTTCCGTGGACGGTTCCAGGGCCAGCTCCCGAAGGTGCTGATTCGCGACCCGATTGATGTCTCGCGGAAGACCCCCGCTCTCCCTGTGGATGGCCTCGGCCACCTCGCCGGAGAGCAGGTCGGCGTCCGGCGCCCCGGCGGCCTGGAGCCGGTGTCTCAGGTACGCCTCCGTCTGCGACACCGTCAGCGGGCGAAGGCGGATGACCGTCTGCCGTTCGGCCGGCATGTCCTCGCCGTAGGCGGCCGTCACCAGTTGGTTCAGGACCGGCTCGCCGGCAAGGACGATACCCATGGTGTTGCCGCAGTGCCGGTTGACCTCGCGGCGCAGGCGCAACAGCGCGCCGAGCACCGCGGGCGCCAGCAGGTGGGCGTCGTCGACGACCAGCACCGGCCGCTGCTTGCCGCGGCCGGCGGACAGCAGGATCCGCGCGAGCGAGCTGTCTTCAGGTACCGGCTCGGGCGCGGCATCGCCCTGCGGGTGCGGTGCCGGTTCCGTTGCCGGTTCCGTTGTCGTGTGGCCCCACTGCTGCCGGATCGCATGCGCGATGCTCGCAAAGGTGGCCCCCGCCCGGCCCTTGAACCCGCAGAAGGACAGGACCGCCGTTCCCCGGGACAGCAGCTGGATCAGCTGGGTGCTCTTTCCGACCCCGGCCTCGCCGACCAGCAGCAGTGGCTTGTCGTCGGTCTGCAGCCGCTGCAGCAGCACCCCCACCGGCATGTCGAGCGAGGGGTCGCAGTAGACGAGGCCATCGCTCGTCCTGTCGGCGAAGGGCTGGGTCCTGAGCCCGTGGTGGCGCAGTGCTGTCGCGTCGAGTGCCGCTGTGTCCGGTGTCGTTGGGGAGGCCGGGGTCATGTGTCAGGCCGCGTCGACGCCGATCCGGTCGCGCCCGCTCCCCTTCGCCTCGTACAGGGCCCGATCGGCGGCGCGCACCAGGTCCAGCGCACTGCCCACCCGGCGTTCTCCGTCCATGTGACTGGCCAGCCCAACCGACACCGTGATGCCGAACCAGGCCCCGTCGGATCCCTCGAACCGCTGTGCAAGAACGGCCTCGCGAAGGCGCTCGAAGACGCCGTGCGCCTGTTCGATGCCGGTGCCCGGCAGGATCGCGACGAACTCGTCCCCACCGTAGCGCATGATGAAATCGCGCTTGCGCAGGTGGGATTCGAGCACATTGGCCGTGGTGGACAGGACCGCGTCGCCGGCCAGGTGCCCGTGGGTGTCGTTGACCGTCTTGAAGTGGTCCAGGTCGATGAACGCGATCGTCATCGGCCAGCTGTTCTCGCTGGCGAGCACGAACTCGGTCTCGAGCACTTCGTCGAATCGCCGGCGATTCTCCAGGCCGGTCAGCGCGTCGCGGTTGGCCGATTCGCGGAGGTGCCGCGTGGCGTGCTCCATCTCCTGAACCCGCTGCTGCTGCGACTCCATCTGCTGGATCAGTTGCAGGTTGCGCGCAACGAGGATCTCGCGCGCCTGGTCGGTTATACCGGCCGCCTGGCGCGGGGAGAGGATGTCCGTCTCGTACAGCGCCGCGACCTCCGGCAGGATCTCCGAAACCCGTGCAATGAGGTCCTGCAGGGCCTCGCCCTCGAGTCCGAGCAGCTCCGACCCGGTCTGCGCGAGACGTTCGGCGGCGGCCTCGCGATCATCGTCGATGAACAGGTCCGCCATCCTGCCGGCAACGGCCACGCACTTCACGAAGTCCCGGGCATCGACCGGAAGGGGGGTGCCCAGGGGGTCGTGTACCGCGCCGGCGACCGAGGCCATCCGCTCCGGAAGCCTCCAGTGGCGCATCAGCCACGCGCCGGCCTCCCCGTGATCGGATCCGAGCCGTTCCCGTTCGAGCTGCAGCAGGTCATCGTGGCCCACGGAGTGCGACAGCAGGGGGCGGTATTCTTCCGGCATTGCCGCATCCAGGGCCAGGATGCCGATATCCTGCAGCAGCGCGGCAAGGAAGGCCTCCTCGTGTTCAGGCAAGCCCTGCAGTTCGCTGATCGAGCGGGCGGCCGCTGCGGATATGAAGGCCCGCCGCCAGTAGCGGTTGATGCCCCGGTGCGAGTTTGCGTCGCTGTTCAGCAGTTCGCCGAGCGAGAAGCTCAGTGCGAGGCTCATGGTCGCGTTCAACCCGATCACCACCATCGCCTGGCGCAGGTTGTCACTGCGTCGGCGCCCGCCGTAGAGGGCGGAATTGCTGGCCCGCAGCACCCGGCTCGCCAGCGCCGGATCCTTGGCCAGCAGCCTTGCCAGTGCCGTCAGGTCGACGTTGGGGTCGCGGCCGAGTTCGAGAATCCGGACCGCGATCGCCGGTGGGGTCGGAAGATTCGGGCAAAAGCGCAAGGCATCGCGGATCCTGGGCGTCATGGGGTCTCGTCAGTTTCTCCGGCGCAACCGGCCTTCCGGCAAGTGATGGGGGACCAGTTTCCGAAAACGAGCGGCGCGCGCTGCCATTCTGTACGGCTAAAATACTGGCGAAGGAATGACAGGGTCAACCATTCTCCGCAGACTGTCACTCTTTACTTTTGCAGGAGCCTGTCGAGCGCTGTACCGCGGGCAGGCACCCTGTGGGGTGAAAGGGGGCGACTTCCCGGGATCATTCACCCGCGAGGTGAAGAAGGATCTGCCGCCGACTGCCCCCGCGACGGTGTTCGAACAGGAAGACCCCCTGCCATGTCCCCAGCGCCGGCCGTCCGTCGACCACGGGTATGCAGAGCTGTGTCTGGGTCAGGGCGCTGCGCAGGTGGGCCGGCATGTCGTCGAGACCCTCCGACTGGTGCCGGTAGGCGGTGGGCGATTCCGGGGCCAGCCGCTCGAAGAAATCCTCGAGGTCCGCGCTGACGTCCGGATCCGCATTCTCCTGGATCAGCAGGCTGGCCGAGGTGTGCTGCACGAAGAGGGTCGCCAGACCGACGCGGATCCCGGTCTGTCGAACCCAGTCGGACAGCTCCCGGGTGCACTCGTACAGGCCCTTGCCGGAGGTCCTGACGGTCAGCGTGTGCGTCGCCTGTTGCATCATGATGCCTCGTTGCAGATCTTTTTTGCCTCCGGGTGGTCCTATCGGTAACCGCCCGAACCCTGCAAGAAGGGTAATGGCAAGGCCCACCGTCCGCCAGAGGCCGTCCGCACGAAGTTCCGTTCCGGGCATGCCTCAGGGGTGGGCTCTTGCTATGATGGTGGACTGACTTAATTTTTGTATCGCCAGCGGAGACAAAATGCTGCAATCGATTCGTGACAAGGCGACCGGCTGGCTTGCCTACGTCATCATTGGCCTGATCGCCATCCCCTTCGCGCTCTGGGGACTGGGCGAGTACTTTGGGGGCGCCAGCCCGCTGGTGGCGGCGGAGGTGAACGGAGCGGAGATCCCGGTTCGCCTCGTGCATCAGGAGACGCGAGCCCAGCGCGAGGAGATCGCCCGCATGTTCGGCGGTGACATCCCCGCCGACCTCTTCGACGAGCGCGCGATTCGCGACGCGGCCCTCGAGGCGCTGATCGAGCGGGAGCTGCTCCGCCAGGCCGCGGAGGATGCCGGCTTCCGTGCCTCCGGCCGTGGCGTGGTCCGGGAGATCCAGGCGATCCCCGCCTTTCGCGAGAACGGGCGCTTCAGCCCGGAACGCTATCACACGCTGCTCCAGGCGCAACGGATCTCGCCCGGGGATTTCGAACGCGACATGGCGCAGTCCATCGTGCTGGCGCAGATCCAGCAGTCGGTGCAGGCCAGCGGAGACCTGCCGATGGCGCGCGCCGAGGAGTTCGAGCGCCTGCGCAACCAGGTGCGCGTCGCGAGCTGGGGGATCTTTGAGGCGGCGGAGTTCGACCGGCCGGACGTCGTCGAGGATGAGGCCGTCGAGGCCTTCTACCAGGACAACCAGGAGCGCTTCAGCACCCCGGAGCGTCTGCAGATCGAATACCTGCGTCTGGACCCCGAGGCGCTCGAGGCCGCGGTCGACGTCACCGAGGAGGACGTGCGCGAGCACTACGAAGTGAATGCGCAGCGTTACGAAGAGCCCGAAGAGCGGCGGGTACGGCAGATCCTGATCGAGCGTAACGAAGCCGATGCCGAGTCGCGGGTCCGGGACCTGCGCGACCGGATCGAGGCCGGGGAAGACTTCGCCGAACTGGCCGCCGAATATTCCGAGGACAGCCTGTCGGCGGACCGCGGCGGCGACATGGGCCGGATCGCGCGCGGGGACCTGGACCGGGTCCTCGAGACGGTGATCTTCTCCCTGCCCGAGGGCCTGGTCAGCCAGCCGGTGCAGACCCGTCTGGGCTGGCACGTGGTCGAAGTCACCGAGATCGAGGAGTCGCGCAGGCAGCCCTTCGAGGAAGTGCGCGACGAGGTCGAACGCGACCTGCGCGACCGGCGTGCGGAACAGCGGCAGATCCAGGCGCTGGACGACCTGATGTCCCAGACCTTCGAGAATCCCGACAGCCTGGAGCCCGCGGCGGCCGCGACCGGTCTCGAGATCCGCACCACGGACTGGTTCACCCAGGACTCGGGAGAAGGTGTGGCCGAGTACCGTGCGGTGCGCGAGGCCGCGTTCGGTCCACCGGTACGGCGGGATGGGCGTAACAGCGAGGCCGTGGATCTCCCGGACGACAGCACCGTCGTGCTGCGCCTGAAGGATCGGGAGGAACCGTCCGTACGGCCGCTCGAGGAGGTTGCAGGGGAGATCCGCGAGATCCTGCAGCAGGATGCGGCGGCCCAGGCGGCCCGTGAGCGGGGGCAGGAAGTCCTCGAGGCGCTGGCCGATGACCGCAACGTGGCCGAGTTCGCCGAGGACGATCCGGACCGGTGGACCCTGTCCGCCACGGTCAACCGCGCCGCCGGACCGGAGGAGCCCGATGTCGACATGCCCGGAACGCTGATGAACCGCCTGTTCCAGTTGCGTGCCCCGGGCGAGGACGAGGTCGTCACCGCCGGCGTGCGGCTGGCCGACGGCGACTTCGCGGTGCTGGTGCTGGAGTCGGTCCGGATGCTGGAGCCCTCGGAGGCCGTCGAGGACCTGCGCCGGGTCGCGGATGACCTGCAGGTTGCGTACTCGGGCGCGGAGCTGCGCGCCTACCTGGCATGGCTGGAATCGGAGGCGGACATCCGCCGTTACCCGGAGAACCTGGAGTAGGTTGTACCGCCGTCGGAGTGCGGGAGCTTGCTCCCGCTTTCACCCGCGGGAGCTTGCTCCCGCCTTCACGCGCGGGGGCGTGCTGCGACCTTCACGCGCGGGGGCCGGGGGCGTGCGCGGGGGCGTGCTGCGGCCGCAGGAGGCGAGCCTCCTGAAGGGCAAAGCGGCGGCAAGCCGCCGCACTCCTATGGCGCTGGCCGGTTACTCCAGGCCGACCTCGCCCGGCCCGAGGCCGAGGATGCTGAAGCCGGAGTCGACGTAGGTCACCTCGCCGGTGATGCCGGCGGCCAGGTCGGAGCACAGGAAGGCACCCGCATTTCCGACCTGCTCGATGGTCACGTTGCGACGCAGCGGGGCGTTCTTCTCCACATGGTCGAGAATGCGCCGGAAATTGCCGATGCCCGCGGCCGCGAGCGTGCGGATCGGCCCGGCCGACACGGCATTGACCCGGGTGGATTCGGGTCCGAGGGTGTAGGCGAGATAGCGGACATTGGCCTCGAGGCTGGCCTTCGCCAGGCCCATCACGTTGTAGCTGGGCATCGCGCGCATCGCCCCGAGATAGCTCAGGGTGAGGATCGCCGCATTACGGTCCTTCATCATGCCGCGCCCCGCCTTCGCGAGCGCCGCGAGACTGTAGGAGCTGACGTCATGGGCGACGCGGAAACCGTCCCGGGTGACGTTGTCCAGGAAGTCCCCCTCCAGTTCCTCCTTCGGGGCGAAGGCGACCGAGTGCACGAGGATGTCGAGCCCGTCCCAGTAATCGTCCAGATGCTCGAAGACCCGTTCGATCTCCTGGTCACTCTCGACATTGCAGGGCACGAGGATGTCGGAGTCGAAGGCGGCCACCAGTTTCTCGACCCGCTCGCGCATGCGGTCGTTCTGGTAGGTGAAGGCGAGTTCGGCGCCCTCGCGGTGCATCGCCTCGGCGAGGCCGTAGGCGATGGAACGGTTGCTGGCGACACCGACAATCAGCGCGCGCTTGCCCTTCAGAAACCCCATGTAGTCCTCCTGTCTTCGGTTCCGGCATGGCACCGTGCGCAGGCGGCCCCTGCGCATGCAGCCGTCTGCGATCATACCCATGTACCCGTTGTGCCACCACCGGTCCGTCGGGAGCTGCGGGCCATGCCCTGGCCCGGTGGGCGCGGCGTGCGGCGTCGGATCCCCTCCGTGATCCTGTCCACGGAAGGGATGGCGGCCTGCGCCGCTGCAGCTGAGAGTTGTCAGCCGTCGCCGGCGGCGACGTTTCTCGCGACGTACAGCGTCAGGGTGTCGCCCGCACGGATGCCGTCGCCGTTCAGACCGTTCCAGCGCCGGACATCGTGGACCTCGACCTTGAAGCGCTGCGAGATTGCGCCGAGCGAATCGCCGGGGCGAATGCGGTATTCCATGCGCGTCGTGTCGGGATCCACCGCCGTGCGGGGCAGGGCGAGGACCTGCCCCGGCTGCAGCAGCGCGTCCCGCGACAGACCGTTCGCCTGCCGGAGGCGGGAGACGCCGACGTCGTGCCGCTGCGCGATGGTCCAGAGGCTGTCGCCCGGCCGGACCGTGTACTCCAGCGGTTGAGTCGAGGCCACTGGCGGCGCCGCGTCCCGGCCCGGGATGGCCTCGCCGGTCACCGGCACCCGCAGACGCTGTCCGGCCCGGATCAGATCGCCCTCGAGCCCGTTCATCCCGCGGAGCTCGGCGACGTCGACTCCATGCCGGTGCGCGATCCGGCCGAGATTGTCGCCCGCGCGAACCTCGTATTCCGAGTAGGGAACGAGGGCGTGGTCCGGTCCGCGCTCGCGGAGCGTGGTCTCCAGCTGCCTGGCGGCAGTGGCGGGGAGCAGCAGGTGCTGCGCTCCATAGGGATGCGTGACGGTCCTGTGGTAGCCGGGGTTCAGGCGCGCGATCTCGGTGAATTCAACGCCGGCGAGTTCGGCGACGTACTCCAGGTCCGCCTGACGCCCGGGGTCCACCGGCTTCAGGTAGGGCTCGTTCGCGATCACCGGGACTCTGACGCGGTAGCGATCCGGTTCGTCGATCAGCGCGCGCAGCGCGAGGAGCCGGGGCACGTAGGACATCGCCTCGCTCGAGAGCTGCAGATTCCAGTAGTCGGTCGGTTCACCGGCGGCCGCGTTTGCGGCCATCGCGCGGGCAACATTACCCTGACCGAAGTTGTAGGCGGCGAGCGCCAGGTACCAGTCCCCGAAGCGGGCGTGAAGATGTTCCAGATAGTCCAGTGCCGCGTGGGTGGACTGGTAGACGTCGCGCCGGCCGTCATACCAGTCGTCCTGGGTCAGCCCGAAGTGTTCCCCGGTGCCGGGGACGAACTGCCAGATGCCGGCCGCGCTGGCGCTGGACGTGGCCTCGGCGGCATAGCCGCTCTCCACGATTGGCAACAGCAGCAGCTCTCCGGGTAGACCTCGCCGCTCGATCTCGTTCAGGATGAAATAGGCGAAGGGTTCCGCCCTTGTGGAGGCGATGGTGATGATGTTCGGGTGCTGGCGGTAATGCCGTTTGTAGACCTCCACCCGCGGGTGATGCAGGTTTTCGGTCATCGCGAAGCCGAGCCTGGCCCGGGTCCAGATGTCCGGGGCGTCCTCCGGCTTCATTGCGGGCTGGCGCAGCGCACGGCTCGCATCCCGCGCGAGGTCCCGGCGTGACGTCCGGGGCAGGGCCCCGACCGGCTGCGCGGGATCGGCCCGGTGCTCCGGGTTGGCCAGTGCCTTCGGATTGTCGTGGACGCTGCAGCCGGTACCCAGCAGGGCGCTGACAACCAGCACGAGGGGCAGGGGAAGAAGTCGGATAATCATGGACCTGAAGCATAGTCCAGAGAGAGCGTTTCACCAAGCCTTCGGGAGCGATTGCCTGCGGGAATGGTATTCGGGCCCGCAGGGGCTGCGGGTGCTCGAGGCGCTGCACCAGCAGATGGGGATCTTCTGCCGGCCGCGGTTCGGCGATGCCTGGCTGGAGGTCGGGCCGGTGCGCCTGCTGGATGCCGAATGGATCCGACCCGTCCACGCACTGCACGCCGATCCCCGAAGCCGGACGCTGCCCGCGCAGGGGGACCTCCTGCCGCTGGCCGCCGAGAGCTTTTCCTGTGTGCTGGTCGCGCACGCCCTCGGTGATGCGGAAGACAGCGGGAAGGTGATCGCCGAGGCCGCCCGCGTGCTGGCGCCGGAAGGTCACCTGTTCCTGCTGGAGTCCCGCCACTGCCGCGCGCCCCGGCCCCGGCGCCTGGCGCTGCCAGCCGGACTGCGGCGGCGCAGCCGGCAGCTGCTCGCGCAGGCGGGTCTGGGCGTGCACCGGCAGGTTGCGCTGAGCGCACTGCCTGCCGCCCTTCCGGGCGGCTGGCACCGGCGGCTGGGCCCCCTCGATGCGGCGGTGTCGCCCTGGCTTCCCGTGCTCGGAAGCGCCGTCCTCACGGTCGCGAGCCGGCGCGACCTGCTCCCGATCGCGCCGGCGGCCTCCCGGCTGCGGTGGTCGCGCGACGCGATGCGCGCCGGCGGGTCGTCCCAGTGGGCGTGAGCGACGACAAGGTCTTCGTCTTCACCGACGGGGCCTGCCGTGGCAATCCGGGTCCGGGTGGCTGGGGTGCGGTGCTGCGGTTCGGGGAGGTCGAGCGGGAACTCTACGGATCCGAACCGGAGACGACCAACAACCGGATGGAACTGACCGCGGCCATCCGCGCGCTGGAGGCCCTCAAGCGGCCCTGCCGGGTCGAGCTACTGACCGACTCCCAGTACGTGAAGCAGGGCATCACCGCCTGGCTGCCCGGCTGGAAGCGGCGGGGATGGCGCTCCTCCAGCGGCGGAGCGGTGAAGAACCGCGACCTCTGGGAGCAGCTGGATGCGCAGGCCCGGCGCCACCAGGTGGAATGGTTCTGGGTTCGCGGGCACACTGGACACCCGGAAAACGAGCGGGCCGACCGCCTGGCCAACCGCGCGATCGACGAGATGCTCTCCGCGCGCCCCGGGGGCGGTGGGTAGATCTGTGCGCGACTCTCACATCAGCCTTCATGGCACACGCAGCCAGCCCGAACGATGAAAGGTCGCGCCACGGAAGACACGGCAGCACACTGAAAAGGGCCTGAACAGCCTGCCTTTCCGTGCTGCCCTGTCCTTCAGTGGCTCGATGTTCACACCAAGACATGGAGAACCCGAAGATGCGCCAGATCGTCCTCGACACGGAGACCACCGGCCTGGATCCGGCGGAGGGCCACCGGATCATCGAGATCGGCTGTGTCGAGATCGTGAACCGGAGACCGACCGGCAACCGCCTGCACGAGTACCTGCAGCCCGATCGCGAGATCGACCCGCGCGCGATCGAGGTCCACGGCATCAGCAACGAATTCCTCCTCGACAAGCCGCGCTTCGCGGAGGTCGCCGAGCGCTTCCTCGAATTCGTCGAAGGCGCCGAGCTGATCATTCACAACGCACCCTTCGACGTCGGCTTCATCAACCACGAACTGACGCTCGCGGAGGCGAAGGTGCGGCGTGTCGAGGACATCTGCGCAATTCTCGACACCCTCGTGCTCGCGCGCCGGATGCATCCCGGCACCCGGAACTCCCTGGACGCGTTGTGCAAGCGCTACCAGGTGGACGCCTCGAGCCGCGTGCTGCACGGCGCGGTGCTGGACGCCGGGCTGCTCGCCGACGTCTACCTCGCGATGACCGGCGGCCAGGTGGCGCTGGGCCTGGAGCAGGAAGGTTCGGAACGGGAAAACCCCGAGGTGCAGGTGAGGGCGCAACGAAGTGCCGGCACGCTCCGCGTGATCGAGCCCAGCCCGGAAGAGCGCGTGGCCCACGCCGAGATGGTTGCGCTGCTCGACCAGAGCGTGGGCGGATCCTGCCACTGGCGCCGGCTGGACGGCTGATCCGCCCCCCCGGCGATCATGCGCCGGGGACGGTCGCCCAGGGGGCTGGCCTCCTACGGTGCTCGCCCCGGCCCCCGTGGGAGGCGAGCCCTCTCGGCGATCCGGCGCCGGGGACGGTCGCCCAGGGGGCTGGCCTCCTACGGTGCTGGGCCCGGCCCCCCTGTAGGAGGC
>RECA01000235.1 GCA_007692435.1 Thioalkalivibrio sp.
TGCAGGACGCGATGACCCAGTGGTGGTACGGCCACAACGCGGTGGGCTTCTTCCTCACGGCGGCGTTCCTCGGGATGATGTACTACTTCGTGCCCAAGCAGGCCGGGCGCCCGATCTACTCCTACAAGCTGTCGATCATCCACTTCTGGGCGCTGGTCTTCCTGTACATGTGGGTGGGCGCGCACCACCTGCACTGGACCGCGCTGCCGGACTGGGTCTCCACCCTGGCCGCGACCTTCTCGATCCTGCTGCTGCTGCCCTCCTGGGGCGGGATGATCAACGGGATCATGACCCTGTCCGGTGCCTGGCACAAACTGCGTACCGACCCGATCATGCTGTTCCTGATCACCGCGCTGTCGTTCTACGGGATGGCGACCTTCGAGGGGCCGATGATGTCCCTGAAGAGCGTGAACGCGCTGTCGCACTACACCGACTGGACCGTCGGCCACGTGCACTCGGGCGCGCTGGGCTGGGTGGCGATGATCACCTTCGGATCGCTGTACCACCTGATCCCGCGGCTGTGGAACACGCAGCTGTTCAGCGTGCGGCTGGTGTACATCCACTTCTTCCTGGCCACGATCGGGATCGTGCTGTACATCGTGTCCATGTGGGTCGCCGGCATCGGCCAGGGCCTGATGCTGCGGGCCTTCGACCAGTACGGGAACCTCGCCTACACCTTCACCGAGTCGGTGGTCTTCCTGCACAAGCCCTACGTGGTGCGGGCCATCGGGGGCGGCTTCTTCCTCGTCGGCATGCTGCTCATGGCCTTCAATATCGCCATGACCATCCTGACCGCGAAGCGTCCGGCAACGGTGGCCGATGAGTCCCGTGCCGTTGCGCCCAGTGCATCCTGAGGGGGAGTAGCCAGACCATGAAGCATGAAAGTGTCGAGACCAACGCCGGCCTGCTGATCATCCTGACGCTCGCGGTGATCAGCATCGGCGGGCTGGTTGAAATCGTCCCGCTGTTCTACATCGACGACACCATCGAGGAGGTCGAGGGCGTGCGCCCCTACACGCCGCTGGAGCAGCGCGGCCGGGATCTCTACGTGCGCGAGGGCTGCTACACCTGCCACTCGCAGATGGTGCGCCCGTTCCGCGACGAGATGCTGCGCTACGGCCACTACTCGCTGGCGGCGGAGTCGCAGTACGACCATCCCTTCCAGTGGGGTTCCAAGCGCACCGGGCCGGACCTCGCGCGTGTCGGCGGCAAGTACTCCAACGAGTGGCAGGTGCAGCACCTGATCAATCCGAAGTCGCTGGTGCCGGAGTCGATCATGCCCGGGTATCCGTGGCTGGCCACCACGCGGCTGGACTTCTCGGACATCGAACAGCGGATGATCGCGCTCCGGCGGGTCGGCGTGCCCTACTCGGTCAACCAGGAGGAGTTCGAGGCCAACGCCGAACGCTTCGGCGAGGAGGTCGCGGTCATGCTCGACATCAACCGGGCCGAGGAGAACCTGGTCGCACAGGCCCAGCAGGAGAACTTCGACGGCGACCCGTCGTTCATCTCCGAGATGGACGCGATGGTGGCCTACCTGCAGGTGCTGGGGACCATGGTGGACTTCACCGATTACTCCGAGGGCCACTTTGCGGACTTCCGCTAGGCACACACCGATGTATCGCCGTTTCCCCGAAACGGGCTGCAAGTCGCAGCTGCAGCGCTCCGGGGGCGGCATGAGGAGGATCTGGAATGGCTGAGTTCTGGGGCTGGATTACCGATCTGGGCAACAGCAAGATCGTCGCGCTGCTGCTGTTCATGAGCACGTTCATCGCGATCGTGATCTACCTCTTCTCGAACAGCCGGCGTTCCACGCGCTTCGAGTCCTACCGCTACATTCCGCTGGATGACGAGGATTCCCCGCTGGATCCGAACGCCGCCTCCGGCGACCGCAACAAGGGCGAAAGACAGTCATGAGCACAAACGACAAACCCGCAAACGAGAGACCGCGCAAGAAGCCGGACGAGGTCGAGACCACCGGTCACATCTGGGACGCGAGCCTGCAGGAGTACAACAACCCGCTGCCGCGGTGGTGGCTCTGGGGCTTCTACGCGACGGTCGTGTTCGCGGTGGTGTACTGGATACTCTTCCCGGCCTGGCCGATCGGCGACGGCTTCACCAAGGGGCTCAACACCATCACCTTCGAGCAGGACGGCGAGGAGGTGACGACGCACTGGAACACCCGGTCTCTGCTCGCCCGCGACATGCAGACCGGCACCCACGCGGTGCGCCAGCGCGAGATGCTGGAGACCGTGGGCGCGATGGAATACGACGAGATCCTCGCCGACGTCGACGCGATGAGTTTCGTGAATGCCTATGCGAAGGGTTCCTACGGCACCTGGTGTGCCGCCTGTCACCAGACCGGCGGGGCCGGCGTGATGGCGCAGTATCCCAATCTGCGTGACGACAACTGGCACTGGGGCGGCACCGTGGAGCAGATCGAGGAGACCCTGGTGCTGGGCCGCCTCGGCTACATGCCCGGCTACCGGGAGACGCTGAACAGCGAACAGCTGGAGCAGGTCGCCGCCTACGTGCTGTCCCTGAATGGCTACGAGATGGACGAGGAGTCCGTCAGTGCCGGGGGCGATATCTTCACCGGAGAGCTCGGTGGCTGCTTCCAGTGCCACGGCATGGATGCGGCCGGGATCGCCTCTCAGGGTGCGCCCAACCTGACCAACGACCTCTGGGGTCTGGTGGACGTGCCCGGAGCCGCAGACGATGCCGAGCGGGTCGCCCGTGTCTCGTCCTTCGTGCATGAAGGCGTCCAGCGCGTGATGCCCGCCTTCGCGGATCGCCTGTCGCCCACGGAGATCAAGGTGCTCACCGCCTACGTGCATTCCCTGGGCGGCGGTCAGTAGCGCAGACGCCCCGGTCAGCGCGGGCCCCATGGACCGGGGCCGCGCCGCCCGTACGCCGGCCCGGCCTCCCACAAGCCCGCCGTGCCTTCTGGTCACGTCGGGGGGTGGTGGGTCCATAATGCGCACGGCGATCGGGCCGGGTCATGCACAGGAAGGGTTCGCCCCGCCGAGGTGCCACGCGTTGTTGGATCCGTGAAGTGTGCCGGCGGCTGCCGGCCGGTGAGTTCGTCATGTCCCAGTCGCTGTTCGAGGCCCGCGTCCCGATCCACCCGCGATCGGTGAGCGGACGTTTCCGGAACCTCAAGACCGGCATCCTGCTGCTCGCCTACGGCGTCTTCTTCCTGCTGCCGTGGCTGCGCTGGGAGCGCGAGACGGGGCCGTCGCAGGCGGTGCTGTTCGACATTCCGAACCGGCACTTCTATCTCTTCGACCTGGTCGTGTACCCGCAGGACATCTTCTGGCTGGCCGGGCTGCTGATGATCGCGGCGCTGCTGCTGTTCTTCGTGACCGGCATCGCGGGGCGGGTCTTCTGCGGCTATTTCTGTTTCCAGACGCTCTGGACCGACGTCTTCATGTTCCTGGAACGCCGGATCCAGGGGGAGCGGCCGGCGCGCATCCGCCTGTCCAAACAGCCCTGGAACGCCGAGAAGATCCTGAAACTCGGGTCCACGCACGCGAGCTGGCTGCTGGTGGCCTTCGCGACCGGCCTCGGCTTCGTGCTGTACTGGGGCGATGCCCCGGCGCTGGTGCGCGCCTTCTTCACCGGCGAGGCGGCCAATGCCGCCTACATCACCGCCGGTCTGCTCACGCTGACCACCTACACCTTCGCCGGGCTGGCCCGCGAGCAGGTCTGCACCTACATGTGTCCCTATGCCCGGTTCCAGTCGGTGATGTTCGACCAGGACACGCTGATCGTCTCCTACGACGAGGCGCGCGGCGAGGGCAGCGCCGGGCGGGCCAAGCCCACCCGCGACCTGAAGACCCGCGAGCAGCGGCAGCAGGCCGGCGTGGGCGACTGCATCGACTGCGGCTACTGCGTGCAGGTCTGCCCCACCGGCATCGACATCCGCGACGGTCTGCAGATCGAGTGCATACACTGCGCGCTGTGCGTGGACGCCTGCGACGCGATCATGGACAAGCAGGGCTGGCCACGGGGCCTGATCCGCTACACCTCAGAGAGTGCGCTGGAGGGCGGGAAGACGCGCTTCCTCAAGCTCAAGACCGTGGGCTACGGGACCGCTATCGTGGTCGTCGCCGGCCTGCTGGTGCTGAGCGTCCTCGGGCGCGCGGAACTCGACGCCAGCGTGAGCCAGGTGCGCCAGCCCCTGTTCGTCCAGATGTCCGATGGCAGCACCCAGAACAGCTACGAGATTGCGCTGAACAACAAGACCCAGCGCAGCCTCGACCTCGATATCGACGTGGTCGGCCTGGAAGGTGCGACGCTCGACCTTGGGCGGGTCGAGGAGATCGTGCTCGAACCCTCGCAGCGCACCACCGTCCTCGCGCGGGTGCGTTACCATCCGGCGCACGACGATCCCACGCGTCTCCCGCTGCAGTTCGAGATCACCGACCGCGACGGCATCATGGACCCGCTGCGCGTCGGTTCCCAGTTGAGCCTGCGCCCATGAGTCGCGCGGATGTGTTCGATGGGGTATGTTCAGGTGTTCGGCAAGCGAAGCGGTGGCACCGCGGGGGTGCTGAAGCGGGGCGGCCGGCGACCT
>RECA01000202.1 GCA_007692435.1 Thioalkalivibrio sp.
GGCAGGTGCCGCAGGTTTCCTGGGCCACGATGCGCCGATCGGGGATGTTGAACGTACGTCCGCTCGACGGTTGGAAGCTGTAGATCGCATTGGTGCCCGCAGTGGCTCCACCCAGTTGCAACCCCACCAGATGGGTCAGTTCGGGCTGGTAACCCACCGCAAGGGGTTCGGTGACCGTAGAGAGATCGGTCGCGAAGGTGTAGCGGTAGGTTCCGTCGCCGTTGTCCTGGAGCCTTCCGTTGCTTTCGGCGATCGCCTGGATCTGGGGCTCGGTACCCGGCCAGTCTCCGGTGCCCGGCTGTTCAACGCGGTTGATGTAGCTCTGCCAGGCGCTGCTGTCGCCATCCTGCCCGGGGACGAGCTTTGCAATGGTGAAACTGGCCTGCGTGATCCCTGGAACGGCAAAGCCGCGCTCATCGATCACCGTGAAATCCACGACCGGTGTACTGGAGATGGTGACTTCGTTAATCGTCGCCTTCAGGCCCGGTGACCCGGGAGGGCCTTCCGGTCCCGGGGCGCCGGGACTTCCCGAGCTTCCCCCGCAGCCAGTCAAAGCAGCGATCATCAGGACCATCGGGATGAGCAGCAGGAACCCATTGGACGGATTGAGATTCGCCATGTGCATCAGCCAACTCCAGGGATGGTCATATTTTTTTGAATCGCCGCGAGGCGGGTAGGTGTCCGCGCGAGCGGGTGCAAGATTGTTGTTTGCCCCTGGTGGGAATACTAGACCAGAGGGCATTTTTAGGCGGGTGAAAACTTGATCATGGTCAAGTCGGTCCAAATTAGGTCGAAACCCAAGGGCATGTGATCCGCCCGTGGCACAGGTGGAGGCAACTGTCCCAGGTATGCCGAATGGAATAAAAAAACACCAAAAAACAATAGGATATGGTATGTTCGTGCACAAGAAAACGCCGCGGACTCGCTAGGGCCCAACACGCATGATCGTGTTCGACGGACAAAAATGGACTGGTCTACACTGCAGTTTCTCCGGCCGGCAAGCCCGGTGGCGGGGAAGCCAAGACCAATCACCAGGAGGAAGTTGCGTGATGAGAAGAAAAAGATTGAACAGTAGCCAGACCAGGCCGCTGGCCACGGCCATCCTCGGGGCCTTTGCCCTGGTCGCTGCACCCTTGGCCCTCGCGGGAGCCCCGGACGCCGCGGAATCCTGTCTCGGCTGTCATGGCGCGGATGGCATCAGCAACGACCCTGATACGCCGACGATTTCGGGTGCATCCGATTTCTTCCTCGAAAACCAGCTCTTCCTGTTCCAGGGCGAAGAGCGCCCCTGCGTCGCCGACCTGTTTGCCAAGGCTGACGATGTCGCGGCGGCTGACCACTGCGCGATAGTGGCGGACTGGTCCGAGGACACCATCGTGGAGGTGGCGGCCCACTATGCGGATCAGCCGTTCCAGCCGGCGGACCAGTCCTGGGATGAGGCCCGTGCGTCTGCTGGAGCGGCCATTCACGATGAGAGCTGTGCACGCTGTCATGCCGATGCTGGCAGCGATCCCGCGGATGATGCCGGGATCCTGGCCGGGCAGTGGAAGCCGTATCTTGTGCGCACCATGACGGACTACCGCGAGGGCGCGCGCTGGCAGCCCGGAACCATGGAACGGGAGATGCAGGAGCTCTCGGATGCCGATATCGAGGCTCTTGCTGCCTACTACGCAAGCCAGGGGGAGTAATCCGCGGTAAGGGTGTCTGCGCCGGATGCGCGGCGAGGCCCTGGTGGGCGGTTCTGCCACCAGGGCCTCGTTCTTTATCGGGACCCTCTGGCCTGGCACCCGCTGACGTTGTCGGGTGCCATCGGCGCATACTCGACCCGATTGCCCCTATATCAGGGGTTCAGCAATTTCAGGATTTCGGGTTCCTCTTCCCGCTCCGCGAGGATCGAGTGGCACAGCATGCAGTCACTGGATATGGCCTCTCTGTCGGCTGTCCGGTGGCGGCGGTTGTGACAGCGGAAGCAGCCGGGTGCGTCCTCGCGGCTGCTGACCGGAGGATGTCCGCTGTGGTCGGGGTAGGTGTCCCAGGTGACTCTCATGTGGGGGAATACGTTTCGGCTGAAGATTTCGCCGAGCTTGCTGCCCGCAGCGGCAACGGCCTCTGGCCGGTCGGCGAATACCTCCGGGTAGTTCTCGCGGTAGAAGTCCTCCAGTGCGGCAGCCAGCCCGTCGCGCGCCGCCTCGTGGGAGGGATAGTCCGCCTCCTCCAGAAGTCGGACGCCCTCGCGCTTCAAATAGGGAAGCTCAGCGTCCAGAAGATTGGTCGCCAGCGCGCGGTCGAGCTCCTGCGACGGCGTGCGGAAGATGTGGGTCGGACGGTTATGGCAATCCACGCAATCCATCTGACGCCATTCGCCACGTTCCTCTTCGGGTGGCATGCCGCGCGGCTGGAAGACCTTCACGGTCCCGTCCGCCTTGGTGAGTTCGACGTCGTAGACGTTCATGCGACTCTCGTCAGAGCGGTAGCGTATCTCTACATCAGGGTCCACATGCCAGTGAATGCCGTAAGAATCGGTTCCCCGCTGGCCTCCGACCTTCATCAGGAGGGCAGTGGTCAGCTCCGTGTTGGCTTCGTCCTCCGCGAACAGGGTATCGACCATGAGCTTGTCGCCGACGTAACTCTCGGGCCAGTGGCACTGCTCGCAGGTGTCCCGCGCCGGGCGCAGGTTATGCAGGGGGGTCGGAATCGGCCTCGGGTACAGGTCCAGCGTGACGGCGACCATCTGCCAGGCGCCATCGAGCTTGGACCGGACGAACCAGTCGGCGCCAGGACCGATGTGGCAGTCGACGCAGTCGACACGCGCGTGGGGCGAGTGCTGGTATGCGGTGTACTCGGGCTGCATCACGGAATGGCAGGCCTCCCCGCAGAATTCGTTGGAATCCATCACTTCCACGCCCTTGTAGGTGGCGCCGGCCAGCACGGTCAGGTTTACCACTGTCACGCCGAGAAAGATCAGGACCATCTTTCGGGTACGCTCACTGTTCAGGTCAATGACCGGAAACACGGGCGGACTCTCTCCCTTCGCGGCGGCCCTCGAGGCCCGGCGGCGGTGCAGGAGAATGCCGATCGGTATCAACAGCAGGCCGAGTACGAAGAGCATCGGAAGGATCAGGTAGGTCAGGATCCCGAGGTACGGGCCTGCCTGGAAACCCAGGGACTCGAACGCGAACAGTGCAAGAATCAGCACGAAGGCCGAGAGCGCCAGCGCGGTCCCCGCCATGCTGATCGTATTCTGGATGAGGGATGCGAAGAATTGTCTGAACACGGTATGGGTCCTAGAGTGCGCGATCGCTGTGAACGCAGTTGGCACCAGTAAGTGTAGACCGTGGACGCCTGTCAGTCTGGTTCACCCGGGCCACGTGTTCCGGGATCCGTGTCGCGGCGTGACGGATATCGGAGCACGCATGAACCTGGTCGATCGGGAAAGATCTTCGTGACCCGGCTCGTGAACGTCGCCTGTCCGGCAGGGTGGGCCCGAAGCAGCGGGCCCGCCACCGTGGAGGACTTCAGTCGCAGGTCCCGACCGAGCCGGTCGCGCAGATCCTTCCGTCGATCCACACCGCACGGTCCAGGATGGCCCCGTCGAGCGCGGCGCCCTCGATGCTGGCCCCGGTCAGATTCACGAAGCTCAGATCCGCCTCGTCCAGGCGGGCGTCGGTGAGCGTCGCATTCTGCATTGATGCTCCGGTCATCCTGGCCCGACGCAGGTCGGCGCGTTCCAGCCGCGTGCGCTGCAGGTCGGCGTAGCTCAGGTCGGCCTCGAGCAGCCGGGCGCCGTCGAGGCGGGAACCCAGCAGATCGGTGTTGCGCAGCAGTGCATGGCTCAGATCGACCCCGCGCAGGTCCAGTCCCGGCATGCGGCAGTAGCTCCAGTTGACCTCCGGAGCCGGTGGCAGGTGACAGGCCGGTGGCGACGGCGGTTCATCCCGGTCGGTGGCCCAGAAGAACAGGAGTACGGCCAACAGAGTCGTGGAGGCCGCGAGGATCCAGGGCGTGGGGCCGCGCATGGCGGCATCGAGCCTGTTTCCCGGCCGGCGCAGCCACTGCGCGCGTTGCGTGCGGTGGCTGATGACTTCCGGCGGTTCCGGCCGGCGCCGCTCCAATCCGCGCCGTTCGGCACTCTCCGCCGCAGCCCCGCCGCTCGCCCGCCGTTCGTGCAGGCGCTCGTCCTCGCGCAGTCGCGCCTGGAGCAGGCGCTCGCGGCCTTCTTGCGTGTCCGCGTGTTTGAGTTCCTCCGGAATGAGCTGGGGGTGTTCGCGAATCGGCTGCCAGCTCTCCCGGTCCGGGCTGACCTCGTCTTCCGGCGTCAGCCTGCCGATGATCAGGAAGCGGGAGATCAGCCCCGAGGGATGGGGGCCTCGAACCTCGCCATTGCGGCGGGTAAACCACAGTTCCTGTCCGCTGTCGGTGTCCATTGTGCCCGGATCCGCCCCTCGTCGAATGTCGCCACTCGATAGTGTAGCGCTTCGGCGGCCGGGCCAGCGGGCCGTGCCGGATCGTCACGGCGCGCAGCCACCCCCGACCATGAAAGAAG
>RECA01000074.1 GCA_007692435.1 Thioalkalivibrio sp.
CGCACTCCATGGCGAACGGGGCACAGGAGACGCCCGACTGTCCAGCCGAGGTGCCGGCATGGACAACCATGGGTCACGCCCGCCATATTCTTTCACGCCAACCAAGCCATGCAGTTTACGCTCGTACCTCGCGCGGCTGATGGCTGGCGTCAACCTGTTTTTAGGGGACTACACTCATTAGTCGCCGGCCGGCGGCGATGGTTTTGGTTCGGCAGCCTGCGATATCGGTGTACTGTCCCCGGAACATCCCTGGAATATCCCTGGAAGATCGTGTGATGGCCGGTCGTTTCGTTGAACAGCTTCGCCGTTCGCAGACTCACGGCGCGGGCGCCCAGCGCAGCACACAGCGCGTGCACTATCGGCTGGAGCCCGAAGCGGGCAGGCTGCGGTTGCGGTTCGAGGTCGCCGAATATGCGCCGAACGGGCGGGTGGAAGCCGTTGTTCCGTACCGGCTGCAGCCGAGCCATCTGCACCGCCCACCGCCGTTCCTCACCGACACCGACCGGGATCTTCTTGCGACGCTGTCCGGACACGCTGCCGATTGGGTGCAGGCCAGTGTGGGCCTTCTCCCCGATGGGCTCGACCTCGACTGGCTGCGGCGGTTGCTCGACACCGGGAGGGTCTTTGACGGCGATGGTTCGGGCCTTGTCTGGGCGGCGCCCCTTGCGGCCGATTGCGTCTGGGGCATCGATGCCGACAGCGGTTGCCAGCGGCTCTGCTGGCAACTTCCCGCGGGATGCTGGCTGCTGCCGACGGTAACCCCGGGGTACTGGGATCGCGCATCGGGGCGCTGCGGAGAGGTCCAGTCGGACTATCCGCAGCCGGCTCGAGTCTGGATCCGGGAGGCGCCGGCACTGGCGCCCGATGCGGTACCCGGGTTTCTGGGTCGCGATGCTGCGCGACTGGAGTCCTGGGGACTGCCACTGCCGCGTGTGCTGGCGCAGCGGTCGGTGCGAACGAGAACCGGCGGGCTGCTCGAGCTTTTCAGCCGCAGCATGGCCTCCGATGGGTTTCGCGATCGCATGCGGGTGCGCTTTCGCTACGTTCACGATGGCCGCGAGGTGGTCTTCGATGCCGCGGATGCCGCCGATGAACGTACGGCAGTGCTGCCAGAAAGCGGCGAGTGCATCACCTTCCGGCGCGACCCGGACCGGGAGCGGGCGCTGCTCGAGCGGTTGCACCGAGCGCTCGCCGGATGTTCACCGCGAACGCTGGACGATGGTGATATTGGACTGGCGGATGCGCCCGCCTGGATCGAGGTGACGACGCGGGTGTTGCCCGCCCTGCGCGGCGAGGGCTGGCACATCGCGATCGACCCGGGATTCCGTCAGCATTGGGTGCGGCCCAACGCGTTCGAGGTGGAAACCCATTGGCTCGACCGTGACTGGTTCGAGTTGGCGCTGCGCATCGAACTGGATGGCGAGCCGATCGCACTGCTCCCGCTGTTGGCCCGTCTGCGCGAGCAGTATTCGGAGTCGGCGGTGGGCCTGCTGGATCCTGACAGCGAAATTCCGGTGCCGCTGGAAGATGGCCGCCTGGTGTTGCTGCCCGCCGGGCGCGTGCTCCGCTGGTTGCGGGTGTTTGCGGAGCTTGAGGATCCTGGCAGCGTTGCGGACCGGCTGCGTCTTCCGGCAACGCAGATTGCGCGGATCGCGCAACTGGACGATGGCGCGACCGGTTTCAGCGATGCGGGCACCGCACTTCTGGAGCGGGCGCGCGAATTGAGGGCCGGGGCGGCGGTCGAGGACTTTCGCGTACCGCCGGGCCTGCAGGCCGAGCTGCGTGGTTACCAGCGGCTGGGCGTTGCCTGGCTCCAGCAGCGGCAGCGCCTGGGACTCGGGGGTATCCTGGCCGATGACATGGGGTTGGGGAAGACGCTCCAGGTCCTTGCCCACCTGATGCTGGAGCGGGCCGCCGGGCGGCTGCGGCTTCCGGCGCTGGTGATTGCGCCCACCAGCGTACTTGGCAACTGGGTGGCGGAGGCCCGCCGTTTTTGCCCAGAGCTTCGGGTCCTGCTGCTGCACGGACCGGACCGTCAGGCACGGTGGCCCGCCGTGGAACAGTCCGAGCTTGTGATCACTTCGTACACGGTGCTGGCCAACGACCTCGAGCAATGGCGGGATCGGGAGCTTTCGGCCGTGTTCCTGGACGAGGCGCAGGCGGTCCGCAACCCGCGCACCCGAATCCATCGCGCGGTTCGCGGGTTGCGCGCCGCGACACGCTTCTGCCTCACCGGCACTCCGGTGCAGAACCACCTGGGCGACCTCTGGGCACTGTTCGACTTCATGCTCCCCGGCTGTCTGGACAACGAGGCGCAGTTCCGCCGCCGCTACCGGCGCCCAATCGAGGAGGAGGGCGATACGCTGCGCGCGGAGGGTCTCTTCGACCGCATTGCCCCGTTTCTGCTAAGGCGTACCAAGAGCGAGGTCGCAACGGATCTCCCGGGAAAGACGGAGGTGACATTGCGGCTCCCCCTGGAGGGGGCACAGCGCGAGCTCTACGAGTGGCTGCGCCAGCGCAGCGTCGCGCAACTGCGCGCTGCCGGCCATGTGACAGGTCCGGAACGCCTGAACGTGCTCAACGCACTGCTGCAGTTGCGGCAGGTCTGTTGCGATCCGCGTCTGATCGATGTCGAGCGCTACGGCGAAACCGGTTCGGCCAAGCGCGAGTACCTGTTGTCGATGCTGCAGGAGCTCGTCGAGGAGGGAAGGGTGATGCTGGTGTTCTCGCAGTTTCGCCGCATGCTGGATTGGATTGCGAGAGACCTGGATGAGGCCGGCATCGCGTACTCGATGCTGACCGGCCACACGCGCGATCGGCAGGCGGTAATCGACGGTTTTCAGCAGGGAACGGACCCGGTGTTCCTGATCAGCCTGAAGGCCGGCGGTACCGGTTTGAACCTGACGCGTGCCGACACCGTGATCCACTACGACCCCTGGTGGAATGAGGCGGCCGAGAGCCAGGCGAGCGATCGCGCCTACCGGATTGGACAGACGCAGCCGGTGTTCGTGTACCGGTTGCTGGCCGAAGATACGGTCGAGGAACGGGTGCATGCACTCCAGGCGCGCAAACGGGGGCAACTGGAGGCCGTTTACATCGCGGCCGAGCAGGAGGGCGAGCGCCTGAGAGTCACTCAGCGCGAACTCCTGGAGCTGTTCGAGGTGGAGAAATGAGCGGCAAAGACACCGTGACCGCAAACAGCCGGCTTCCCCCGCTCGACCTGACCACGATCGGGCAGCAGGTGCAGCAGACCGGAGCCTACTCGGCGCTCGAGTGGCTGCTGGAATCGGGCTTGGTGCCGTATCCCGCTTACGAGCAGTGGCGCCACGGCGGCATTCGGTGCCTGGAGGATGCGGTCCAGGCCGATTCGGCAGACTGGATCGGACGGCTTCGGGAGGGTGAAGCGCACGCGCGGGCGCTGGGGCTTGTGCAGGATACACACACGTACTACGACTGGCGCCCGGGTCACGGCGATCGGCCACTGGCCCTGAGCCCCGATGCAGTCCGGGGCAAACTGCTGGCGCAGCGCTGGGTGCGCCCCGCCGATCTGCGCCAGTTCGATCTCTTTCTTGACAGTGGCGCCGGCGGGGTGGAACACGATCTGCATGGTGCCCTCGCGGCGCGCAATGCCGACGCTGCGGAACGTATCTGCGCGCGCCTGTGCCGGATGGCTCCGAGTCACCCCGGGCTCGGCGACTACGAGGCACTGGTGCTGTACGCGCGCCACCTGGAACGGTTGCCGGTGATTCCGTCCGGGACCGCCCTCGAGGAGATGGAGGGGCTCGAGCAGGAGATCGCGCCGCTGGCCCGGGAACGCCTGCGCGGACAGGCGCGGGACTACCTGGCGCCGGCATGGCGGCGTCTCGCCGAGGCCCTCTCCCGGAACCGTTTCGATCCCGTTCATCCGGACCGCCACGCGAGTTACGCGCAGATGCAGATCCCGGACTGGGAGGCCGTGACGCGCTCAGTGCTGGCGGTGAGGGATCACGCAGAACACGTGGTCCTGCTGTCCCGGCTCGCATTGGCGCTGCACCATCGGCAGGCTCCGGAGGCTGCGATGCTGGCCTGGGCGCGCTGCTGCGAAACGGCACCGGAGACACCGCCGGCAGATCTCGTTCCGGAGGCAGCTCAGCGCCTGTACCGCCGCGTACTTGAATTCGAAGCCCTCGACGAGGTGCTGGATCCCGTCCATTTTTCCGCCTGGCTGCTGCTGCGGGAACCGGGTCTGCTGCATCACCTCGACCGGCTCGACACGCCGGTTCCGGCAGGAGTCGCCTTTCTGGCGATGGCGGAACTCCTGCGAACCCGGGCACGCGGTGCCGACGAGCTGGCCGCTCGAAGGCACTTGCAGCAAATCAGCCCAGCGCTGCTGCGCGCCTACCTGAACAGGGAAAGGACGTAGGGAAGCGCTGATTTGTCCGTGTTTCCCTGCGGCACACGAAAGTGCAGCGCGCGCTGAGTAAGCCAGGATGGCTTTCTTCGGAAAGGGAATCATATAAGTGAAAAATCCTCTCTGACCCGGATTTACCCATGAACGCTCATCCGTATACCAGTCTGAAGCCGGAGGTCATCCTCGACGCGGTGGAGTCCACCGGGCTGCGCGCCGACGGCCGCCTGCTGGCGCTGAACAGCTACGAGAACCGTGTCTACCAGGTCGGCATCGAGGATGCGGCGCCGTTGGTCGCGAAGTTCTATCGACCGGGACGCTGGTCGGAGGCGGCCATTCGCGAGGAACATGGTTTCGCACTGGAACTCGCGGCCGAGGAGGTTCCGGTGGTCGCGCCCCTGCGCGACGCAGCGGGGGAGACGCTGCATCGCCACCAGGGCTTCCTGTTCGCCCTGTACCCCCGGCAGGGCGGGCGTAGCCCGGACCTGGAGCGGCGCGAGAATCTCGTGCGCATCGGGCGCTTCATCGCCCGCATCCATGCCGTCGGTCGCGCCGGGACGTTCCAGGCACGTCAGCGGCTGGACGCCGCCGAACTGGGCGAGATCGCGCGCGAGGACGTGCTCGAAAGCGAGCGCCTACCCATCGAGCTGGAATCGGTCTACGAGGACCTCAGCGCGGATGTCCTCGATCGCATCCTTCGCCGGGTGGCCGAGGCCGGGTCCGTACCCATGATCCGGCTCCACGGCGACACCCACCCCGGCAATATCCTCTGGACCGACTCCGGCCCTCACTTCGTGGATCTGGATGACGCCTGCAGCGGGCCTGCGGTGCAGGATCTGTGGATGTTCCTGTCCGGCGATACCGAGGAGATGTCGGCCCAGATGCTGGCGCTGCTGGAGGGCTACGAGACCTTCGTGCGCTTCGACCGCCGCGAACTGGCCCTGATCACGCCGCTGCGCACGCTGCGCATCCTGCGCCACGCGGCCTGGCTTGCCCGCCGTGCCGATGATCCCGCCTTCGTTCAGGCCTTCCCGGTCTTCTACACCACGCGGTACTGGGAGGAGCACATCCTGACCCTGCGCGAACAGGCCGCCGCCCTGGACGAGCCGGCCATCCACCTCGGCATCTGATCCTCGCACCTCGGGGCCCGCGCTGGTCGAGCCCGCGCTGGTTGAGCCCGCGCTGATTGAGATGGGGCCCGTGGTCAGGTGTCACCGTCCAGCATGTCCCCGACCGGTTGGGTCTGACAGAAAGGGACATCCGCGTGTGCTGTCCCCGGAAAGACATCACGACTCCGTCAGCGTGAGGAGGATGTCCGCGTACCAGGCGCAGTTGAGCCCGAGGGCCTCGTCGAGCACCAGGTCGCGCGTACCCACATCGATCCGGGCCGAATGCACGCCGAGCAGCATCCACGGCAACGCGCTGTGAGCGTGGCCCGGACTGGGTGCGCGCATCACGACCGGCGCGCCGCTGGTGCCCCGGTGGGTCCGGGCGTCGGTGAGAAAATAGCCCTGGCCCTGGAAGCGCAGTCCGAACGACGATGCGACCATGGCCTGGCGCACCACGGGCATGTGGTGCAGCGTATCGTGGAAACCCAGCGGGAAGCCGACCACCAGCAGTGAGGTTCCGACTTCCACCTGGTCCAGCGGGCTCAGCAGGTGTTGAGGCGTGAAGGCGTTGTAGTGGGTCATCGCGGGCAGGGCACCACGATCCAGCTCGATCAACGCCACGTCGATCTCGCCCGCCTTGTCCAGGGCCTGCCGCCAGAGGCTCTGGCCGTGCCGGTACAGCGGAATCGAGAACCCCGTGGAACGCGCCAGGTTGCCGGCATCCGTGTGCAGTTCGATCTCGATCCGGTCCGGAAAATGGCCGCTGGGTTCGTCGAACATCACGTGCCTGCTGGTGACCAGGAACAGCCGCTCACCGCGCGCGAAGAAGAAGCCGCTGGCGTTCGTCAGCAGGAGCTGCTGCTGGAAGGTGGAGATCCGCGCGGCGGTGAGCAACAGGGGTTCGATCATGGAGGAACGTCGTTGACTGGTGGTCCCGGTCGGGTGGCGCAGGGAGTTCGCGCTTCACGCGCTACTCTGACGGGATTCTGCGCACGCGACAACCGAATGACCAGCCCGGGGCGCCGGCCGATCCCGGTCCCCGGTGCTGCTGGTGGTCAGTGGCCCCGGCCGCCGCGAGGCGGACCGCCGCCACGGCCACTCCTGCGCGCCGGACGGCGGTCGCCCGAACCACCACCGGGGCGCCCATCGGAGCGGGGTCCGCGAGGCGGCGCCTTGGGCGCGGGCTTGCCGGGGGCGGCCGCCGCGCCGGGGCGGGGCGCATCGAAGCCCTCGGTCTGGACGCGCTCGATCGGGCGGCGGATCAGCCGCTCGATGCCGGACAGCAGTTTCATCTCCCCGGCATCGACCAGCGACAGTGCGGACCCGGTGCTGCCTGCGCGGCCGGTTCGGCCGATCCGGTGCACGTAGTCCTCGGGTACGTTGGGCAACTCGAAGTTCACGACCTGCGGCAACTGGCCGATGTCCAGGCCGCGGGCGGCGATGTCGGTGGCGACCAGCACCCCGATATGGCGGCTCTTGAACTGGTCCAGGGCCTTCGTGCGCGCAGCCTGGCTCTTGTTGCCGTGGATTGCGGCGGCGGAAATGCCATCGCCCGAGAGTTTGTCCGCGAGCCGGTTGGCCCCGTGCTTGGTACGGGTGAACACCAGCACCTGTTCCCAGCGGTGCTTGCGGATCAGGTGGCTGAGCAGGTCCCGTTTCTGGTGGCTCTCCACCAGGTGCACGGTCTGTTCCACCAGCTCGGAGGCGGTGTTGCGCGCGGCCACTTCGACGCTGACCGGGTTGCTGAGGATACCCGCGGACAGGCGGCGGATCTCGTCGGAGAATGTTGCCGAAAACAGGAGATTCTGGCGCTTCGCCGGCAGAAGCTTCAGGATTCGTCGGATGTCGTGGATGAAGCCCATGTCGAGCATGCGGTCGGCTTCGTCGAGGACCAGGATCTCGACCCCGGAGAGGTCGATATTCTTCTGGCCCACGTGGTCGAGCAGCCGGCCCGGCGTGGCGACGACGATGTCCATGCGGCCCCGCAGCGCCTGGGTCTGCGGATTGATGTTCACTCCGCCGAAGATGACGGTGGAGGGCAGGTCCAGGTACCGGCCGTAGCCCAGCACCGAGGCATGCACCTGTGCCGCGAGTTCACGGGTCGGGGTGAGCACCAGGCAGCGCGGGCGGCCGGGGCCAGGCCTGTTCGCCGGGCGGGAAGACAGCAGCTGCAGGATGGGCAGCACGAAGCCCGCGGTCTTGCCGGTGCCGGTCTGGGCAGCGGCCAGCAGGTCACGGCCGTTCAGGACCTCGGGAATGGCCTGGGACTGGATGGGAGTGGGCGCGTCGTAGCCGGCATCGGCCAGCGCGCGCATGAGGGGATCGACCAGCCCGAGGCCGGCAAACTTGGAAACGGAAGACATGAATAACTCCAACGCCGCCCGGCCGCTCCACCGGGGAGCGGCGCCCATCGAGGTAGACGGAATGTGGGGGATCGGCAAGATCGAATGAACGGACGCTGACGGGCGCGGCGTTCGATGCACTGCAGCATACGGAAAATCAATCGGAAAAGATACATCTTTCCGATAGTCTGTGACCTTCGCCGCCTGCTCCGGCCCACGAGCCACTGGATAACCAAATGCCCCTGCATCAGGACATCCCCGTCAACTTGATCACCGGCTTTCTCGGTGTCGGCAAGACCACCGCCATCCGGTATCTGCTGGGCCGGCGCCCCGAAGGCGAGCAGTGGGCGGTCCTGGTCAACGAGTTCGGGGAGATCGGCGTTGACGGCGGTCTGCTGGCCGACACCGGAGTGGCGCTGGAGGAGATCCCCGGCGGTTGCCTGTGCTGCGTGTCCGCTCAGATGTTCACCGTCGGGCTGAACCGCCTGATCCGCGCGCAGCGGCCGGATCGCATCCTGATCGAACCCACCGGTCTCGGGCACCCGGCGCAGATCATCCGCACGCTGACCGAGCCGCCCTATGCCGGCGTGCTGGACCTGCGGGCGACGGTCACCCTGATGGACGCCCGTCACCTGGGGTCACTGCGGCACCGGGAACATCCGAACTGGCGGGACCAGATCGCGCTGGCGGACATCCTGGTTGCGAACAAGCTCGACCTCTATACCGAGTCGGATCGCGAGGCGCTGCGCGACTTTGTGGCCGACATGCCGAGCCCTCGCCCGCAGGTGGTCGAGACCGCCGGGGGCAAGATGGAACGGGAGTGGCTCGACCGCCCGCGCCTGGATCGTGGCGGTGCCCTGTTTCCCGAGGCCCGCGAGTTTCTGCAGACGCAGGCGGTCAGGACCCACGAGCACGAGCACGAGCATGAGCACGGGCACGGGCACGGGCACGGGCACGGGGATTCACCTGCCCCGGGAACGGGTGACTGGGTCACCATCGATACGCGTGGCGACGGCTACATCGGTCGCAGCTGGTGGCTTCCGGTTGATCTGAAGCTGGATCATGCCGCCCTGGGGAAACTGGTTGCGGCATTCCCCGGCGAACGTCTCAAGGGGCTGGTCCACACCGACCGGGGCTGGCAGCAACTGAATCAGGTGGACGGTGTTGGCAAACTCGACGACCTGCCGCAACCATCCGGGCCGATCCGCCCGCGGATCGAGGCGATTCTGCCCGTAGGAGAGGTGGAAACATTGCAGGCCTTCGACGCGGCACTGCGCCGTCTGGGGTGTTCCGCCTGAGTTGGGGTCAGGCCGCCTGGGGCAGGCTCGCTGGATGCTGATGCCGTGCGTCAATCGCGCGTGTGCGAAATGGGTGCGTGTGCACCAGCGCTTGTGCCTCGGTGTGCCTTTCTGGGGCGAATTGCCGCCACCGGCCATTGGGGTTCGCAGCCGACCCGGGTATCGGGCCAGCACAGGGCCCTTTATACCCGGTCATTTTTGAGCGAAGATGCCATGGAGTTGCCGCAGATCCAGCCCTGGATCGACACGGCTTCCGCGAGGTCCGGTGCACCCCAGGGTGCTCCAATACACCAGAGGAGACCATGATGACGAAGGCAAACCGACACCGTTCGAGGGTACTGGGCTTTCTTTTCGCCCTGTTGCTGACGCTGTTTCCGGTCAGCCCCGTGATGGCCGGGATGCTCGATACCGGGGCGCTGATCCATGCCGCAACCGCCGGTGCTGAAAGGGCTGAGCTGGTGCAGCGCCTGGGTTCCCCGGATGTACGCGATGCCCTGACCCGCATGGGGGTCGATCCGGCCGATGCCGAGACCCGTGTTGCGCGGCTGACCGATGCCGAGATCGCCGATCTGAACGACCGTCTCGATCAGCTTCCCGCCGGCGCCGGCGCACTGGAGGTCGCGGTGATCGTGTTCCTGATCCTGGTGGTCACGGACCTGATCGGATTCACCAACATCTTTGCCTTTGTAAGGCCCGCACGCTGACCAAAGGGCGTGTGTCCGCAAGCGACCCCCAATGCCGGAGGTACGATGAGCACGGATATGAAGGCACTGTTCGACGCCGAGCCCGAATCCCCGCTGTACGTGGCGATCAACCGCGTGCTGGTGGAGAACGACCCGAACCTGATGCGGATGATGCGCCAGGCCAGCTCCGAGATGTGCCTGGCCACCGCGCTGACACCCGGGTTCCGGGGCTTCGACCTGATGCGCCAGACCGGCAGCTGCCCGATGGGAATGCGCTGGGGTGCCAGCACCGACATGGCGCAGGAGCTCTCGCACATCTGGATCGACCAGTTCACCTACTGGGATAGCCTTGAGGCCCACGAAGACTTCCACGAGACCTTCGAGGACGTGGTGGTCACCGCCTGCGACAAGTGCGGCAACGTGCTGCTGGACGGTCCGGAGGAGCCGGTCTACCGGATCGTGAAGAGCCACCTGCCGAAGCTGGTGTCGCTCACCCAGTTCGAACAGGCGCGTGCGGCGGGGCTCGACCTGTCCCGTTTCGCGGTCGATTCCGGGCAGACGGTGACCGTGCTGGCCAACCACATCGTCCGGCCCGGCAAGGAGGCCGAGTTCGAGGAGGGCGAGATCCGCACGATGGAACTCCTGCGCGAAACCAACGGCATGCTCGGCTACCAGATCATGAAGCGGATCGGGATCTCCACGCTGGGCTCCGGGCATGCAACCGTGGAGTCGATCATGGAGCGCATGAAGGACACGCCCGGCGCGAAGCTGCAGCGCACTGCGGAGGTCTGGGAGGGCTACACCATTCCGGCCGAATACCTGGTGATGGTCGAGTGGGAGAGCCTCGCCGCCGCGCAGCGCGGCATGCCGCACGTGAACGTGAAGCCCGAGATCCTGTTCGTGCACGGGCCGAAGGTGTTCAACAACTGCGTGCGCATGCCGACGGTGCGGATGGCGGTGTCGATGTTCGCCGAGCAGACCTACCGGGAGGTTCTGCAGCAGGCCTGAGGCAGGGAGTCGGGGTCAAACCGGACAGGAGGTGCCGGTCCCGGTCCCGGTCCCTAGATCACGCGGCGCAGCTCGGCGATGTGCGCCGGGCCCACTTCGCAACACCCGCCGACAATGGAGGCACCGGCATCCAGCCAGTGGCGCGCGTGTTGCGCATAGCGTGCCGGGGTCAGTTCTTCGCGCCGGTCGGGCACGTTGGCGCCGTCGGCGACCTCGAATCCGGCCCCGATCGCGCTGAACCCGTTGGCATAGGCGCCAAACGGTCGCCCGGCGCGTTCGGCAAGCGCCGGCAGCGCCGCGTCGACGCTCTCGGGCATCGAACAGTTGAAGAGCAGGGCCTCGACCTCGACCCCGTCCAGCGACTCGATGGCCTCCCGCACGGTTTCGCCGCTGCGCAACAGCCCGCTGCCGTCATCGGCGACCGTCCACGAGACCCATACCGGCAGGCCGGTCGACGCGGCACCGCGGGCTGCGGCCAGTGCCTCCGCGGCCGTCGACATCGTCTCGCAGATGAACAGGTCCACGTATTCGGCAAGGATCCCGGCCTGCTCGCGGTACAGCGGCTCGAGTTCCTCCAGTGGCCGGACCCGATCCGGCCGGTAGCTGCCGTAGATCGGCGGCAGCGAACCGGCAACGAGCACTTCGCGGTCGGCTTCGTCGGCCGCCTGGCGCACGAGCTCGCCGGCGGTTCGGTTGCAACGCACGAAGCCGTCTTCGATGTCCGTGGGATCCAGCCGCCGCCGTGTTGCGGCATAGGAGTTGGCCGTGATGACGTCCGCGCCCGCAATGATGAAATCGCGGTGCACGGCGACCACGGCCTCCGGGGCGTCGAACAGCGCCCGGGCCGACCAGAGACCGTCGCTGGTCTCAAGCCCACGTGCGGCGAGTTCCTGGCCCATGCCGCCGTCCAGGAGAAGTCTGTGCCCGTCCTGAAGCCTTTGGGTCGATGTCTTCATGATGTAAATCCGTTGAAATTCAACCCTATCGTGACATACTCCCGGCACTGCTGTCCCAACGACCTTGACGCTGGGGGCCCGAATCGCGGACAAAAAAAGCCCCGCACGAGGCGGGGCCCTTGCAACCTGGCGCTTGCGCGCCGGGGTTGTCTTACTGCGCTTCGACGTTCGCGGCGGCCGGGCCCTTCTGGCCCTGCTCCACGTCAAACGAGACGCTCTGGCCTTCGGCCAGCGACTTGAAGCCGCTACCCTGGATGGCGCTGTGATGGACGAACACGTCCTTGGAGCCATCAGACGGCGTAATAAAGCCAAAGCCTTTTTCGTCGCTGAACCACTTTACTGTACCTGTAGCCATTACGGTTACCTCTGCTTCTTCATGTTGGATTGGGGTGTCGAGGAGGAGAGACTGGAGGGCAACCGCACGACGGTGGAACTTGGTCGGGATTCTCTGCGGCCCCATGCGGGACCGGAACTGCGAATCTGAACGCCCCTTGCGGGGTGTCGCTTGGTGCTATTTGGAGCCTGTTACCTTTACCTCGCGGCCATTGTCCGCCCAAACCGCTCTTCATTGATAGTGCTTTTCGGGTTTTTTTGCGGTCGTTTCCGTAATATCGAGCAGTATCAGTGGCTTGGGTGTTGATCTAATTTCGATTGAATCGCCTTCATCCCGGGAAAACGGCTCCGAGCCGGTCCCGGGCGGAAGAAACGCTGCCCCGGAGATGCCCGCGCCGGCCTCAAGAATGGGTGGCCTTGGCCTGATCGACAACGCGAACCTGCAGAACCATGCCGTCGTGACCGACCACCTCAACGCGCAGGCCCGGGGCAATCCGGCTGCCATCCGCCGAGCGTGCCAGCCAGCGTTCGCCCTGCACCTCGACCATGCCGCGGCCATTGACCTCGGTACGACAATGGCCGATACGCCCCATCTGGCCTTCCACACCCGGAGAGACGGCCGACTCCGGTGCCAGCGCGTGGCGATAGAAGGGATAGAGAACAGCATCCTTGGCCAGCCAGAGCACCATCACCACCGCGGCCGCCGTGGTGTCGATCCAGCCCCAGCGCAGCAGCGCCAGCACAACCAGCAGGACCAGGGCCAGGCCGGGAATCTGCAACAGGGCGTAGAACGCGAGCGGTTTCACCTGGATCCTTGGCCGTAGCACCCAGCCTTCCGCTGGTCGATCAGGCAGCGGCGAGGCGCGAGCGTTCGAGACCCGCCAGCGACACGCCCGTGCAGAGGAAGACCAGCACTTCCGTGTGGCTGATCCCAAAGAGGTCACGAGACCGAAAATCTGTCCGCAACGGATGTGAAAAGCATATACACCCTTTTTCGCGCTGGTCAACGCCAGCTCAGTGGCGACGCGCCGTCACCAGGGGCCGATGTCTCCAGGCGCCGGCCCGAAATCCGGCCTCCTCCCGGTCCTCCGCCTCGGGAGGGTCCGCCTGCACCGTGCCCCGGACTCCGGGCACGGTGCACCTGCGAGTGCCGGGATAGGTCAGTTCGAGAAGAAGCGCACGTTCGGGCCGGCCATGTAGGCACCGACTTCTTCCGGGTCGGCTGGCGTGATGCCGTCCAGCAGGTCCGCCTCGGTGTAGTCCGTGTTCGGCAGGAAGATGGCGCAGGTCTCGACGGTGGCGCCATGGTTGATCAGGTTCATCATCAGCTGCTGCGCGTTGCGATCAGCCGGCTGCAGGGTCGGGCCATCGAAGTCTTCGGTGGCCATGGTTGCGGCCGGCCCACAGAGCAGGACGCGGATTTCCTGACCCTGACGCATGCTCTGATTGGCCAGCACCATGGACATGAACTGCGTGTGGGCATCGCCGGAGGTGACACTGACGAACAGCTTGGACGGCTCGTCCGCCTGTACGGTCGCGCCAGCGCCTGCGACGGCGAGAAGGGCTGAAGCGGCAAGGGTCTTGATGGTTTTCATCGCATATCCTCGGTCGTTGAGTATCAGAAAAGCAGAAGCTACGGAAATGCTGATGGCAGGAGCAAAAGGCCGCACTGCTGGGGCGGGCGCAGGAGTCCCGTACCGGCGGCTTGCGCCGGCGCGGCCGGGTGTACCGGTGAGGGTCGGGCGTTGGCATGCTGAATCCTCTCGCTGGCGTTCCGGGGACGTGCCGGTCACGCGCCGGGGGAACTCGCGGCCCGGCGGGGTGGTCGCGGGTGGAGTACATCACGGGAGCAGGTGGATGCAGCGGATCGGTGCGAAGATGACGAGCCTTCCAGAGGCGATGGTGCGCTTGCGGCGGGTGGCGCTGGCGGTCCCGGTCCTTGCCCTGTCGCTGGGTGTGCTCCCCGCGGCAGCGACCGGCGCCGATGCGACCGCGGTCGAGGCCGTGCAGGGTGATGCCAGGGTGTGGATGCAGGGCGAGGAACCGCCGTTGCTCCAGCTGGAGCAGTTCTTCCGCGATCCGCAGCACGCGGCCGGACGCATTTCGCCCGATGGCGAGTACGTGGCGCTGCTGAGCGCACACGAGGGCGCGATGAACCTGCACCTGATGGAGCGGGGGCAGCCCCTGGAGTCCGCGCGCCCGCTGACCGCCGAGTCGCGTTCCATCATGGGCTTTTTCTGGTCCCGCGACGGGGAGCACCTGATCTTCGTTCGCGATCGGGACGGAGACGAGGACCGCGAATTGCGGGTGATCGCGCTGGATGACGCAACCCGCGATGCCCCGGATCGCCCGTTGCCGGAGTCGCGCCACCTGGCCGGAGGCGACGGGGTGCAGGCGCGGGTCCTGCATGTGCCGCGCGCAACGCCGGAGTCCATCTTCGTCGGGGTGAACGCCCGCGACCCCCGCCTGCACGATGTCTACCGGGTATCCCTGGCGACCGGCGACCGGACCCGTGTGGCCAAGAACACGGCCGGGATTGAAGGTTGGGACTTCCACGAAGGCGAACTGCGCAAGGCGACGCGAACCACGGACGATGCCGGCACCGAGATCCTGCGCGTGAAATCGCAGGATGAATTCGAGCCGGTCTACACCTGCGCGTTCGGCGAGACCTGTTCGGTCGCGAACTTCCGTGCCGACGGGGAATGGCTCTACCTGCGGACCAATGCAGGCGAGGATCGGGATCTCGTCGAGCTGGTTCTGCTTGATCCGGCCACCGGTGAAGAGAGATTCGTTCACCGCGATCCCGAGGGCGAGGTCGATCTCGGTACGGCACTGTTCTCGGATCGCGACCACCGCCTGCTGGCCACGGTATACACCGGGGATCACCAGCGCATCCATGCGCACGATGCGGATTTCGAGTCCCGCCTGGCATGGCTGCGCGACGAACTGGGCGACGGCGAGCTGGTGTTTTCCTCGCGGACCCGCGACGAAGCCGTGTGGACGGTTGCCGTCACGCGCGATACCGACCCGGGCAGCGTGTACCTCGCGGATTTCGAGGCGCGCGAGATCGAGCGGCTGTACCGGGGTCGGCCGGACCTGCCGCGCGAATACCTGGCCCCGATGGAACCGATCCGCTATACCGCGCGGGACGGCGAGGTGATCCCCGGCTACCTCACACTGCCACTCGGCGCAGAGCCGGAAGGCCTGCCACTCGTGGTGATGCCGCACGGCGGCCCGTGGATCCGGGATACCCCGGGCTACAGCGGAACCGTGCAGTTCCTTGCCAACCGCGGCTACGCGGTGTTCCAGCCCAACTTCCGCGGATCCTCCGGGTTCGGCAAGGACTTCCTCAATGCCGGCAACCAGGAATGGGGCACCGGGGTGATGCAGCACGATGTGACCGACGGCGTGCTGCACCTGATCGAGCAGGGCATTGCCGACCCCGACCGGGTTGCGATCTTCGGCTCGTCCTACGGGGGCTACGCGGCGCTGGCCGGCCTTGCCTGGACGCCGGAACTGTACGCCGCAGGGGTCTCGATGGTGGGGCCGTCCAACCTGATCACGCTGATGGAATCGATCCCGCCGTACTGGGAGGCCGGTATCCGTCGCATGCATGGCCGGGTTGGCGATCCCGAGGATCCCGAGGACCGGGAACGGCTCGAGGCCCAGTCACCCCTTTTCCATGTCGAACAGATGCGGGCCCCGCTGATGGTCGCACAGGGCGCCAATGACCCGCGGGTCAAGCAGCAGGAATCGGACCAGATCGTCTCGGCCCTGCATGGGGCCGGGCATCCGGTCGAGTATCTGCTGGCCCCGGACGAGGGACACGGATTCGTCAATCAGACCAACCGCCTGGCCTTCTTCGCCGGCCTGGAGACCTTCCTGGCCGAACACGTCGGCGGTCGTCGCCAGGCCCGCTACCCCGAAACGGTGCAGGAGCGCCTGGACGCCCTGCGTCAGGATGTGCGGGCCGTGGAGGCCCCGTAGCGTACGCAGCGAAGTGCACCACGGGCGCGGACAGCCGCCTGGCTCCTCCTGTGCCCCGTTCGCCATGGAGTGCGGGAGCTTGCTCCCGCTTTCAATCGCTTGAGCTTGCTTCCGCGGCAGGAGGCAAGCCTCCTGCAGGTCAAAGCGGCGGCAAGCCACCGCACTCCACGGGCCTGTGCCTTCATCCCTCGGGGTGGCCCTGGGCCATGAGAGTTCGCATGGGAATCCTCCCTCGCTGACCCTTGCAGAGGCGGAGAGCCCGCGCTCCGGAGTCGGCTGGTTCAGGTTCGGCTGGTGCGGGTCCGCTGCTTCAGGCGGTACTGCTGCCGTTGCCGCTGAGCTGATGCATCGCGTCGAGCGCGCACAGCGCGATCGGATGGGCCGGCGCGGTCAGGCGCGGGTGGCTGCCGAACTGGAAGCTGACCAGTTCGTGCACGCTCAGCCGGGCCTGGATGGCGATGCCGATCGCGTTCAGCACCTCCGCGGTGGTCGGACCGCCGAGCACCTGCCCCCCGAGCAGCAGGCCACTGCGGCTGAACACGAGCAGGCAGGTCATCATGCGGGTGCCGGGCATGGTCGGCGGATGGTGATCCGGAACCACGACGCGACCGACCACCACCGTCAGCCCCTCGGCCCGGGCGGCGGATGCGGTCATCCCGGCGCACCCGAAGGCGAGATCGCCGACCTGGCTCGCGTAGATCGCGATGGTGCCCGCGTTGTAACGCTCGTTGCGCAGTCCGAAGAGGTTCATGCCGGCCGTGCGTCCTTCCGCGGCCGCGGTTGAGGCGAGCAGCGAGGGCACGGAGCGGCGCAGCAGGAAGTCCTGCTTGAAGGCGCAGTCGCCCACCGCGAAGACGTGGGGATCCTCGCGGGTGCGCTGGAACGCATCCACCCAGATTCCGCCGCCGCGGGCCATGGTGAAGCCCAATGCCTCGCCCAGCAGGGTGTTCCTTTGATCGCCGATCGCCACGAGCACGGCCTCTGCGGGAATGCGCTCGTCGTTGGCCAGGCGGACCGACTGCACCGGGCCGTCTTCCCCTTCGCCCTCCAGCGCGGTGACCCCGACACCCGCATGCACGGTGATGCCGCGGGCGCGCAACTCCTGCTCGATGCGCACCGAGACCTCCTCGTCGAAGTTGCGCAGCAGGATGTGCGGCAACTGCTCGATCACGGCGACCTCGACACCGCTCTTGCGCACCTCGTCGGCGAATTCGACGCCGATGAAGCCGCCGCCGACGACGGCAAGCCGCTTCGCGCCGGGGATCAGTTCCTCGAACAGGTGCTCCAGATGGTCGTAATCCTTGCGGATCACGAACACGCCCGGACGGCGGATGCCGGGTATGGGGGGCAGATGGGGCACGGTCCCCGTGGCCAGCACCAGTCGGCCCCAGTGCACAAGGACACCGGATTCGGTGTGTGCACTTCTGTTGTCCAGGTCCACCTCGGTCACGCGGTCGCAGAGGATCTCGCCGCCGAGCGTGCGGAAGGGTGCGCTGCTGAGCAGGTCATGCTCGACGCCCCGGAGGGTGCCGAAGATGTAGGGAATCCCGCAGGGGACCACCGGCTCTTCCTCGGGACGAATCAGCAGAACGCTGTGCCCCGGCCAGACCTGGGCAGCGGTGATCGCCGCACTCATCCCCCCGGGGCCGCCCCCGACGATCAATGCATCGACTTCACGCTCTTCGGTCACGGGTGCTTCGGCCATCGGGTGCTCCTCTCGGGTTCTGGTGGACAGGGCGGGTGATCATGCAAGATCCGGGCCCTGGTTCAGGCACCGCAGTATGGTCTCCACCCGGCGCTCAAACGCCTCACCAGCGGAAGAACGTTTTCTCGACATACCCCCAGGGATGGTATCGCGCGAGACCCGGTGCCATTGCACGCCCGGCTTCAGAAGCGGACCTGAATGGCTCTACGAGAGTGGACGAACCTGTGGCGGAGGCAGTTCGGGATATACCGCAGTGCGCTCTTATGTGTATAATGTAGCTACATTGTAGCCATCGAAGAACAGGAGGGACGCCATGAGTGCGGATACCGTGGTTCGAGCTCGTATCGACAGCGAAACCAAAGAACGCGCCACTGCGGCCCTGGAGGCCATGGGGTTGTCGGTGTCCGACGCGATCCGTTTGCTGATGCTGCGCATAGCCGATGAACAGCGACTTCCCTTCGCGGTTCAGGTGCCCAACTCGATTGCTGCCAAGGCGCTGGAAGATCTGGATTCCGGCAAGGGAAAGCGGTTCGATAGTGCTGATGAGCTCTTCAAGGATCTAGGGATCTGATGCTGACGGCTGTCCGTTCCAGCCAGTTCAAACGCGATGTGAAACGGCTTCAGAAACGTGGCAAGGACATGGGCAAGTTGCGGATTGTGCTGGGCCTTCTGATTGAGAAGTCCCCATTGACCGAGGCGTACCAGGATCACGCCTTGCGAGGAAACTGGCGCGGCTACCGGGACGCGCATATCGAGCCGGATTGGTTGCTGCTGTACCGCGTTGTCGGCGACGAGTTGCACTTGGCCCGGACCGGTAGCCATGCGGATCTGTTCCGCGAGTAGGTGCTGGGTGTTGGATGCTCAGGGCCCACCACTGCCAATGCCGGGTCTCGACCCTGAGCCGCCAGTCAGCGGCAGAGGGTGAGTGACTAGAGTCGGATATGAAGCTGACAGTGGGAATGGGCCATCGGCATGGATGCCGAGCAGGGTGAAATCCGGTGGGGTTGTTCAGCCGACGTCGACCGGACGCCGCTCATGCCCATAGGGCCGTGCACAAGGATTGATTCTCGCCTACCGCCTCGGGTTGTGGCACTCTGGGTTCGTGGTACTGGTCATAGGAAAGGTTATCGCCATGGCGCTACCAATCGAAGCCCTCGAAGCTGAAGTGCTTCGTCTGCCGACGGTTGAGCGGGCACGTCTGCTGGACCGGATCGTCGCGAGTTTGGGTGCTGACAAGGCTCGCGACGAGGCTTGGGATGAACTTGCGGCAAGCCGCGACGCAGAGATCGAAAGTGGTGCCGCAGTACCCGTCTCAGGACCTGAGGTCATCGCGAGGCTAAGGTCCGAACTGTTGTGAGCGTTACGCTACACCCAGGCGCCGAGCGCGACCTTGGTGAGGCGGCGCGTTTTTACAGGAGAGAAGCCGGGCGTGGGGTGGCCGAACGTTTTCTGGACGAGTTCGAGCGCGTCGCGGCTCTTCTGGATGCAAATCCCGGCCTGGGAATCCCCACTGGTGGCGACCGCCGCTGGTTTCCGCTTCACGGCTTTCCCTATTCGATCATCTATCGTCTCGTGGGTACGGATATCCGGGTTTTGGTCGTTCGGCATCAACACCGCGATCCGGAGCACGGCGGCCAACGCCGGTGAAGGCCCTCTCAGAAGAGTGGCGAGCTACGCAAACCTGCTGGCTCAAGCTGATGCTCGATACTTCGGTTTGACTCTCGCATACGA
>RECA01000223.1 GCA_007692435.1 Thioalkalivibrio sp.
GTGTAGGGCCACAGCCGTGAGCCGGAGATCCCGCCCGCCAGGTCGGCCGCGACCACGATGTCGCGGGAGTGGGGAAACACGTTGAGCAGGTCCACGACCCAGATGCGGACCGAGTCGGCCATGGACATTTCGAGCGCGCGCGTCATCAGCGACTGGCGTTCCTCCCAGTCCGCATAGTCCCGGCGCTGCAGGCGGTCGGCGATGTCGTCGAACTCCGGGTCCGGCGCGTAGACCTGCCAGAGCGGCTCCGGGCGGCCGCGCGGTGTGTAGTAGTAACTGAAGTTTTCGGCCAGGTCGCGGTTGATCACGGTAGAGACCCACCCGCCGGTGTACAGATGCCAGCGTCCGGCCTGCGGGTCGCCCGCGATCCAGATGCGCGAGGCCTCCTCGGCGGTGCGATACAGCCGTTCGACGTCGAAGCCCAGGTCCTCCATCAGGTTCGCGACATAGTCGCCGACCCGCTTGCGCGCGTCTTCGGTGCGGATCAGCACGCTGACCCGGACCGGTTCGCCCTGATAGCGCCACTCACCGTTCTCGCGGCTGGCCCCGAGCCGTTCCATCTCCTCGCCGATCACGCGTGCGGCCCGCTCCGGGTCGTGCTGATAGCGCAGCTCCAGCGCGCGCGCGACGTCGGCGAGCCGCGCGTAGTCCGGAAATACGGTGTTCAGGGCCAGGTAGCGCGGTACCGCCAGCCCGCCGTAGAGTTCCTCCGCCACGTAGCGGCGGTTGATCAGCCAGTTCAGTGCCTCCCGGACCTCGGGGACGTGGAAGGGGTTGAGTTCGCCGCTGGCGAGGTGGGGGCCCGCCGGATTCACCGTCAGCTCCATCGACGAGCCGTAGGCGAGGGCGTAGGTCGCGCGCTCGGAGTCGCGCAGCCGCTGGAAGACCGTGGTGTTGCTCACCCCCTGCCCGAAGAGGTGATGGGTGCCGCTCTCGATCAGCCCGGCCACCTTGCCGGCGTCGGATTCCTGCGTGAACACGATCTGATCGACCAGCGCGCCCGTGCGCTCGGCAGGATCACCGACCACACCCCGGTCGCCGACCCGGCCCGAGGGCTCATCCGGGGCCGTGACCTCGGGCCGCAGGAAGACGACAGCCACGATACCCGCAAGGAGCAGCGCGGTGGCACCGAGTCCGATCTTGCTCATCATCTCGGGGAGAAGACCCCTGTCGCCGGCGTGTCCGTGACACGATATTCAACGGGCGCAGGCCCTGACAAGGCGTTCCCGGAGGGCCGTTGAGGTAAATGGCGGCCAGCGCCCACCGGGTCGCAAGCGCAGGGCGGCAATCCGGGCCGGGTGCCGAAGATCGATTCCTTGTGGATCGCCAACTCGCTGCACTCCTCGCCTTGACGGTTCAGGCCAGACCTTAGAGAGGCCAGACCTTAGAGACGCCGGTCCGCCCGTAGTTCCGGGGCGTCCCTCAGCCCCCGGCCAGTTCCTTCTCCAGTTTCGCCCAGGTGTCGCGCAGGGTCACGGCACGATTGAATACAAGCCCTTCGGGGCGACTGTTGAGGTCCGGAACGAAATAGCCCAGCCGCTCGAACTGGAAGAAGTCCCCCGCGGTGGCGTCGGCGAGCGCGGGTTCGAGCCGGGCACCGTCGAGGATCTGCAGCGACTCCGGGTTCAGGTGTTCGATGAAGTCCCGCTCCCGGTCGCCGGCCGGGTGGGGGACGTTGAACAGCCGATCGTAGAGCCGGACCTCGGCCGGGATCGAATGCGTGGCCGAGACCCAGTGCAGGGTCCCCTTCACCTTGCGATCGGCGCTCGGCCCGCCGGTGCGCGAGTCGGGGTCCAGGCTGCAGTGCAGCTCGATCACCTCGCCGGCGTCGTTCTTCAGGACCTCGTCGCAGCGGATGATGAAGGCATTGCGCAGCCGCACCTCCCCGCCGGGTTTCAGGCGGAAGAACTTGCGCGGGGCCTCCTCCCTGAAGTCGTCCTGCTCGATGAAGATCTCGCGCGTCATCGGCACGCGCCGGGTTCCCATACCCGGATCCTGCGGGTGGTTGGCGGCCTCGAACCACTCGGAATCGTCGTCCGGAAAGTTGGTCAGTACCACGCGCAGCGGGCGCAGCACCGCCATGCGCCGCGGCGCGCGGGCGTTGAGATCGTCGCGCAGCTGCCGTTCGAGCACGCCGTAGGGAATGATTCCCTCGGACTTGGTCACGCCGATCTCGTTGCAGAAGTTGCGGATCGACGCGGGCGTGAAGCCCCGCCGGCGCAGGCCGGCCAGCGTCGGCATGCGCGGATCGTCCCAGCCGGCCACGTGGCCCTCGCCGACAAGGCGGGTCAGCCGACGCTTCGAGAGCACCGTGAAGTCGATGTTGAGCTTCGCGAACTCGATCTGCACCGGGCGCGACGGCACCGGCAGGTGTTCGATCAGCCAGTCGTAGAGCGGGCGGTGATCCTCGAATTCCATCGTGCACAGCGAGTGGGTGATGTGCTCGATCGCGTCGCTCTGGCCGTGGGCGAAGTCGTAGGTGGGGTAAATCAGCCAGTCGTCGCCGGTGCGGTGATGGTACTGGCGCCGAATCCGGTAGAGCACGGGGTCGCGCAGGTTGATGTTCGGCGCCGCCATGTCGATCTTCGCGCGCAGCACGTAGGCGCCGTCGGGAAATTCGCCGGCACGCATGCGCTCGAAGAGATCACGGTTCTCGGCCGCCGGACGGTCGCGGTCCGGGCTGTCGACCCCCGGCTCGGTCAGCGTCCCCCGCTGGGCGCGGATGGTGTCGGCGTCCTGGCTGTCGACGTAGGCCCAGCCGTGGTCGATCAGGTGCAGCGCAAACCCGTACAGGGCCTCGAAGTAGTCGGATGCGTAGCGCTCGTTCTCCCACGCATAGCCGAGCCAGCGCACATCCTCCTTGATGGAGTCGATGAAGCGCTGTTCCTCCCTCGCGGGGTTGGTGTCATCGAAGCGCAGGTTCGTGTAGCCCCCGAAGGCCGCCGCCACCGAGAAGTTCAGCACGATGGACTTCGCGTGCCCAATGTGCAGGTAGCCGTTCGGCTCCGGCGGAAAGCGCGTGATCACCCGGTCGCGCTGGCCGGCCTCGACCTCCGCGCGAACCCGGGAGAGGATGAAGTTTGCCGGTGCTGCTGTGATGGAATCCGATTCGGTCATCTGGTTGGGCGCCCGGGGAAGTAGCCGGTGATTGTATCGGGGGCAGGGAACCGGGGCCAGACTGTGCGGGTAGACGGTGCCGCGAGCCGGGGATCCCCGTAGACGGAACCGCGCGGGTTCGTCAGCGTTGCGGTGCTGCCGAGTGCTCAGCCCGCGGAGACCGGCTGATCGCGGAATTCGCTGCAGGCCAGCGCCAGACGCGCGAGGTGGGATGCGCTCTTTGCACCCATCTTCTGCATCAGGTTGCCGCGGTGAATCTCGACCGTGCGCACGCTCACGTCGAGGTCCCGGGCGATCAGCTTGTTGGGCTTGCCTTCGAGCAGCGCCTCGAGCACCTGGCGTTCACGCGGCGTGAGGGCCGCGAGGCGTTCTTCCACCTGCGCCATTTCCGCGGCACCCGCGCGCTGGTCCTCATCGGTCGCCAACGCGTGGCGTACGGCCTCGATCAGGGAGTCGTCGCGAAACGGCTTTTCCAGGAAGTCGAGCGCCCCCTCGTTGACGGCCCTGACAGCCATCGGGATGTCGCCGTGTCCCGTGATGAAGATCACCGGCATGCGGATCCCGCGGTTGCGCAATTCGCGCTGCAGGCTGATGCCGTCCATGCCGGGCAGGCGCACGTCGAGCACCGCGCACCCGGGCGTTTTGTCGTCCACGGTGTCCAGCAGTGCCTGGGCATCCCCAAACGCGCTGACGCGGAAATCCTCGGTCTTCAGCAACAGGGTGACGGCGGATCGAACGTCCGGATCATCGTCGACCAGATAGACCTGCGGGTGTCTGACTGCGGGCATCGGGGACCTCCAGGGGCAGCGTGAAACGGAACCGGGCGCCACCGTCGTCCAGGTTGGTCGCGGTAAGCTGCCCGCCATGGGCCTCCACCAGCGAGCGGCTGATCGGCAGTCCCAGTCCGATGCCGCCCGATTTCCAGGTGGCGAAGGGATCGAACAGGGTGGCCAGGCGTTCTTCCGGGATGCCCGGGCCGTTGTCGGTCACCGTGATCTCCAGTGCGGTGCCGAGATTGCGCGCGGCGACCCGAATGGTGCCGTCCAGCCGCGTTTCGACTGCTTCCATCGCATTGCGCAGCAGGTTCACCAGCACCTGTTCGATCTGGACAGGGGCCACCCGGATGTGGGGCAGGCTGCGGGCCACGTCGACGTCGATCCGCACGCGGCGGCGCTTCAGTTCGGGATCGAGCAGCTCCAGCACGGGTGTGATCAGGTCGCGCGGGGCCATGGCGACTTGCCTGGGGGTTTCGCTCATGGCGGTGGCGCGCACCTGGCGTATCGTCTCGGCCGCACGATGCGCGTTCGAGTCCAGCTGTGTCAGCGCGTCGCGCAGATCGTCGAGCCGTTCCCGGTCGAGGAGCCGCCGGCTCGCGCTGGCGTAGCTCGTGACGGCGCACAGGGGCTGGTTGAGTTCGTGGGCCAGGCTCGCGGAGAGTTCGCCGAGGGTGCTCAGGCGGCCGGCGCGAGCCAGGTCATCCAGGTGCTGGCGTCCGCGGGCCTCGGCCGACTCGCGTTCGTTACGCAGTGCCGCGAGCAGCAGGCCCGTCAGGACCAGCAGGGCCAGCTGCGCGTTCAGCGACAGCAGGCTCTGCTCGAGGCCCGCATCGGCAAAGGGCCCAAGACCCCAGCCGGTGCCGGAAAGTGCGATCGCACCGACGATCAGTATCAGGGAGGTCGTGATCTGGATCGGGCAACGCAGTGCCGCGAGCATCACGAGGGGAAAGACCGCGTAGGAGAGAGGCATCGCCAGCCCGGTCTCCAGCACACCCGAGTAGACCAGGGCCGAGACGCCGATCAGGCTCGCGGCCAGCAGGACGATCATCGGAAGGCCCGAGTCGAGGTGGCGTCGCCCGGCAGCGAGCCAGGCGATCAGCGCCGGCGTCACGAGCAGAAAACCAATCAGGTCGGCCACCCAGCAAAGCCACCAGGTGTCGGAGAAGCCGAGTTCCTCGATGCTTACGGCCATCGCCCACGCGCCGGCGGTGGCGGCAAGTCCCGATGCGGCGAGGGCTCCAACCACCAGCAGCAGTAGCACATCGCGCAGGCGCTCGAAGCCGGGCGAGAACCCGAATCGCCGCAGGGCCCAGGCGCCGAGACCAACACCGGCCATGGTCGCGAGCACCACACCGGTGGCCTCCACTAGCGGCATCGCATCTTCGGTAAACTGCCAGAGGATCAGTCCCGTAGCGATTCCGAGCGCAGGCAGCATGCGGTACCCGTAGAGATAGGTAAACGCAAGCCCAACGCCGGTGGCAGGCCACACCAGTGGAATGCCGTAGGGATCCGGCGTGAAGACGTACCCCCAGAGGCCGACCGCGTAATAGAGGGCGATCAGCATCGCGCTGCGGCTCGCTACCAGGATGCCGGAGTCGGCGGACTTGAAGGATAGCGATGGCCGGGTCTGGGGCAACGGGGCAATGGGCATCGGGTTGCAGGTTTCAGGTTTGGGGTGCACTTTTGCTTCTGGCACAGTCTAGGGGATGAGCCGCTGGTTTGGGCTAGGGGTTTTTCCCTAGTGGCCGGCACCGTTTCCTCTCGCACCGGAGGTCGTCACTTGCTCCGTCTCGTCCTGATCGTCGTGTTTGCAACCGCACTCGTGTTTCTGCTGACGGGCTGTGGAAGAATCCAGTTGCAGCCTGCCGGGCCGCCGGTGCAGGAACCGGAGTTGTCAGGCGGCGCCGCCGTGATGGCCGATGGCTATGTGCTCCCGATGCGTCGCTGGGAAGCGGATGGCAGCCCGGAGGCCGTGGTCCTCGGCGTGCATGGTTTCGGGGACTACAGCGACGGCTTTGCCCCCTTGTCGGGCCCGCTGGCAGGAACGGGGCTGGCCACCCTCTATGCCTACGACCAGCGGGGCTTCGGCGCCACGGAGCAGCCGGGAATCTGGCCCGGCGGCGACACGCTGGTGGCGGATCTGCGCAGCCTTGTCGACCTGCTTCGGGAGCGCTACCCCGACCTTCCGCTCTACCTGGTCGCGGAGAGCATGGGCGGGGCGGTCACGTTGCGGGCCCTCACCGAGCGCCCTGGGCTTGACGTCGACGGGACGGTGTTGCTGGCCCCGGCGGTCTGGGGCGCGGACACGATGCCCTGGTACCAGCGGCTCGGTCTGTGGGTCATGCTCAGGGTCGCGCCGGGTGCGACCTTCTCCGCGGATACCGTCGCCCATCTGGGCATCCGGCCAACGGATGATCCGGAGGTCATGCAGGCACTGGAAGAGGATCCGCTGGTGCAGCGGATGGCACGCGTGGACACGATGCGCGGGCTGACGCGGCTGATGGGGAATGCGCTGCAGCATCCGCACCGTCTCGATCGCTCGGTGCTGGTGCTCTATGGCCTGAACGACCAGGTCATTCCGCCCGGTCCGGTCTGCGCCTGGCTGGAACGCCTCGTCGAGGAGGCCGGCGATGCGCGCCCGCGCTTCGCAATCTACCCGGAGGGCTATCACATGCTTACCCGCTACCAGGGGGCCGATGACACCCTGGCGGACATCGCGGCGTGGGTGGAAAATCCCCGGACCGAGTTGCACGAGGCCCAGGAGATGTCCCTGGAGGAAGCCCACGACCAGGTCTGTGCCCTGCCTCCAAGGGGTGTCTGGACAGACCTGTGACGGGAACCCCGGCGTTCAGGCCGGGGCACCCGTGTGGGAGCGTGCCTTGCACGCGAATGGGCGTTGGATTGGCTCCGTCGTCTGGCGCGCCTGCGGCGCGTTCGCGAGCAGGCTCGCTCCTACAGGGGGCAGGGGCGAGCACCGTAGGAGGCCAGCCCCCTGGGCGACCTTCCCCAACGCCGAATCGCCGAGAGGGCTCGCCTCCTACAAGAGCTCTGGGGGAGCCTCGGGCATAAAAAAAGCCCGGTTCCTGCGAACCGGGCTTCCGCGTTCGCGGCCGGATGAGTCCGGCCGGAGCGCTTCAGGCACTCTCAGTGCTTAGTACTCTTCACCTTCGCCTTCAGGAGCCTGTTGCGGGGCGCCCCACGGGCCAGCACCGTACGGCGCGCCCCAACCGTGACGCGGACCGTAGCCGTAGCCGCGACCGTAGGGGTAGCCGTAACCGTAGGCATCACCGTAGCCGCGGCCATGTCCCCAGCCACGGCCGGTGCCGCGGGCCGAGAAGTCAAAGTCGCTGAACATGTCGCCGAAGCCGAACATGTCACCGAATCCGCGACCATAGCGACCATAGCCCGGGTAGCCATAGCCGGGGCCGTAGTAGGGGCTGTAGCCGTAGCCCGGGCCGCCCCACTGGGCGCTGGAGGTCATCGGCACCGCGAAGGCGCCGACAAGGGCGGCAATAGCCAGAACTTTCAGAGTCTTGCGCATGAGAAAGATTCTCCTTGGATTGAGACGCCCTTGGTTTGCGTACATCCGGTACCTGATCGGGTACTTCCTGTGGAACCCCCGGACGCGAAGGGCGCACGCCTCGGGTTGGGGTGACGCAGATCGATATTTAAGACCGCCGCCGCAGGATTTTTCAAGCCCTGCGGAGAGGGCGTTACAGCATCAACGTTTGCTAATGTTCGCCTAACGATATCGGAAAATCCTGATCCAGATCAACATTTTCCGAGAAAAAACGCTAGAAGTCCTGCACGGGTCTGGCCCGGACAGAGCAAAATGGCCGGAAAGTCATTCCCTTGTGAGACGAACCTCATAAATCATCGCAGGGCTGACCGCCGCGGCCGCTAACTGCGCGTTCCGCGCTGGCCCGGACCTTCAGGTGCTGTGCGAAGGCAGGATCACCCCGGCCTCCCGGAGCCAGGCACAGAGGCGGATCAGCGGAAGCCCGACCAGCGCGGTCGGGTCGTCACCCTCCATGCGCCGGAACAGGCATGCGCCCAGACCCTCGGACTTGAAGCTTCCGGAGCAGTCGTAGGGCCGGTCGAGGCGCAGGTAGCGTTCAATCTCGTCGTCATCGAACTCGCGCATGTGCACCGTGTAGGGCTCCACCCCGATCCACTCGCGTCCGGACCGGCCGTCGATCAGGCACAGCCCGGTGTGAAACACGACCGACTGCCCGGACAGGGCGGCCAGCTGCTCCGCCGCGCGCTGATGGTTGCCGGGCTTCGAGAGGATGCGCTGGCCGACCCCCGCGCTCTGGTCGGACCCGATCACCAGGGCATCCGGATAGCGGGACGCGACATCCGCAGCCTTCGCACGGGCGAGGCGCTCTGCCAGCGCATGCGGGGTCTCTTCCGGAAGCCGGTCCTCCGCGACCCTGGGGCTTGCGGCTTCGAAGGAGAGCTGCAGGCGTTCCAGAAGGCTGCGCCGGTAGGCGGAAGTGGAACCCAGAACGATGGTCCGCGAGGCGGCCACTCAGGCCTCGATCTCGATCAGGGCATCGTCCGGGTTCGCCGCCTGCCCCTTGGTCACGTTGACCGCCTTCACCACGCCGCTGATCGGCGCCGGTATCTCCGATTCCATCTTCATGGCCTCCAGGACGAGCACCGGCGTGCCGGCCTGCACTTCCTGGCCCTCGCTCACCAGTACGTCGATCACCGTCCCCGGCATGGAGGTGGTCACATCGCCGGGGCGGGTGGCGCGGCGTGCGCTGGCCTTGCGCGGGCGCCTCTGTCCGTCGCCGCCCGACGCGGGGCCGGGAACGACATCGATCTCCTCGAGGGTCTCGAGCAGCACTTCCTCGGGCAGCCCGTCCACGGTGACGAACAGGGGCCGCGAGTCCTCGCGCCGGTGGCCGCTGCCGGTCACCCGGATGTGATAGGACTCGCCGTGGAAGGTGACGTTGAACTCGACCGGGGCCGGGCAGCCCTCCGCGGTGGTCGCCTGCGGCGGGTTCAGGGGCTCTGGCACCAGCGTGCCGTCGCGCCGCTGTTCCAGGAACTGGCGCCCGACCTCCGGGAACAGCGCGTAGGTCAGCACGTCTTCCTCGGAGCCGGCGAGGTCGCCGATCTCACTGCGCAGGGTGTCCATTTCCGGGGGGATGCGGTCTGCGGGCCGGCATTCCAGCACCTCGGCGTTGCCGATGGCCTTGCCCCGGATGATCGGGTTCACCGGGCCGGGGGTGTTCCCGTAGTGCCCCATCAGGTAGTGCTTCACCTCGTTGGTGATCACCTTGTAACGCTCACCGGCCAGGACGTTCATCACCGCCTGCGTCCCCACGATCTGGGAGGTCGGCGTGACCAGCGGCGGATAGCCGAGGTCCTCGCGGACCGTGGGGATTTCGTGCAGCACCGCGTCGAACTTGTCCAGCGCGTCCTGATCGCGCAGCTGGTTCGCAAGGTTCGAGATCATGCCCCCGGGCACCTGGTTGACCTGCACGCGGGTGTCCACGCCGGTGTAGTCGCTCTCGAAACGCGCGTACTTCTTGCGCACCTCGCGGAAATAGGCGTCGATTTCCTGCAGGGCCTCGAGGTCCAGTCCCGTGTCGTGGCGGGTGCCGGCGAGGGCCGCGACCATGCTCTCCGTGGGCGGGTGGCTGGTGCCTCCGGCGAAGGCGGACATCGCCGTCTCGATGTGCCGGCAACCGGCCTCGATCGCCTGCCAGTGGCAGAGCTCCGAGAGTCCCGAGGTCGCGTGGGCGTGCAGATGAATGGGCACGGAGACCGACTCGACCAGTTCCGTGACCAGTTCACGGGTGGCGCTCGGGGTGAGCAGGCCGGCCATGTCCTTGATCGCGATGCTCTGCGCGCCCATCTCGACCATCTCGCGGGCCATGCCCACGAACTGGCGCGAGGTGTGCACCGGGCTGGTGGTGTAGCAGATCGTACCCTGCGCGTGGCCGCCGGCCTCCCGGGTCGCCTCGATCGCGACCCGCAGGTTGCGGGTGTCGTTCATCGCGTCGAAGATCCGGATGATGCTGATCCCGCCGTCGACGCTGCGCTGCACGAAGCTGCGCACCACATCATCGGCGTAGTGGCGGTAGCCGAGCAGGTTCTGCCCGCGCAGCAGCATCTGCAGCGGCGTCTTCGGCAGCGCGGTCTTCAGGCGGTGCAGCCGTTCCCAGGGATCCTCCTTCAGGAAGCGCACGCATGCGTCGAAGGTCGCGCCGCCCCAGGCCTCCAGGGAATGAAACCCGATGCGATCCATCTGGGGGCAGATGGGCAGCATGTCCTCGATGCGCAGGCGGGTCGCGATCAGGCTCTGGTGCCCGTCGCGCAGGGTCACGTCGGTGATGTGTACTCGGCTCATGAAACGATCCTAAAGGCCGTGGTGGGCGGCCAGCGCGGCGGCGATGGCGACGGCGAGGTTGCGGTTCGGACGGCTCTTCGGAAAGTCCGTCAGTTCCGGGTGGGCGGCGATGAAACCCGTATCGAAGGAGCCGGAGCGGAAGTCCGGGTGATCCACGATGGCCAGGTGATAGGGGATGGTGGTGCGGACGCCAAACACTCCGATGTCCCGCAGGGCGCGGTCGGCCCGCCGCAGCAGGAGCTCCCAGTCCAGCGCCCAGCAGATCAGCTTCGCGCACATCGAGTCGTATTGGGGCGGGATCTCGTAGCCGGTGTAGATCGCCCCGTCGGTGCGGATGCCCGGGCCCCCCGGCGCGAAGTAGCGCGTGATCCGGCCGAAGCTCGGCAGGAAGTCGTTCTCCGGGTCCTCGGCATTGATGCGGAACTCCATCGCGTAGCCCCGGCTCGTGATGTCCTCCTGCCGGTAGCGCAGCGGCAGCCCCGCGGCCACGCGCAGCTGCTCCTGCACGATGTCGATCCCGGTGATCATCTCGCTTACCGGGTGCTCGACCTGCAGGCGGGTGTTCATCTCCATGAAATAGAACGAGCCGTCGTGGTCCAGCAGGAACTCGACGGTCCCGGCATTCTCGTAGCCCACCGCCTGTGCCGCGGTCACCGCGGCCGTGCAGACATATTCCCGCTGCGCCTCCGTGAGCTGCGGCGAGGGAGCGATCTCGACCAGTTTCTGGTGCCGGCGCTGAATGGAACAGTCGCGTTCGAACAGGTGCACCACGTTGCCGTGGCTGTCGGCCAGGACCTGTACCTCGATGTGCCGCGGGTTGACGATGGCCTTTTCCAGGAAGATCTCGGTGCTGCCGAAGGCGCGGGTTGCCTCCGAGCGCACGCGTTCGAAGTTCCCGCGCAGGCTGTCCGGGTCCGTGCACAGCCGGATGCCGCGGCCACCGCCGCCGTTGGTGGCCTTGAGCATCACGGGGTACCCGACGCGCTCCGCCACCGGCAGGGCCGCGTCCGCGTCCTCCAGGTTGCCCTCGGAGCCCGGCACGACCGGCACGCCCGCGGCGATCATCGCCTCGCGCGCCGCCACCTTGTCCCCCATGCGCCGGATCACCGCGGCGGATGGCCCGACGAACCGGATGCCCCGAGCGGCACAGGCGGCCGCGAACTCGGCATTCTCCGAGCGGAAGCCGTAGCCCGGATGCGCCGCGTCGCAGCCGGCCGCCCGGGCCACGTTGATCAGGCGGTGCATGTTCAGGTAACCGCCCATGGTGTCCGGCCCGATGGAGTAGGCCTCGTCCGCCTTCTTCACGTGCAGCGCGTGACGGTCCGCGTCGGTGAAGACCGCCACCGAGGTGATGCCCATCTCCGCGCAGGCACGGATCAGACGCACGGCGATCTCGCCGCGGTTGGCAATGAGGAGTTTGCGGATGGGAATCACGCCCTATGGTCCTGTATGCTTTGTGGCAGTGCAGTATCCGCAAGCGCCGGCGGGGCTGCAAGTTAAGCCCCTGTTCGCTTTGACAGAAAACCCGCGCGCGCGTATATTCCGCGCCCTTGAGATGAGCCGTCTTCCCGTTTCCCTCGACCCTTTTCAACCGCGGGCACTCGATCAGCAGTGGCAGGATGATCTCGGCCGCAGGGATCTGCCGCGGTTGGCCGCGGCGGTGCCGGTGGAGGCGCCGCTCGAGGTGCACGTGCGGATCGGCCTGGTGCGCGGGCTCCTCGGGGAGATCCGGCTGCAGGGCGTGATCACCGGTGAACTGGGGCAGGAGTGCCAACGCTGCCTGCAGCCGATGTCGTGGACCTTCAGCCTGGCGCCCGACGTGGTCGTGGCGGCTCCGGAAGGACTGCCTGAAGGACTCGGAGACGGGCAGGACGTACTGGAACTGGAAGAAGACGGTCTTCTGCGACCCGCCGAGTTTGTGGAAGAGGAGATTCTGCTCGCCCTGCCGCTGTCGCCACGGCACCGGGACTGTGGCGCGCATCTGCAGCGCGAGTTCGAGCCGGGTACGGGTGGCGGGCAGGGGGAGAACCCCTTTGCCGTGTTGAAGAAGCTGCGCCGTTAGCCATGACCGCAGCCCGGTAGACCTTAAATAACCATGCGCCCGGTGTTCAGGGGCCAGGCAAATTGGAGACAGCACCATGGCAGTTCAGCAAAACCGTACCACTCCGTCCAAGCGCGGCATGCGCCGGGCGCACGATGCCCTCAAGGGCGCCACGCTCTCGATCGAGCCCACCACCGGTGAAGTCCACCGGCGGCACCACGTGTCCCCGGACGGTTTTTACCGCGGGCGCCAGGTGATCCAGAAGGACGTGGCGGTCGAGGACGACGAGGATTGACGCAGGCCGTCCTCGGCCTGTCGGGCGCTGGGCCTCGGGCGCCGGGCCTGCACGGGCTGCGCGGCGATCGGGCCCCGGCAGCGCCGCGACGGCGGTAAGATCGCCCCACGCGCCGGTCGGGCGCGGCAGCCCGGCAGGTCGGCGTCCATTCGTCTCGGGGTTCACGGTACCCCGGAACCAGTGATCGCTCCCCGCGACCTCCAGTCGGAGTCGCACCGGGGGGCACGCAGTGCGAGGGCAGGTCGCGATCGGCATGAGTCACAGCTATCCCATTGCGCTGGACGTGATGAGCGGAGACCACGGTGCCTCCGTGATCATGCCGGCCGCGCTCCGGGCGCTGCAGGAGACGGACGACATCCATCTCCTGCTCGTCGGCGACGAGGCCGTGGTCGCGGCGCACATGCGGCACTGGCCGGGGTCCATGAGATCCCGTGCGCAGGTGATGCACGCATCGCAGACAGTGGCGATGGAGGATTTGCCGGCGGTCGCACTGCGCAACAAGCGCGATTCCTCGATGCGCAAGTCGATCGACCTGGTGAAGGAAGGCAGCGCATCGGCCTGCGTCAGCGCCGGCAACACCGGTGCGCTGATGGCGATGGCCCGCTACGTGCTGAAGACCCTGGCCGGTATCGACCGGCCCGCGATCGCCACCGCGCTGCCATCACTGTTCGGCCATACCCACATGCTGGACCTTGGCGCCAATGTCGACGTCGAGGCGGCCCACCTGTACCAGTTCGCGGTGATGGGTTCGGTCCTGGTGACCGCCATCGACGGCCTGGACACGCCCCGGGTCGGTCTGCTCAACATCGGCTCCGAGGCGATCAAGGGCAATGATCGCGTCCGCGAGGCCGCCCATCTGCTGGAGAAGTCCTCGCTGAACTACATTGGCTTTGTCGAGGGCAACGACGTCTACTGCAGCGATGTCGACGTGGTCGTCTGCGACGGCTTCGTCGGCAATGTCGCGCTGAAGACCAGCGAGGGCGTCGCGCGCATGATCTCCGATACCATCCGGTCCGAGTTCAAGCGATCCTGGATTACGCGGCTACGCGGCCTGGCGGCGATGCCGGTCCTGAACCGTTTTCGCAATCGCTTCGACCCCCGGCGCTACAACGGCGCCTCGCTACTCGGCCTGCAGGGGATCGTGATCAAGAGCCACGGCGGCGCGGACGAGATCGCCTTCGCGAACGCCATCCGCATTGCGCGCAAGGAGGCCGAGGCCAACGTTCCGCAGCGGATCGACAAGCAGCTGGGCCGCATGTTGCGCCAGGAGGTGGAAGTGTGACCCATGCTCGCGTCTCGGGAACCGGTGGCTACCTGCCGGAAGCGATACTGACCAATGCCGACCTGGAAAGGCTGGTCGATACCACGGACGAGTGGATCGTCGAGCGCACCGGCATCCGTATGCGCCACGTGGCGGCCCCCGGGGAGACGACCTCGGACCTGGCCCTGCAGGCCTCGCTGCGGGCCCTGGATGCCGCCGGGCTGCACGCTCACGATCTGGACATGATCCTGGTTGCGACCACCACGCCCGACCAGATCTTTCCGAGTACGGCCTGCCTGCTGCAGGCCAAGCTTGGCGTCGGTGGCTGTCCGGCCTTTGACATCCAGGCGGTGTGCAGCGGGTTCGTGTACGCGGTCGCGACGGCAGACCAGTTCATCCGCGGCGGCCAGTGCCGCCACGTGCTGGTGGTGGGCGCCGAGACCCTGTCCCGGATCACCGATTACAGCGATCGGGGCAATTCCATCCTCTGGGGCGACGGCGCGGGGGCAGTGGTGCTGTCCGCGGCGAAGGAACCGGGCGTGATCTCGACCCACCTGCACGCCGATGGAGCCCACCGCTCCCTGCTCGAGGTCCCGGCCGGGGTGTCGCGCACGGACGTGACCGACGACAAGATCCGCATGGAGGGGCGCGCCGTCTTCAAGATGGCGGTGAACACGCTGGACCAGATCGTGGATGAGACCCTTGCGCACAACGGGATCGCAAAATCCGAACTGGACTGGCTGGTTCCGCACCAGGCCAACATCCGCATCATCCAGGCGACCGCAAAGAAGCTCGCGATGTCGATGGATCAGGTGGTGGTCACGGTCGATACCCACGGCAACACCTCGGCGGCCTCCATCCCGCTGGCGCTGGACGTCGCGGTGCGCGACGGCCGGATACGGGCCGGCGACCTGATCCTTACCGAGGCCTTCGGCGGCGGGTTTACCTGGGGTGCGGCACTGATCCGGATGTAAGAGCCGAGGCCGCTCCCACAGGGAGGGTTGCAGGAGTGACCCCACGGGCGCGATCCGTCGCTTGACTCGGGCATTCCCGCCGGATCCCCGGCGGGGTACCCTTCGCCAACTTCGGCAATCAAGACATAACAAATGCCTCGCGAAATCGAACGCAAATTCCTGTTAAAAAACGATGACTGGCGCTCATCGGTGCAGCGGTCACGGTCCCTGCGCCAGGGTTACCTGTGTGGCAACGAGCGTGCCTCGGTGCGCGTGCGGGTCGACGGTGAAGACGCCAATCTCAACGTGAAGAGCGCGACGCTCGGCGTCGAGCGGCTCGAGTTCGAATATCCGATCCCCGCGGACCAGGCCCGGGTGCTGCTCTCGGAGCTCGCCGGTCAGGTGGTCGAGAAGACCCGACACGAGGTCAGGGTCGGTGACCACCGCTGGGAGATCGACGAGTTCGCCGGAGACAATGCCGGGCTGGTGGTCGCGGAGATCGAGCTGGAGGATGCGGGCGAGCGCTTCGACCGGCCGCAATGGCTGGGCGAGGAGGTGTCGGAGGATCCCCGCTACTACAACACCGAGCTGGCCCGACATCCGTACTCGCGCTGGTGAACCGCACACCCGCATTCGATCCGGACTGCACCCGCTGCCCGCGCCTGGCCGGGCACCTCAGCGCCGTCCGCCGCGACCACCCTGGCTACCACGCGGCGCCGGTCCCCCCGTTTGGGCCGGCGCAGGCCCCCCTGCTGATCGTCGGGCTGGCCCCGGGCAAGCACGGTGCGAATGCCACGGGTCGGCCCTTCACCGGTGACCATGCCGGCATCCTGCTGTACCGGACCCTCCACGCCTTCGGTTTCGCCAGCCAGCCGGAAGCGATTGCCCGGGACGACGGACTGGTCCTGCACGACTGCCGGGTGACCAACTCGGTGAAGTGTCTGCCGCCGCAGAACAAGCCGACACCCCTGGAGGTGCGCACCTGCAACGGGTTTCTCGCTGCCGAGATCGCGGCCGTGTCGCCGCGGATTGTCCTGGCCCTCGGCCGCGTTGCGCATGAGGCGGTCCTGCGCGCGGTGGGGGTGAAGCCGTCGGCCTGCCGTTTCGCGCACGGGGCGCAGCACGACCTCGGGCAGGGCCGGCTGCTCTTCGATTCCTATCACTGTTCCCGCTACAACACCCAGACGCGACGCCTTACGCCAGCAATGTTCGAGGAACTGTTCGGGGAGATTCGGGCGCGGTTATCCTGAGCCGATGAACGAGACCGCCCCCGCGTTCGACCACGCGGCCTTCCTGAAGAACTGCACCCTCGCGCCCGGCGTCTATCAGATGCTGGATGCCTCCGGGACCGTGATCTACGTGGGCAAGGCCAAGAGCCTGCGCAAGCGCATCGCCAGCTATTTCCGTACCGCGGGCGAGCGCAGCCCGAAGACACGTGCGATGGTCGCCCAGATTGCCGGGATCCGTGTTGCGGTAACGGAGACCGAGGCGGAGGCGCTGCTGCTCGAGGCGAACCTCATCAAGCGCCATCGGCCGCGCTACAACGTGTTGCTAAGGGACGACAAGAGTTATCCCTATATCTATGTTTCGAATCACGAATACCCACGCCTGGGGTTTCACCGGGGTGCCCGCAAGAAGGGGGTGCGCTACTTCGGGCCGTACCCGTCCACCGTTGCGGTCCGGGACACCCTGAATCTGTTGCAGAAGCTCTTTCTGGTGCGTCAGTGCGAGGACAGCGTGTTCGCGCACCGCAGCCGGCCCTGCCTTCAGTACCAGATCGGGCGCTGCACCGCACCGTGCGTCGGCTACATCGAGCCCGAGGAGTACGCCGCCGATGTCGATGCCAGCCTGCGCTTCCTGCAGGGCCGCAGCGACGAGGTCATCGGCGATCTGGTCAAGCGAATGGAGGAGGCGGCGTCCGAACTCCGTTTCGAGCGTGCGGCCCGCCTGCGCGATCAGATCTCCAACCTGCGCCAGATCTCGGAGCAGCAGTATGTCGCCGGGGGCGAGGGCGATGCCGACGTGTTTGCGCTGGCCCGCGAGGGCGGTGCGGCCGCGGTCCAGATCTTCTTCGTGCGCAACGGCCAGAACCTGGGCAACGCCGTGCGCTATCCGCGCCTTCCGGACGAGGCCGAGGACGGCGAGATCATGGCCGCGATCCTCGCGCAGTACTATGCCGAGCGCGAGCCGCCCCACCGCGTACTGGTCTCGCAGCGCCCGGACGCCCCGGAGGCCCTCGAGGGCCTGCTGCAGCAGCGGCGGGGCAGCCGCGTGCACCTGGCCTGGTCGCCGCGCGGCGAGCGGGCGGAGTGGCTGCGGATGGCGGAGCGCAATGCGCGGCTTGCGCTGCAGGCGCATCTCGCCGGGAAGGCCAGTCAGCAGGCGCGGCTGGAGGCCCTGACCACTGCCCTGAATCTGCCCGAGGCCCCGCGCCGGATGGAATGCTTCGACATCTCCCACACCCAGGGCGAAGGCACGGTGGCCTCCTGCGTGGTCTTCGGACCCGAGGGCCCGATCAAGTCGGATTATCGCCGCTTCAATATCACGGGAATCGAGCCGGGTGACGACTACGCCGCGATGCACCAGGCCCTGAAGCGGCGGTTCGCTCGCCTGAAGAAGGGCGAGGGCCAGGTGCCGGACATCCTGTTCATCGACGGTGGCAAGGGCCAGGTGGCCCAGGCCCTGGATGTGCTGAAGGGCTTCGGCATGGAGTGGCTGCGCGTCGTGGGGGTGGCCAAGGGGGCGGATCGGCGCCCGGGCCTGGAAACCCTGGTGTTGAGCGGGGTCGAGGGCCCTTCTATACTGCCTGCGCATTCCAGCGCATTGCACCTGATCCAGCAGATTCGTGACGAGGCCCATCGCTTTGCGATCACGGGGCATCGTGCCCGCCGTGCGAAGGTCCGCCGCGAGTCGCGTCTGGAGGGCATCCCGGGGCTGGGCCCGAAGCGCAGGGCCGCGCTGCTGAACCACTTCGGCGGGATGCAGGGCATCGCGCGTGCCGGCCCGGAGGAAATTGCGAAGGTTCCGGGCATCAGCCGGGGCCTGGCCCGGGCGATCTACGAGGGTTTCCACGAGAGCTGAGATGCTACGCAAACTGCCCACCTGGCTGACCTGGTCACGCATCGGCCTGATCCCGCTGATGGTGGTCCTGTTCTACGGGCTCCCCGAGCCGTGGGGCGGCATCGTCGCGGCACTGATCTTCGCGCTGGCGGGCCTCACCGACTGGCTGGACGGCTACCTCGCGCGGCGCCTTGAGGTGACCTCGCCCTTTGGCGCCTTCCTGGATCCGGTGGCGGACAAGCTGATCGTGGCGGCGGCCCTCGTGCTGGTGGTCGACACGTCCACCGCTCTAGGCATCAGTGTTGCCGCGATCGTGATCATCGGGCGCGAGATCGCCATTTCGGCGCTGCGCGAGTGGATGGCGGAGGTGGGCAAGCGGGCGCGGGTCGCGGTGTCCTCGATCGGCAAGGTGAAGACCAGCGCGCAGATGGTGTCGATCTTCCTTCTGCTGTGGGCGGTTCCGCTCGGCCCGCTTCCGGTCTTCCTGATCGGAGAATGGCTGCTCTACCTTGCCGCGGTACTCACGCTCGTCTCGATGGTGCAGTACATGCTCGCGGCCCGCCGGGTGGCCTGACACGGGCCGATTCAGGCGGCCGGCCGACCCAGCCGTTCGCGCAGTTCCGCCTCCAGCGCGTCCCGCGCGGGGCGGCCCTGTTCGAAGATGTCCTCGAAGCGGTAGAACTCCAGCACCCGCACGCCCTCGATCTCCGGCCGAACCATGATGTCCGGTTCCAGCCGCCGCAGCTTTTCCGAGAGGATCGAGTTCTGCATGATCTGGAAGGTGTTGAAGATGTTCTCGAGCGACGACGGTAACTCATTGGCCGCGTCCGGGGTTCGGGTGCCCAGCACGTCCACCGCGATGATGAGGTCGCAGTCTTCGAGCAGGTCGAAGGGCACCGGGTTGGTCAGACCCCCGTCGACCAGCAGCCGATCCTGATAGCTGACGGGCTTGAACAGGCCGGGAACGGCCATGCTCGCCTGCACGGGGGCCCAGAGATCGCCGCTGTCGAAGACCACCATCTCGCGGCTCCAGAAGTCGGTAGCCACCACCTGGAGCGGCATCGCGAGCTCCTCGAAGTTGGACACTCCGGCCGTCTCCTGCAGGAAGTCGATGAAGGCGTCCGAATGGATCACGCCCCCCGGCGCCGCACCGGGCTCAATGAAGCGCAGCCAGCGGGTCAGTTCCCGCGACAGCAGGGCCTCGAGCCAGCCCTCGTCGCTGGACTTGGTGATCCGGTCGATGGCGTCGTGGATGTCGCTGGCCGACAGGCCCGCCGCGTAGAGCGCGCCCATCACTGCCCCGATGCTCGCGCCCGAGATGCGGTGCGGTCGAAGCCCCAGTGCATCGAGCACCTCGAACACCTGCACGTGGGCGAGCCCGCGCGCCCCGCCACTGCCCAGCGCGAGGCCAATCCGGGGCTCCTTCGGACGGCCGTTCGCAGCCGCAGACCCCACCACGGGAGCGACCGCCCCGGCCAGCAGCACGGCCAGCGTGCGCCGCCGATTCCAGTTGTGGTCGTTCATGGCCTCCACCCTTTGTCTCCGTGACGATGAAAACCTCCCTCCCCCGCAAGCGGGAGAGGGGAGAAATGCGCGCCTTTCACGCTAACTCCCATGGCGCCTGGCAACCACCCCCGACCATGAAAGAAGCGTAGGGCGGAAGAGGGC